>JBARBF010000064.1:0-90661 GCA_049792755.1 Bacteroidales bacterium | reverse complement strand
CCTGATGAGGAACTTGAAGAAGATCCTGAGGAATAGGATCCTCTTGATTCAGATCCTGAAGATCCGCTGCTGTATGATGACGAAGAGCGGCTGCTGCCTGAAGAAGAACCTCCGTAAGAACCTGATGAATAACTACTTCTTGACGGAAGAGAATAACTTGCTGAACCTCTGGGAGAAGAATTGGATCTGTATTGACCGGCCGGAGCATAATACCCTGATGGTGAATAACTTTTTCTCTGGCCACTGCTCCCCGAAGAGTTGTTTCTTACATTATTATAAGAATTCTGGTTACCCTGCCTGACAGAACCTGAGTTATTGTAAACCCTGCTGCTATTCGTATTCCGGTTGACACCGGAGCTTATTCCTTCAGAAACTTTGCTGTTATTATATGAAGGTCTCGTACTCATCCGAGGGTTATTGTAACTGGGAGTATATGTCCTGCTAACGCTATTATAAGCAGGTTTTACATTTGCCGGATTTCTTTGTACAGCACTTCCTGAACGTGTGTACACTCCTTTGGTTTGATCCTGAGCAGATTTACTGTTCACCTGATTAACTTGCGAATTTACTACTGATGAAACAGTTCTTCTCTGACTGGCAGTAGCAGTTTGCAATCCTGAATTTCTTCCACCAACTCCGGAAGTTGTCGTGGAGAGATAAGAATTTCTATTTGAAGAACCAACACCGCCTATATCCCTATTCCATCTGGGTGAAATAGTGCTTGGTCTTTCCTGCCTTCCGTAAGAAACTTCACTTTTATGATACGACAAAGGGTATCCTGTATAAAAAGCACTGCCAAAATAAGGGTTACCATAATAGCCGCCATAGTAACCACCGGAATACCACCACGGGTATCCATAATAGTCGCCGTACAATCCTCCATAACCCATTCCCATACCATATCCATAACCCATGCCCATACCATAGCCATAACCCATGCCATAGCCCATTCCCATACCTAAACCATAACCCATACCCCCCAAACCATAGTCAAGATAGAAAGGATCTCTCCAATACGGATCAAAATAGTTTCCGTAAAACATTCTCAACCTGTTTGAATATGGGTAATCACTGTAATAATCGTATCCCTGGCTATTACTATTATATTCATTATTATTAACCTGATTATCATAATCAACTGCATTAGAATATTGGTCCGATACAAGAGTGTCGGTTGCATATATATTATCATAATAGTCCTTATTCTTCAAGTTTCCTTCAGTAATCTGTTCATTTACAGTCGAATTGTTTTTAGCAACAGGTTTATCTGAAGGTAAATAATAAAGATCATCGTACTCTGTTCCTGTATAAAGCCTTGAGGTACACGAGCCTAGAGTAAGAAGAGCAAGGACTAATATTTGAGATAAAGTTTTCATTTTAAATTCCCCCTATAGTTTTCAAAGTAACACGCAAATATTGTACCAAAGAAACAAATTTATTTAACTAACTGTTACAATTCAATAAATATATTACCTTTTCTTAAAAAATCAGGACAAATCATTACGCTGTCAGTTTACCTTCGTCCTGATGATTTTCCCCTTGAAGAACCGGAGGATCTTGATCCGCTATGAGATGAACTACTTCTTGTTCCGAAGCCGGAGTTCATTGATCTGGAAAAAGAATGTGCCCTGGGAATGGTCATCGTTCTATTGGAAGAAGAGCGTATCTGAGGAGTACTGATTGATCTCGGGGAATGAGTGGTTACAGAAGTATTAGAACGTATATACCTACCAAAGTTGTTTCCCGGATTTACTATATTTCCTGAACGATTGTTATTTAAACTGGCATAAGTATTTCTTCTAGTTTCTCCTCTGTTTACATTATTATACGACCTGGCAGCCGGCCGGATATTATTGGTTGCATTCCCTGAATTGCTGGTTGACGAAATTCCTCTTCTTGATACATTATTATTATGAACATATGTTTCAGAATTGTTTCCGGGGTTTCTGCGGGGGGTGTAACCGGTCGATGAATGTCTGTAAGAATTATACCCGTGAGAATAGTTATTTGCATAAAAACCCGGTCTGTAATCATTGTGTCCGTAGTAACGGCTCATTCCATTCCAACCATGATAACCATAGCCCCATCTGTTCCAAAAGTTAAAATTCAGGTTAAAACTGAACATAAACGGTGAATACCAGTCATTATAAAAATAAGGATCATAACCCCAGTAATAGTCATCTCCATACAAAGGATCGTATCCATAATAATCTCCAAAACCACAACCATAATTTATAAGCGGAAAATTTAAAGAGAATCCCAACCCGAAACCTCTTCCGCCGAAAAGGTTCAATCCAAGTGAAAAGGGCCTGTGATTATACAAAAAAGGATCTGTGTAGATGGGAGAATAGTAATCGAACATTGTATAAGGCCTGTGAAACCTGTTTATCCTGGAGGCAAAATAATAATCATTATCATCATAGTAATTATTTACAACCAGTTTGGCATCATCGTTTCTGAAGTTTTTTGAATCATCCGACTGGGATTTTAATGCTGATGTGGAAAGCAGAAGTAATGATAAAATCCCTGTATAGTATTTTGCTTTCATTATGAACCTCCCTTTCTTTTTTGAATGATAACTAATCTTTTTAATTATTTTTACCAAATCTATTCTTCTAATATTTATTAAACAAATACCATACCAAAAAATGGCTAAGTTTTTAACAAACAGGGACGAAAATTATTCACAATGGTATAACGATCTGGTTATCAAGGCAGATCTGGCGGAAAATTCAGCTGTTCGTGGATGCATGGTAATTAAACCTTATGGCTATGCAATATGGGAAAAGATACAGGCTGAGCTCGACAGATTGTTTAAAGCCACCGGTCATGTAAATGCATATTTTCCATTATTCATTCCAAAATCCTTTTTCAGTAAAGAAGCGGCACATGTAAAAGGATTCGCGAAAGAGTGTGCAGTTGTAACTCATTACCGTCTGAAAAACGATGAAAACGGTACTGGAATTATTGTCGATCCTGATGCGAAGCTTGAAGAAGAACTTATTATACGCCCCACTTCTGAAACAATAATCTGGCATTCATATAAAAACTGGATCCATTCTTACAGAGATCTGCCTATACTTATAAATCAATGGGCCAATGTTGTCAGATGGGAAATGAGAACAAGACTGTTTCTTCGGACCACAGAATTTCTCTGGCAGGAAGGACATACTGCTCATGCTACGCGTGAGGAAGCTATGGAAGAGACTGAAAAGATGATCAATGTATATTCAAACTTCGCAGAAAACTCAATGGCTCTACCTGTAATCAAAGGTTATAAAAGTGAAAATGAGCGGTTTGCCGGAGCTCTTGACACATATACCATAGAAGCCCTTATGCAGGATGGTAAAGCTTTACAGGCCGGGACAAGCCATTTTCTCGGACAAAACTTCGCTAAAGCCTTCGATGTCCAGTTTACCGACAAGACAGGAAAGCTTGATTATGTGTGGGCAACATCATGGGGTGTTACAACCAGGCTTATTGGCGCTATAATTATGGGCCATGCCGATAATCATGGACTTGTTTTACCTCCAAAACTAGCTCCCATCCAGGTTGTAATAATACCTATTTATAAAAACATTGAACAGATCGGGGCATTATCCGAAACTGCTGCTAAAATCAAAGCAGGTTTAGAGAAATCGGGAATTTCAGTTAAATATGATGACAGGGATAATAATAAACCCGGATGGAAATTTGCTGATTATGAGCTGAAGGGAGTACCGGTACGTATTGCAATCGGACCCCGTGACCTCGAAAACAATACAATCGAAGTTGCACGAAGAGACAACCTTACCAAGGAGACAATACCTGTTGATAAAGTATATGAATATATTCCGAAACTTCTTGATGACATTCAGACGAATATCTATAATAAGGCTATGAATTTCCGTAAAGAAAATACTTTTTATGTTGATAAATGGGAAGATTTTCTAAAAGTCCTCGATAATCAGGGCGGATTTATTATGGCTCACTGGGATGGCACGGTTGAGACCGAAGAAAGAATCAAAGAAGAGACAAAAGCCACAATAAGGTGCATTCCTTTTGACAGCCCTGCAGAGCCTGGCAAATGTATTTATTCAGGAAGACCATCTGGCAGAAGAGTTTTATTTGCAAGATCTTATTAATTAAATTCTTATTTTAGTTTCCAATATCTCAATTAAATCTACGTTTACCATGACAGATCAGGATGATAAGAAAGTGGCAATAATAGGAACACTAAAAGAAAAATCACTATTGAAGCAAAAAGTATTTGATAATACCCTTGAATCGTTTTGCGTGGTCAAAGATGTTCTTAAAAACTTATCTCGTGAGATAAATGCCAGTTTAAGCGGTATGGATTCCAGGATAAGACTTGAATATACCGACCGCAGTAATTTTGATGCGCAGATTAAGGTTGCCGGTGATATTTTGCTTTTCAGTATGCATTCTAATATTTTTCAGTTCGACAGGGAACACCCTGCCTGGAAAACAGCTTATATACAGAAAAATAAGTTCAATGCATATTCCGGTATCATCAATATTTACAACTATCTGAGCGACTCTTTCAGGTATTCCCGTTTAGATGATCTGGGATACCTGATTGCCAGAATATTCATTAATCATGAGAAACAGTATTTTGTTGAAGGCAAAAGGCAGATGGGAATGTTATTTACTAATTTTGGCAATGAGGAGATCAGCAAACAATCGTTACAACTGATCATTTCAACAGCAATTCAATATGCACTTGAATTTGATTTGCTCGTACCTCCCTACGATACAGTTAAAATCGCCACTGTTGGCCAGGCTGAAGCGAAAATTCAACATTCAAGGGTTATTACAGGAAAGCGGCTTGGTTTTCAATTTAATTCTGATGATGTGCTGGTTAGCAATCCCCAGGAAACCTGATGTGCAGAATTCAGAGAAGATACCGGAATTTGTTAAGACCATTAATTTTCTTGGCCCTGCTGTCATCATATAACGTTGCATATTCTCAATTACATTCAGATACAGACACCTTAAAAAAAATCTCCCCGGACATTATTTCGAAAATCAAAGGCAATATCTCTTTTTTTTCAAATGAAACGTTTTTAAGCATCCATTATTCAGGAACCGCTGCTCTCATTCCTGTCAGGAATAAAAATCTGGTTTTCTTCGATACATTGAAAGCAAGAGCTTCAAAGAACCGACTGACTAAAAGACTGTATAGTTTTGTAGTTGTTCGTACTGACACCAATTTTAAGAAACAGTTTACCGGAACAAGTGATGCCGGCTATATTGAATATTCCGGGAAAAAAATCAGAAAAATTATTATTCAAAAGCTTAATGTTTTCGGCGCCGATATTAATAATCCGTCTTCAGGTAATCCGAATACGGTTGAAAACCTTTTAAATAAAACCCACTTCAATACAAATGAAAATATAATCAGAAAAAACCTTCTTTTTTCAGAAGGTGAGAAGATATCTCCTTTGGTACTCAGTGATAACGAGAGAGTTTTACGACAACTTCCATTTATAGACGACGCCAGAATAATTGTTCTTCCTGTTTCAGAGGAAGAAGCCGATATTGTGGTTTATACGAAGGATGTTTATTCTCTTGGCGGTTCATATACATATAAAGGGCTTGATAAAGGTACTGTTTCAATTTTTGATAAAAACATCTTCGGAATGGGGCATGAATTCGGGATCGATATGCCCTTTGATAATTCAGCTCCTGATTCTCCCGGATTTGGAGCACATTATCTCATGAATAATATTGCAAAATCATTTATAGATCTTAATGTATACTATCTTAATGGACTGGGACAAAAAACATACGGATTTGACCTAAGCCGGAAGCTGGTTAGTTTCAACACAAAATATGCAGGAGGAATTTCTGTCAGGATGATGTATACTTCAGAAGATCTTGATACACTTCCTGAACCTGCCCCGGTGAAATACAATTTACAGGATTACTGGCTGGCGAGGTCGTTCCTCATTAATAAGGAGTCAGTATCAAGAATCATTATCGGTGCACGTTACACTAACAATAATGTATTCGACCATCCCCTGATATCGTCTGAATCATTTTATAACCTTCAGAGATACAAGCTTTTCCTGGGATCGGTGGCTTATTCTATTCAAAAATATACCAAAACCAACCTTATTTACAGTTATGGCCGCACTGAGGATATTCCTTATGGCGCCCTTTTCAAAATTACCACAGGAAGAGAATTTAATGAATTCAAGGTGAGAACATACATTGGCGGTGAAGCATCATTTGGTAAATCAGTTAAAGCCCTTGGTTATTTCTATACTTCTGCGGGATTATCAACTTATGTCAATAAAAATCAAACGGAACAAGGACTTCTATCTCTTGGAATGAATTATTTCTCAAACCTTATTAATCTTGGAAATTCCAAGATCCGTAACTTTTTATATTTTCAGTATACCAGAGGATTCGGAAGATATACAAATGAATTTCTGAAATTCGTGACGAATAATGGATTCTCCGGGTTCAAAAATGACTCTATCAATGGAACTCAAAGGTTATCTGTCAGCCTTGAATCAGTATTGTTTAGCCCGATTAATCTCTACGGTTTCAGATTTGCATTTTTCGGTTTCACCGATCTTGCATTTCTTTGCGGAACCAATGAAGAACTTGGAAGAGGTTATGCGCTTTCAAGTATTGGATTGGGTATCAGGATAAGGAATGAAAACATGGTATTTAATACTCTTCAGGTGAGGATAGGCTATTTCCCTAACCCTCCGGCATTTTCAACAATATCTCCAGTTGTTGTTTCCGGAGAACAACTGTTACGGCCAGCTAATTTTGAACCCGGCCCCCCGGCTGTCATACCGTACCGTTAATGAACAAATTAATCTTTTATTTGTAATCTTCTTTGTATCAACATTTATTAATTTTAATTAAATTTAGAAATATGGCTGTATTAGTTGGAAAAAAAGCACCGTCATTTTCTGCTCCAGCAGTGATAAATGGAGGTGAAATGGTAGATGGGTTCTCAATTGACCAGTACCTTGGGAAAAAGTATGTATTATTCTTCTTCTACCCTGCTGATTTTACGTTTGTATGCCCAACGGAGCTTCTTGCTTTTCAGGAAAAATTAAAGGAATTCGAGGAAAGGAACGTAGCTGTTGTTGCCTGTTCGGTCGACTCAAAATATTCTCACTGGAAATGGCTTCAGACCGAATTAAAACAGGGTGGGATAAAAGGAGTCAAATACCCCATTGTATCCGACCTTTCAAAAACCATTTCAGAAAATTATGATGTTCTGGCTGGTGAGTATGATTATTTAGAAAACGGAGAGATTACTTTCAAAGGTGATCCCAAAGCATACAGAGGATTATTTCTGATTGACAAAAAAGGGATTGTGAGACACCAGACCGTAAATGATATGCCTCTGGGCAGAAGTGTTTCAGAAACGCTGAGAATGGTGGATGCTTTACAGTTTTTTGAAGAAAACGGGGAAGTATGCCCGGCAGACTGGCACAAGGGAGAAAAGGCAATGAAAGAAACTCAGGAAAGTGTGGCTGATTATCTTTCAAATCGATAAATTTTTCGGAATTTAGAAGAAAGGTATCCCCTGAAAGGATACCTTTTTCTATTTTTACAGCTCAATCCTACACGAAATGATTGATGAGTTTCAAAGGTTTGTTTCTGAAAATAACCTGGTAAAACCAGGGGACAGAATTCTTCTTGCAGTAAGTGGTGGCATCGATTCAATGGTAATGACACATCTGTTTTACCATCTGGAATATAAAATAGGTATTGCTCACTGCAATTTCTCTCTTAGAGCAGGTGAATCCGATAAAGATGAGGATATGGTACGTAAATATGCATTAAAGCATAATGTTCCATTTTATTCCACACGGTTTGAGACAAAATCATTTGCTAAAAAGCATGGATTATCAGTGCAGATGGCTGCTAGAGATCTGAGATACAATTGGTTTGAAGAAATCAGAATAAGAAACGGATATAGTTCAATTGCTGTCGCCCATAACCTGAATGATAATGCTGAAACTCTTTTAATGAACCTGATAAGAGGAACAGGATTGACAGGAATGACCGGAATGAAACCTGCCAGTAACCGGATAATAAGACCATTGCTTTTCGCAACACGACAGGATATTTTGGCTTTCTGTAACCAAAACAAAATTATTTTTCGCGAGGACCGTTCAAATGCAGACACAAAATATACAAGAAACAAAATAAGACATCTGGTAATACCACTACTCAAAGAGATTAACCCTTCCATCGAATTGACACTAAACGAAACTACAGAAAGATTTTCCGGATATAATGAAATTGTATCCCAATTCATGTTGCGATTAAAAGAAAGCATCTCAGAGGAAAAAGATCAATTCATTACATTTAATATCAGTAAGTTAAAAACACATTTTCAAAATAAAACCATATTATTTGAATTGTTTAAACCATATGGTATAACGAACGCATTGTTAATTGATCTTTTGAAAGTAATCGAAGGTAAAACCGGAAGTCAGATCGTTACCAGTACTCACAGAATAATTAAAAACAGGAAAGAATTAGTTGTTACAGGTAATAAAACCGGAAAGGAACCTTCGTATTTAATTGGAAACGAAGATGATATTTGTAATTTTCCTGGTATTTCATCAGTAAAAAGTGTCAGGATCACCAAAACATTCAAAATCCCATCCGATTCTCTTATAGCCTGTATTGATGCTCAAAAAGTGAAATTTCCGGTTAGAATCAGAAAGTGGAAAAAGGGAGATTACTTTTATCCGCTGGGAATGAAACAGAAGAAAAAACTGAGTGATTATTTTATAGACAATAAATATTCAAGATTTGACAAAGAAGATATTTATATCCTTGAATCGGATGGAAAAATTGCATGGATTATTGGCGACAGAATTGATGAGAGGTTCAAGATTACGGAATCAACAAAAAAAGGACTTCTTATTAAATCCAAAAGAAAAGCATTCATAATCAAACCAATAAAATAATTCTACTAAGGTCTGGAATTTCTCAGTGCAAATCTGTGAAATATCTGTGTTACTCTTCCGCTTAAGCGGGACAAGATGTGATAGTTCTAGTTATTTAGTTACACAGAGAGCCACAGAGGAGGCACAGAGATCTATTGAATATCAGATTTTCTGCTGCCGTGAATCCCTCTGTCAATAAGGACAAGATCAGCCATAGCTATTGCCGTTGCTGCCTCAACTATCACCGGCATTCTTAAAGCAATGCAGGTATCATGCCTGCCCTTAACCTTCAGGGTTGTCATCTCACACGTCTTAAAATTATAAGTCGTTTGTTCAACCCCCGTTGAAGAAGTAGGTTTAACCACGATTCTGAATACAATCTCATTCCCGTTTGTAATGCCTCCGTTAATCCCTCCCGAGTTATTTGTCGCTGTCTTCCCGCCGCTATTTATAAATGGATCGTTATGCTCTGAACCTCTCATTGCTGCAGAAGCAAATCCGGAACCAAATTCAATCCCTTTAATTGCAGGAATTGAAAAGATCATTTGGCTCACAGCAGATTCGAATGAGTAAAAAAATGGTTCACCGATAGCCAGGGGAGGATTTTTAACACGGCACTCTATAATACCACCTATAGTATCGTTTGATGCAATGGCTTCATCTATGGCTTTCTCAATATTATCAGAACCTCCTGCAGAAATAAGCTTCGCATTGATATCGGCCAATCCGGTTATCTTTTTTGATATCACACCAGCAGCAACCAACCCCCATGTTATTCTGCCTGAAAAATGGCCGCTTCCGCGCATATCCGAATAACCTGAATACTTAAGACGTGAGACAAAATCTGCATGACCCGGACGGGGAATATTTTTAAATTCATCATAATCAGAAGAAATTCTGTTACTGTTTCTTGTTATCAAAGTAACAGGTGCGCCAGTTGTCACTCCATCGAAAACACCACTTAGTATCTCCGGAAGATCGGGTTCCATACGCTTAGTAGTCCCTTTGTCACCGCTTCGCCGTCTTATAAGATCTGGCATAAAATCGTCAGATTTGACAGATAGCCCCGGTGGGCATCCATCTATTATTACACCTATTGCAGGACCATGTGATTCGCCAAAAAGTGTAACTCTGAAAACTAATCCGAATGTATTCATAATTCTATTTATAACCTCTGAATCTTTTATAGAATTCCAGTACCTCACCGACTGGCATATTTTCAATTTTTGCTTGTCCGATGCCTTGTGCAAAAACGAAATAAATACCGGTACCCGTTTTCTTTTTATCGTGTTCTACCAGCTTCTCCATTTGATCGTCTGGCAAATCAATATCTCCAATAAGCTTAAATCTCATTAACAGGTTATTTATCCTCTCTTTTTCTTCCAGGTTTATGTAGCCTCTTTCATAAGAAAACTCAGTCGCAAGTTCCATTCCGGATGCTACTGCAAAGCCATGATTTATTTTCTTCCGCATCTCAATCGCATGACCATAAGTATGTCCGAAATTAAGTATCCTCCTCAAACCTGACTCCTTTTCGTCTTTTGATACTACATTGCCCTTAAATCTTACACATTTGCTTACAAGGAGAGTCATGAGCTCATTGTCCCTTGAAATTATTTCATCAAAACTTCTTTCAATAAGTTCAAACAATTCTTTATCTCCAATTACTGCAGTTTTAATCATTTCAGCCAGCCCGGATAAATACTCTTGTTCCGGAAGAGTATGTAGCATTGCCGGATCACAGATAACGAACTCAGGCTGTCGGAAAGTGCCAAGCATATTTTTTGTACCACCAAGGTTGACTCCATTTTTACCGCCTGTACTGGCATCTACCTGTGACAGTAATGTGGAGGAGATGAATCCGAAGCTGATTCCCCTCATATATATTGAGGCAAGAAAACCGGCTACATCACAAACTACACCTCCTCCTATCCCAAGAACAAAGCCTGATCGATCTATTCCAGCTTCCAGGAGTCGTTCTGCAAGGTTTTCAATGACTTTAAGGTTTTTACTTCCTTCTCCCGGGGTAAGCGGGAAAACAGGAAGTTCAGGAAATCTTTTACCATATAACCGTTTTACATTATTATCGGTGATAATAACTGCATTTTTTTCAGGAAGTAGGCCTGATACTGCTTCCCACTTTTCGCCGACAAGGATTTGTGAAATGAAGCCGGGTGTATTAATAATTATTCTTTCCAATGGAGCAATTTTGATTGTTAAAGTTAAAAAATCTGACCCAATTCGGCATTTTTTTTTAGAATAGCGAGATTTAAGTCATCTCTCACTTAATTCCAGCCATCTTAACTCCTTTTCATCCAGCATCTTCACTATTTCCCCATGTCTTTTAGCCTTAGATAATAACTCCTCATTATTAAGAACTCCAAGACTCAATTCAGTTTCAACCAGTCTTTTTTCCGATTCAAGATTTTCGATTTCATTTGAGAGGAGCTCAAATTCTCTTTTTTCATTGAATGTCAGGCCTTTCTTTTTTTCTTTCTTAAACTGATTTTCTGAAAATTCCTCCTTATTTGATTTTTTTAAAAGCTTAATCCTTGCTACCTGCTTTTCAGATTCTTTCTGTCCATCCCTGAGCTGAGTATAATTACCCGGAAAATCCTTTATTACACCGTCACCTTTGTATTCAAAAATATGATCTACAACCTTATCCATAAAATACCTGTCGTGTGATACTACAATCACGCAGCCTCTGAAGCCTGCAAGGTATTCTTCAAGTACATTTAGCGTAAGGATATCAAGATCATTGGTCGGTTCATCAAGTATCAGGAAATTTGGGTTCTTCATTAATACGGTGAGGAGGTATAAACGCCTCTTTTCTCCTCCGGATAGTTTTCTGATTAAAGTATACTGTTTTTCAGGTGGGAACAGAAAATAATTCATGAACTGTGTTATTGACAGTATATTACCGTCACTGATCATGACTTTTTCAGCTATGCTTTTCACCGCATCAATTACCGTCATATCATTATCAAATTCAATGCCCTCCTGCCGGTAATAACCAAATACTATGGTTTCTCCGCGTTCAACAGTACCATTATCAGGATCTGTCAGACCAGTAATTATGTTCAGCAAAGTTGTTTTACCTGTCCCGTTCCTTCCGATAAGTCCTGCTTTTTCAAACCTGTTGAAGCGATAGGTAAAGTTATTAAGGAGTACTTTGTCACCATAGGATTTACTAATATTCTTTATTTCAAGGATCTTACTCCCCATTCTTGAAATGTTGACATTAATGTTGATGCTCTTTTCATCGGGTCTGTCAGCTGCTTTTTCCTTAAGCTCATAAAATGATTCAATCCTCGATTTAGCCTTATGCCTCCTTGCTTTTGGCATCCGTCTCATCCAGTCAAGTTCAGTCTTCAAAAGGTTCTTTGCTTTCTCGGAGTTCATCCTGGCTGAATTTTCCCTGCTTTGTTTCTTTTCAAGGAAGTATTCATAATTGCCTTCATACCTGTATATTTCATTATCGGCCAGTTCCAAAATAACGTTACATACTCTGTCGAGAAAGTATCTGTCGTGAGTAACCATAAGAAGAGATTTTTTCGACTTTATCAGATACTCTTCAAGCCATTCGATCATATCAAGATCAAGATGGTTTGTCGGCTCATCAAGTATAAGAAGATCAGTATCTTCAACAAGTGTTTTTGCCAGAGCCACCCGCTTCTTCTGCCCACCCGATAACGTCCCGATTACTGCATTCAAATCACTAAGCTTGAGTTTAAAAAGGATCTGCTTTACTGCCACTTCATAATCCCAGGCTTTATGGTCATCCATCTTCTGAATCATGATCTGCATAATTTCAGGAGAGCCGGTGAGAACACATGCTTCATAATCTTTTATGAGTTTTACAAGCTCACTGTCGACAGAAAAAAGTTCGTCAATAATTTTGTTCGAATCATTCAGAACCGGAGACTGCTGAAGATAAGCTATCCTTAAATCACGTTTTAAACTGAGAGAACCCTGATCAGGATTTTCCCTGCCTGCGAGTATATCTAATAAAGAAGATTTGCCGGCACCGTTTACTGCAATCAGAGCAACTTTATCATCTTTGCTAATATTAAAACTTATTTTATCGAAAAGAAGATTATCTCCTATTCGCCTTGCAATATTGTCCGCCTGAAGGTAACTAACCATATATATCAATATTGTACAAAGATAAAAAGTGTTACCTTACCTGCGCTATTATTTTCAAAGCTATGACTATCAGGGAAAGATTCAACCGGACTATATCATATTTTCAGGCGACCTTCCCTTCGGCGAAGACCGAACTTGTTTACAGGAATCCTTTTGAACTCCTTGTTGCCGTGATACTTTCTGCACAATGTACTGACAAGAGAGTCAACCTAATTTTACCTTCTCTTATGCATAAATATCCTGATGCAGATTCTTTGGCTAAAGCAGAACCGGAGGCGATTTTTGAGTACATAAAGTCATGTACTTATCCAAATAACAAATCAAAGCATCTTTCGGGGATGTCGCGTATGCTGATATCTGAATTTGGAGGAAAGGTACCTGAAGAGCCATCGCTGTTGCAACGTCTGCCGGGGGTCGGAAGAAAGAGTGCAAATGTTGTTGCTTCCGTTTTGTTTAAAAAACCCGTGATGGCTGTTGATACGCATGTTTTCAGAGTTTCAAACAGGATAGGTCTGTCTAAAAATGCTAAAACACCGCTGAGTGTTGAAATTCAGCTGACAAGGTATTTTCCTGCAGAGCTAATTCATGAAGCCCATCACTGGCTCATATTGCATGGACGGTATGTGTGCAAGGCCAGAAATCCACTATGTAACCAGTGCGGACTAACCGATTTCTGTAACTATTATAAAAAAATCAGAAATAAATAGAAATATAATTTGATTAAAATAAAAATTGAAAATAAAAAGTAAAATTAGAGTCGGGAACCGGAATTAAGTCAATATTTATTATTTTTAAAAAGTAATTGAAAAGACCAGATTAATGGATTATAAAGAAAGCTATCTTGAGTTACTGGAAACCAATAAACGACTGGAGAAGGAACTCGAACTGATGCGTTCAAAAGGTCAGGAAAAATCTGAGATTGTAAGGGAAATGATTTTCAGGATTTTTCACTCTGCAAACTATTTAATGGCAATAAGCAAGTTAGATTCTGGCCGATATGTGGATGTTAATGAAACATTTCATAAAACACTAGGTTACTCTAAAGAAGAAATTATTGGTCATACTTCTGATGATATCCAGATTTTTGCAGATATTGAAGATAGCAATAAATACTTAAAACTTATTTGTAAACTAAAAAGCATCAAAGGTTATCCTGTCACCCTGAAAACAAAAACCGGTGAAGAGAAACCTTATCTTTTTTCAGCAGATACTGTACAGCTTGAAAATGAGATTTATCTTCTGACAATTTTTACTGAGGCCAAAGCATTAAAAGACAGAAAGATAAAAGATAGTCATGGAAGTTTGCTCGAAGAAATTTTTGAAACAGTCAGCAGTTATCTTGCGCTGTTCAGCATAGATAATGATAACAGATTTTATATTATCGATTTAAACAGGAAAGTTGAAGAAGTTGAATTCCTAAGAAAAAATGAAGTAATTGGAAAATATATAGATGAGACCCCTCTCCGTAATCGCATTAAGCTGGTTGAACTTCTTAACCATCTGCATTTGACAGGTGATACCCATAAATTAGCTGCATCGCCAAACGGAGACGATTCCGAAGGATATTATATGGGTTTCCTGCTTACTTCAGGGAATTTCGTAATAACGTGGGAACCCGGAAGCCAGCAGAGGATCAGGGAAGATCAGAACAAGCAGGGGGTTGTCTTTGAGAAGTTTGCAGATTTACTTCCTGAGATGGTGTATGAGATAGACCTTACAGGAAAGATCTTGTACGCCAACAGACAGGGACTGACTTTCTTCGGATATACAAAAGAAGATCTTGAAAAAGGAGCTTATATTTCCGAAATATTTCCTGATAGTTTTAAGGAAATGATTGAAAATCTTAAGTCGTTAATTTCACCAGGACAAATTTCAAGTAATGAGTATTATGGCAGGAAAAAGGATGGGACGCTTGTTCCGATTGTCACCCACTCTTTCGCACTGTTTTTTGATGACAAGATTGTCGGATACAGGGGAGTTGTTACGGACATTAGTAAACAAAAGGAATATGAGAATCAGATAATCAGGGAAAAAGCATTTCTAGAACATTTATATAATTCAACTCCTGCTGCAATCGCTATTACGAACCCATCGGGCATAATATCCATGATAAACCGGGAGTTCACCCATCTGTTTGGCTATTCATCAGAAGAGGCTGTTGATAAAAACATTAATGATCTTGTGGTTCCGGATGATCTTAAAGAGGAAGCCAGAAAAATAGACAACCTTGCATCGCTTAATCAGAAAGAGGTAAGACAGACAATAAGAAAAGATAAATATGGGAATAATATTCATGTTACCCTGGTTGCAACTGCCATAGTCATAAATAATGAAATTGTTGCGAATCTGGGCATCTACAGAGATATTACGACCGAAAGAAAAAATCAGCTTTTACAGGAGATCTTATTCAATATTTCAAATGCTGCTCTGAAACAATATGATATCAAAGAAATCTATCCCATTATAGTTCAGGAACTGAGTAAAATATGGGATACTAACAATTTTTTTATTGCTCTTTACGATAAGTCAACCGAAACACTCTCTCTGCCCTTTTTTGCAGACGAAAAGGATAATTTTTATGAAATCCCAACCAAAAAGACTATAACAGGTTGGGTAATAAATAATAACAAATCAGTTCTTCTTAAAGGAAAAGATCTGAAATTACTCGACGAATCGGGAGATATCGACCTTGTAGGGACACCATGCAAAGTCTGGATGGGTGTTCCACTGAAAGTTGAAAATGACACTATTGGCGTAATGTGTCTGCAGGATTATTATAATGAGGACAAATTCTCCACGGATGATCTTTATATAATGGATTTTATCGCAAATCAGATAGCCATAGCACTTCAGCGGAGGATGATGCTGGATAATATTATTCTGGCACGTCAGAAAGCTGAAGAGGCAGCACAATCGAAGCAATTGTTTATGTCAACAATGAGTCATGAGATCAGAACACCTCTCAATGAAGTAATAGGGATAACAAATCTTCTTCTGCAGGGAAATCCGCGTGAAGATCAGATGGATTACATCAAAGCTCTGAAATTTTCAGGAAATCATCTTCTTACACTCGTAAATGATGTTCTCGATTATAACAAGATGGAATCGGGTAAAATAATTTTCGAGCAAACACAATTTAACCTAAGCGAATTTCTCGATGAGATATCAAGGTCATATTCATTCAGGTCAAAAGCGAAGAATCTGAGTTTTGATATTAAGAAAGCAAATAATCTGCCTGTAGAGGTCATTGGTGATCCCATAAGGCTGAATCAAATTCTTTCCAACCTTCTTTCAAATGCTCTGAAATTTACTATTCATGGAAGTATCCAGGTATTTGTAAAAGAATTAAGCCGGTCAGATAATCAGGTGAAATTGGAATTCACAGTTACCGATACAGGCATCGGCATTGCTCAGGATAAACATGCCTTGATATTTGACAGCTTTACACAAGCTTCGGCAGATACGACAAGACATTTCGGAGGTACAGGACTCGGTCTCGCAATCTGTAAAAAACTGATTGAATTGCAGGGAGGCACAATAACAATTGAAAGTGCCCCTGACAAAGGATCCACATTCCGGTTTGTCATCTCATTTGGAATTTCGGAAAAAGGAACTCATTCTCCGGTTGTAGATGTGCCCGAGAGCTTTTCGGGTCTCGAAGGGAAAAAGATACTGGTTGCAGAAGATAATAAAATTAATTTCTTTGTTGCCAATAAGTTCCTGATTGGCTGGGGAATAACGGTTACACATGCTGAAAATGGTCAGATCGCTCTTGATATTCTTGAAAAAGAAGATTTCGATCTTATACTTATGGATTTGCATATGCCGGTCATGGATGGCATAGAAGCGACACGAATCCTCAGAAAATCAGATAATCCGCGCTTAAGGGATATACCTATTGTTGCACTGACAGCAGCAATTATGTCAGAGAGCCACGATAAAATTGAGGACCTCAACATAAATGATTATGTCCTCAAACCGTTCAAACCTCACGATCTTTTCGAGAGAATTCTGAAACATATAAGATGAGTGGCCACCTATCGGGACCTAATATTAAATGAATCTTATTTAATGCAGTTTCTGCTTATGTAATCTGTTACACGTTTATTTCCAAGACTAAATGACATTCTGAAATCATGACAGGCATCTTCTACTTTACCTGAACTGAGCAGTGCTATACCCTTATTAAGCCATACATCAGAATTGGTGGGTTTGAGATCAAGCGACATACTGTAGTCATTAATAGCCAAATCCCAGGATTTTGAAATAAAGTACGAATCTGCACGGTCAATATAGCATTCCGGATCGTTTGGATGCAGTTTCAGATTTTGAGAAAAGTAGTCCAGGGCTTTCAGATTATCACCCGATTTAGCCTCCACTTTACCGGCCAGACTCAATGCCGAACTGTTTTCAGGATATATCTCAAGATATTTCCTGATATCAGTTAAAGCTTTATCTGTTTCCCCGGTTTTTCTGTAACAATCGGCTCGCAGCAAAAACAACCCGGCATCAGCAACTCCTGAGCTGAGAAGCTGGGAATAAGTGGTCGAAGCACCCGCAGGATCAGATGCACCGTTCTGGGCTTTTGCCAGAATCCTTAAATATTTTTCATTACCCGGGTTTAATGTAATCAGGCCGTTAATAATCTTCATAACCTCAGGATACTTCGCTGAAGCAAGATCAATCAATGCTTCAGCATACAGGACTTCAGCATTGCTATCAGAACTTTTCCTGAGTTCTGAAAGAACATCTTTTGATTCATCTATTTTACCGGCTGAAATATAGTATTCTATTTCCGAAATACTCTTTTCAGTTATGCTGTACCATTCTTTCTTCCAAAACTGACGCCACTCCTGCCTGTTTTCAATAATGGTGAATGCCGGATCAAGTAAGATATCCTTTTCACCTCTTTTATACTGAGAATTCAGATTCATTTCAAGATGATAAAGAGCCGTTCCCGCATCACCTTTCAGAGCATAGATTCTTGATAGTCCGTATTCACCTGAGAAGGGAGTTATTTTATTAGCTTCGTTAAAATCACTTATAGCTGCGGAATAGTCTCCTTTCAGAACATTTGCTTCAGCTCTTTCGGTAAAAAGCCGGCTCTCTTTTGTTTGAGTAATTGCACGGTTAATCAGGCTTATAGCCTCCTCAGGTTTCCCTGCTTCCATAAGTGCTTTGGCTTTAAGAATATAATCTATGGTCTGTTGTCCATAAACTGTAGAGGCACCAAGAAATATACAAAACAGAAATAAAATCTTCTTCATTTTACATATACTTCACAATCATTTAGTGGTCTGCGGAGTTACCTTTGAATTTAATTCGGTAATTACATGAACAAAACCGGTCAGATGGAAAAGTTCGAGTCCTGAAACTCGGTTTTCATAAACCTCACATCGATAGAAATATACCCCCGGAGATACAATATGTCCCTTATAAGTACCATCCCAGTTTATTTTAGGATCTTCTGTCCTGAATAACAACATTCCATCCCTGTTGAATAGTCTGAAATCAATTTTCTCAACAAGCCCCGTCGTTTTTGCAACCAGTTTATCATTTATATTATCACCATTTGGAGTAAAAACATTCGGGATCTCATAAAAGTTGCAGGAATCAATGCAAATCATTACAGATTTAGCGCTCTCATTGCCCGCCAAATCAAAAGCTGAAACAGCATAACATCCTGAAATAGTCTCCCCGGGGAAGTGTTTGTAAGTAAATACATTTTTATCATTGATCGTTAAAAGAAGGGATAGATCTGTTTCTGATTTCATTTTAGCATATATCTTATAACCTGCAATGTCACTGGAACATGAAGTATCTGCAACTGACCAGGTAAGGGTATTGTATAAGCTGTCACACTTGCTGGAAACATTCAATACCGGAGTACAGGGAGGTTCATTGTCAACAGGTGTAGTACATATGGTCTCTGATAGATTAATCAGGTTCTTTGGCATATTATTAGCCAGATAACCACCAACCGATTTGACATAATAACAATATTGCTTACCGTTTACCAGATCGTAATTGGTCCATGTAAGCTGATTTGTTGTTCCGACAGAATCATAAACGTTTGTTGCATCGTTTAACCTGAAGAAATCATATTCGGTATTGATCCACGGAACGTTACGATTAATCGTGAAACGTGCTTTTTTGTCGCCAGGGGCGATTCCAAGAAATACAGAAGAGGCGTACGCCGGGTCACCAATGAGAAATCTGTTACCCGTAGCGTTATTATATAAATCAATCCTGTAAATATAACCTGTTGTCGATGTATTGATTAATGTGTCTATATAGACTGTATCGTTAAGATCTGTTGTCTGGATCGATTTAATCTGCTGAAAGTCGGTTCCTCCGACTCCGATGGCCCTGTAAATCAGATATTCATAAGGGCCCGCTGCAGGAATAGTGTCAAGTTTCTGAGGCTTTTTCCATGAAAGGAAAATCCATCCGTTTGCTGCATCCGTATTTCTGACGCTTACGTTTTTAATCACGGGCACTCCTGATACAAGAGTAGATGTAATCTCATTTGAAGCTTTACTTTCGGTTCCATTTGGATAAACTGAGACAATCCGGTAAGTATATTCCTTACCGAATTGCAATCCCTGACCGTTATCATTATCAACAAAGGAGGTAGTTGCACTTCCTCCGATATATCCCACTTTTATGAAACCAGTGGAAGATGGAATACCTGCTGTACATGAATCGGGTTTGAATGTTGATGCTCCTTCCCTTCTGTAAACACTGAATCCTGCTATCACATTTGTTACATATCCCGACCATGTCAGGTTGATTGATTTTCCAACCGGTACCGCGTTGACGAGATGAGGTGCCGGACCAAGGACTCTGATATTTATATTGCTTATATCCGCCAGCTTGACATCAGGATTGGAGTCATCAGATTTAAAGATAACATTATACGGTTGTTTCCTGACTGTCTCATGACAGGTAATCCATCGGAATCTGGAGGAGGCATATCCCGGAACAGAATCTACCTTTGTAAACCGGGCAGGGCATGAGGTCAGACTAAAGACTCCTGAAGTTGCCTTCAGAGTCAGATTATCTTTGTCCGGATCGGTGGCTGTAAAAAGGAAATCAATAGTGTCTCCGGCCTGTACACAGTAATCTTTAAGAGGGCCGTTAACAGGGGGTTTGTTGTTGGTATTGTAAACTTCTATCTGCATGTCGCGTTCGATCACGCCGATTTTTTTCCCATTTCTCCATTCATTTATATCCATAGCTACATTAAATTTCCCCGTGTCAGCCGGAGTATCCCAGATAAGGTCACCGCTGATGGAATCCACTCTTATTGAATGGGTTGCCGGGGGTAATGTGTACCCTATTATAGGTTTTGCATCTTCGCGCGTACAGACTGTGAGGTTGTAGGACAGACTGTCCCCGTCGGGATCATATGCTGAAGGATTATGAATAAATAAATAATGATAAGCCGCTTTATCGTAAGGAGGATTAAGTAGTATTGGGGAATTGTCACGACCCATTGCCGGATTTACAGTAAGGATCGTTGAAATTGAAAAGATCACATTCACTGAATTAGGAATATTTTTAACTCCCAGATTCCTGTTTGGGTCCTGCACTACTATCTTATATATTCCAGGGCCGGGATAAGTATGATCTATTATATAGATATTCCTTCTGTAATAGTTCGGCAGAATTAAATTGGGGGGTATTCTTGGTGCGACGGAAGTTGTATTATCGCCCCATTCAACATTAAGTGTGGGCCGGTCAGCAAAACTCAATGTGTATGTAAATGTAGTTATAGTGATCTCATAAGTCAGGTCCGATAATTGCCTGTAAGTGATTTCACCTGCCCGGTTGTGTGTAGCATCCAGACTGGCAAAATAAAATGATACCAGTACGAGTAAGAAAATTTTTTTTATTATTAGCTTTTTCACACCTGAGATTATTTTATTTTACAAGATAGCTTAGATATATATGAAGATTATTAAACTTCTTATTCAAAATGGTTAATCATAAGTAAATATTCGACATTTTTTGCCAGTTCCAATCCTGAATTATACATCAAAAATCAGACCAATTATTGATTAATCTTCTTTAATACTTACGCGATCTTTAAGGTATTGTACCGATCCGACTTCGATAAAAGAAAACCCCGACCCGCCGGAAAAGTTGCCCGCAAGAACTACAACTATATCATCACTATGAAGATTGTGTTTTTTGGTAAGGTTCTTCAATGCAATATGAATAAACTCATCAACTGAATTTCTTCGCTCCTGATAACTTGCATAAACACCATATGAGAGTGCCAGCTCTCTCATCGTACTTTCAGAGTAACATTGTGCAAGAATCAGATTGATACCTCTGTAGGAAGCCATATCTCTTATCGTCCTTCCACCGGTAGTATCGGCAATAATACCTCTTGCTCCGATTCTGAATGCAGTTTTAACCGCAACCTTTGCCAGGTACGCAGATATCTCTCCCGTAACATTCAGGTATGGGATATTCATAAATTTTTCCTTATTCTTCTCAACTTCGAGAGCCACTTTAGTCATTGTTTTAACAGATTCCACCGGATATTTTCCATTAGCTGTTTCCCCGCTTAGCATCATTGCATCTGTCTGGGAATATATTGCACTGGCAATATCGCTGACTTCCGCTCTGGTTGGCCTCGGGTTGTTTATCATCGAATGAAGCATTTGTGTCGCAACAATAACCGGTTTTCTTGAGATTATGCATTTCGTAATTATCATCTTCTGGATACCCGGAATTTTTTCATAAGGGATCTCTATACCAAGATCACCCCTGGCAACCATTATACCATAAACGTTTTCAAGTATATCATCGATATTCTCAACTCCCTCCTGATTTTCGATTTTGGCAATTATCTTGATGCCACTATTAAAGGAATTCAGGACAGACTGAACATCAAGTACATCCTGTTTCGACCGCACAAATGAATGTGCAATAAAATCAACATTATTCTTAGCAGCCATTTCAATAAAAGTCCTGTCCTTATCAGAAAGGGAAGGAAGCTGAATCTTTACGCTGGGAATATTGACACTCTTTCTTGAAGAGAGTATTCCGTCATTTTCAATTGTACATTCCAGCGCTTCCCCATGTTTTCTCAAAACCCTGAGTTCCAGCTCTCCGTCATCCATCAGAATAAGTGATCCAAGCGGAATGTCAGAAGAAAAATCCTTATAAGTAACATATATTGCTTCACCGGAACTTTTTTTCCCCGGATCTCCGATAATACTGATCGTGGCTCCTTTTTTAAGTTGAATAGGAACATCGCAGACAGTGGTTCGTATCTCAGGACCTTTAGTATCAATAAGGATTGCAATTTTATCAGATACTTCATGTGTATTCTTTATAATTTTAAGGGCTCCGGTAATATCAAGATGAGCCGAGTTTATCCTTACAACATCCATTCCAGCCTCATAAAGTTCCCTGATAAAACCAGGTTCACAGTTTTTATCGGAAATAGTAGCTACAATTTTGGTCCTCTTTACATCCATAAATTATTTCTTATTTGATTTGATTATTCCGATCAGTGCCTCTACGGCCAGCCTGTAGCTGTCCAGACCAAATCCGGATATACTGCCGGCACAATTTCTGCCAATGAGACTGGTATGCCGGAACTCCTCACGTGCTGAAATATTAGTGATATGAACTTCAATAACCGGAGTGTTTATTGCTGCAATGGCGTCTGTAATCGATACTGATGTATGAGTGTAACCGCCGGCATTCAGAATTATTCCGTCACATGAGAATCCTGATCTCTGAATTTCATTTATTATCTCACCTTCAATATTTGACTGATAATATTTAAAGTCAATATGGGGATAGATCGATTTAAGAATAATAAGATAATCTTCAAAAGAAGAATGTCCGTACTTCTCGGGTTCTCTCCTGCCGAGAAGATTCAGATTAGGACCATTAATTATTTCAACTAGCATATGTAGATAGAATTTAATCTGTTTCCCCAATTTTTTATCTTAAAACTTTCATGGTAAAAATAGGAAAAATAATTTAAAGAGAGGAACTTATAAAGGTTGCCGTACTTTGTGTTACTTTGCAGGTAGTTTATGGTCGGATATTTGAGAATAAAACATGAGCCTCAGCTGGAAACAGTCATTCAAAAATTTTGAAACCTACCTCAGGCTTGAGAAATCACTATCGGAAAACAGTATCGAAGCTTATCTGAATGATGTTTTTAAACTTGAAAAATATTTCAGTGAAACAGGAAATGATATTTCTCCGGCAAGTGTTTCATATTCAGATCTCAAAGCATTTCTTATATGGTATGGCAGCAACAATAAGAATACACGTACACAATCAAGAGTACTCTCCGGTATCAGAGCATTTTTCAGGTTTCTTCTTATCGAAGGAGAAATAGAGGAGAATCCTGCCTCCCTGATAGAATCACCAAAAATTGGTCTTAAACTTCCGGAAGTACTTTCTGTTATTGAGATTGACAGGATTATTAATGAAATTGATCTCAGTAAATCCGAAGGACACAGGAATAAAGCAATCATTGAAACACTTTATGGATGCGGGCTAAGAGTATCGGAACTGGTGAATCTTCGTCTTACAGATATACATTACGGAGAAGAATTCGTAGTTGTAACAGGAAAAGGGAATAAGCAGAGGCTTGTTCCCATCAGTCAGAAAGCGCTTAAGGAAATAGATATTTATAAACTGGACAGGAACAGGCTTCCTGTCATAAGGGATCAGAATATACTGTTTCTTAACCGTAGGGGAAGCCGTCTTACCAGAGCGATGATATTCACCATAATTAAGGATCTTGCGGCAAGAGCAGGAATAAGAAAAAACATCAGCCCACATACATTCAGGCATTCATTTGCAACTCATATGATCGAAGCTGGAGCTGATCTCAGGGCTGTTCAGGAAATGCTTGGGCATGAATCAATACTTACCACAGAGATCTATACTCATATCGACAGGAGTTTTTTACGCGATACTCTTATTATGTTCCATCCCAGAGCTTAAAGCTATTATTTCTCTTTGTAACTCTGTGCTTCTCCGTGTAACTCAGTGTTAGTTCTTCTTTTTTTTACACAGAGTGACACTGAGGAAACACAGAGGACCACTGAGAAAATCGCTTTTTAAAATTCAATTTTAATATTAACTTTGCACCTTAAATTTTTGCAAAATCAATACTTAACAATTATCTCAAATCGATAAAACTATGTCACAAGTTAAAAGAGTCTACTCATTTGGAAAGAAAACGGCAGAGGGTAAAACCGACATGAAAAACCTTCTTGGAGGTAAAGGTGCTAACCTTGCGGAAATGTGTCTGCTGGGGTTGCCGGTTCCTGCAGGTTTCACAATCACTACTGAAGCCTGTAACGAATATTATAAGAATAATTGTACTCTTCCTCCTGAACTGATGCCTGAGGTTTGGGCTGCCATGAAAAAGACAGAAGAAACAATGAACATGAAGTACGGCGACGCTGAAAACGCATTGCTGGTATCATGTCGTTCAGGTGCGCGTAGTTCAATGCCAGGGATGATGGATACGGTCCTCAATATAGGCCTAAGCTCCGCAACTATCCCGGGCTTCCTTAAGAAAACCAATAATCCGCGTTTTGTATGGGACTCATATCGTCGTCTGATTATGATGTATGCCGATGTAGTTATGGAAAAGGCAGAAGGTATTGATCCGGGTGAAGGTAAAGGAATACGTAAGCAGCTTGATGAAAAACTTGATGAGTTCAAAAAACAGAAAGGTTACAAATCTGATACGGAAATTAGTGCTGATGAACTAAAAGCTCTCTCAGAAGAATTTAAGAAAATAGTGAAAACTGTTCTTGGAAAACCTTTTCCTGATGACGCTAAAGAACAGCTTGAAGGGGGTATTAAAGCTGTATTCAAAAGTTGGAATGGCAAAAAAGCTGTTTCATATCGCCGGATTGAAGGTATTCCTGATGACTGGGGAACTGCAGTAAGTGTTCAGTCGATGGTATTTGGTAACATGGGTGATACATCAGCTACCGGGGTAGCATTCACCCGTAACCCGGCTACCGGTGAAAACCTATTCTATGGTGAGTGGCTTGTGAACGCTCAGGGTGAAGATGTTGTAGCAGGAATTCGCACTCCAAATCCACTGAATGATGATACAAAAAATGATCAGAACCAGCATCTTCACAGTATGCAGGAGGCAATGCCAGGTACGTACAGGGAACTTTGTGATATCCGGAATATTCTTGAGAAATCCTTCCACGATATGCTTGATATAGAGTTCACAATTCAGGAAGGCACTCTTTATATGTTGCAGTGCCGTACTGGTAAAAGAACAGGAACTGCCGCACTTAATATGGCAATGGATATGCTTCATGAGAAACTGATTGACGAAAAAACAGTTGTAATGCGTGTCGATCCTGCACAGCTTGATGAGCTTTTACATCCGATCTGCGATCCTGCAGCCGAAAAGAAGGTAAAGGCAGTAGTAAAAGGGTTACCTGCCGGACCCGGAGCGGCAGTTGGAAAAGTTGTTTTCAATGCAGAAGATGCCGTTGCCTGGTTCCGTAAAGGTGAAAAAGTTATTCTTGTTCGCGAAGAGACTAATCCTGAAGATGTTGAGGGTATGCGTGCCGCTGAGGGTATTCTCACTGCACGCGGAGGTATGACATCTCATGCTGCGCTTGTAGCCCGTGGTTGGGGTAAATGTTGTATAGTCGGTGCAGGTGCCCTTCATGTTGATGCTACCAAAAAGATCGCAAAAATCACAGGTTCAGATATAATTATTAAAGAAGGTGATGTTCTTACCCTGAACGGTACAAAAGGGAATGTTTATACCGGAGCTATAACTCTTATGGACGCTACAGAGAACCCTCGATTTAAAGAGTTCATGACCATAGTTGACAAATATCGTAAAATGGGTGTCCGTACAAATGCCGAAACACCTGAAGATGCTATAATTGCACGTAATTACGGTGCTGAAGGTATCGGCCTTTTCCGCACAGAACACATGTTCTATGGGAAAGGTTCAGAAACTCCTTTATTTCTTCTTCGTAAGATGATACTGAGTGCAAATGAAACTGAGCGCCGCAAAGCACTTGATGAACTTTTTGAGCATGTTAAAAAAGACATGAAGGAAACTATGGCTGCTATGAACGGACTGCCCGTCACATTCAGACTTCTTGATCCTCCCCTTCACGAATTTGTTCCACAGGGAGCAGAAAAACAGGAGGAGCTGGCAAAATCACTTGGAATTAAGAAAGAAGATGTTGCCAAACGTGGCGAAGCTCTGCATGAATCAAATCCAATGATGGGCCACCGTGGAGTACGTCTCGGAATTACATTCCCCGAGATATCGGAGATGCAGGTTCGCGCAATTTTTGAGTCAGCTCTGGAACTTATTAAAGAAGGGAAAAATCCTCATCCTGAGATCATGGTTCCTGTAACAGGTGAAGTAAATGAACTGGACTTTACCAAAAAAGTCGTTGATAAAGTATATGATGAAGTTTGTAAAAAATTCGGTGTAAAATCAATCGAATATAAATATGGTACAATGATAGAAATACCACGCGCCTGTCTTCTCTCTGACCGGATGGCAAAAAGCGCTGAATTTTTCTCATTCGGTACTAACGATCTTACTCAGATGACATTCGGCTTCAGTCGTGACGATACAGGCGGATTTCTTCATGATTATCTCGACAAAAAGATTCTGACTGCTGACCCGTTCCAGACTATTGATCAGGATGGCGTAGGTCAACTTATCAAAATGTCAGTTGAAAAAGGCCGTTCTGCAAGACCTGATCTTAAAGTAGGTATTTGTGGTGAACAGGGTGGTGATCCTGCTTCAGTTGAATTTTGTTTCAAAACAGGATTAACATATGTAAGCTGTTCTCCGTTCAGGGTTCCTATTGCAAGACTGGCTGCTGCACAGGCTTCTATCAAATTTGGTAAATAAACACCAGTTATCCGATACAAAAAACTAAGGGTTCCGTCTTTGGCGGAACCCTTTTTCTTTTCACGGCTTACTAATCCAACCCGTTCACATATATATTAAAACCTAATTACATAACTATGACCTTTATAAAGTAATATACCCTATACCTCAACTGAATAATTAATAAAAAAAATAAACTATATTTCGAGATCATTTCAACCAATAGTTTGTTTACTAAGTATATATTGATATTAATATCTGTTTCTTACAATGATTGATCGCCGGGAATTATCAGATTATGGTATTCAAAATATTAAGGAGATTATATATAATCCGTCTTACAATACCCTCTTTGCAGAGGAGACTAAACCAGAACTTGAAGGCTATGAGAAGGGTATTATAACCAGGACAGGAGCTGTTGCCATCGATACCGGAGTTTTTACGGGACGTTCTCCAAAAGATAAATATGTTGTACAGGACGATAAAACCAGGGATACTGTTTGGTGGAAATCGGAAAAAGGAAAAGTTTCCGACAATAAACCAATTTCAATTGAAATTTGGAATCATTGCAAAAACATTTCTTCAAAACAGTTATCGGGAAAGAGACTTTTCGTGGTTGACTGTTTTTGCGGTGCAAATGAAAATTCACGGTTAAGTATAAGATTCGTTCTTGAGGTAGCATGGCAGGCACATTTCGTAAAGAACATGTTCATCAGACCCGAACCGGAAGAACTGGATGTCTTTTGCCCTGATTTTGTTGTACTTAATGCTTCCAAAGCTAAAAATCCCGACTGGCATCGACAGGGACTCAATTCCGAGAATTTTATTTTTTTCAATCTCACTGAAGGTATGATGATAATAGGGGGAACGTGGTATGGCGGTGAAATGAAAAAAGGTATCTTCTCCGTTATGAATTATTACCTTCCTCTCATGGGAATAGCCTCAATGCATTGCTCAGCCAATGTAGGTAAAAAAGGTGACACAGCAATATTCTTCGGACTATCCGGAACTGGAAAAACAACCCTTTCAGTTGATCCTGAAAGAGCTCTCGTGGGTGACGACGAACATGGTTGGGGTGATGATGGTGTATTTAATTATGAAGGAGGCTGTTATGCCAAATGTTTCAGGCTAAGCAAGGAGAATGAACCCGATATATATAATGCTATCAGACGTGATGCTCTTCTTGAAAACCTGGTGGTGTTGCCTGACGGTTCAATCGACTTTAACAACAATTCTAAAACAGAAAATACCAGGGTTGCTTATCCTATATACCATATTAATAATATTGTGAAACCTGTTTCAAAAGCAGGGCATGCTAAAAAAGTCATCTTCCTTTCTGCAGATGCTTTCGGTGTTTTGCCTCCCGTAAGCCGTCTTACTGAAGAACAGACACGTTATTACTTTCTAAGCGGATACACTGCAAAACTGGCAGGAACGGAGAGAGGAATAATTGAACCGTTACCTTCATTTTCAGCTTGTTTTGGTGCAACTTTCCTGATGCTCGATCCTATTATTTATGCGAACGAACTTACCAGAAAAATGAAAATGCATAATGCCGAAGCCTGGTTAGTAAATACGGGGTGGATGGCAGGGCCTTATGGGACAGGAACCCGTATAGACCTTGCAGTCACGCGGCTGATAATTAATGCTATCCTTGAAGATTCAATTACAGAATGCCAGTTTATCACACTTCCTGTTTTTAATTTAAATATCCCTGCCAGGATAAAAGGTGTTGATGAAAATATTCTTGATCCGTCTAAAGCATGGGACTCGCCTTCAAGATGGCGTGTTGCAGCAACTGACCTGGCATTGAAATTCGTTAATAATTTCAGCAAATTTACAACTAACGACGAGACAGCCAGATTGGTGGGTTTTGGTCCGGTGATCTGAAAAATCTCCGGTTTATATTAATCATTATATTTGCCGTCTTAACAGTATTTATTGTATGAATATACTGAATGTTCTGATCGCAGTTGTTCTATCTTACCTGCTTGGTTCAATACCCTCAGCTGTTTGGATCGGAAAACGATTCCGCAACATCGATGTAAGAGAGCATGGAAGCGGAAATGCCGGAACGACAAACACCATAAGGGTTTTGGGGTGGACAACCGGTATTCCTGTTCTGCTTATTGATATCTCAAAAGGCTGGCTGGCTGCTATGCTGCCTGTTTTTCTTCATCTGGCTGAACACGGAAGCGCACTTCTTACAAATCTGCAGATGATGACCGGAATTATTGCAATTATAGGTCATATCTTTCCTGTTTTTGCCGGGTTCAGGGGAGGAAAAGGAGTTGCAACTGTTTTTGGAGTTTTCCTGTCATTACATCCGTTACTTACTTTGTGTTGTATTGGCGTTTTTCTTATTGTCTTATTTATCACAGGTATTGTTTCAGTCTCGTCGATGACCGCAGGGATTACTTTCCCGTTATTCCTCTTTCTGTTTTTTGACACACCATCTGTATTGTTTAAGATATTCTCAATTGTGACCGCTATATCGATGCTGCTGACTCACAGAAAAAACATACAAAGATTGATAAAAGGAGAAGAAACGAAACTTATAAAATTTGGTAAAAAAAACAAACAACAGGTTGATCGTATTAAGGAATAATGAAATAAAGGCACAAAGGCATCAAATCTCATAAATATTCTGTTCTACCGTTACACTGTTGAGATGTTGAGCTGTCAGAATTGCTCCAGTAATTGGATCCTCTTGCCTATCGGCGGATGTGTTGCAAACAGTGAACCAAAAGAGAAAGAAGATTTTTTATCTTCAACCTGCGGATTCTCAATAAACATCTGTGCAATATCTTTTCTTTTCACTGCTTCAATGATGGGATCGGCAGAAATCTTTCTAAGTGCCGATGCGAGGGCCAGAGGCCGGTGCGTAATTTCAGCGGACCCGGCATCTGCCAGGTATTCCCTCTTCCTCGATAAGGCAAACCTGAAAAGAGTTGAAATTAAAAGACCTACAAGAGCAAGTAAAAGAGCTATTATTACTACGGCTCCGCCATCTTTCTTTCCTCTTCCGATCCTTCCAAACTGCATCGATCTGAAGATAGCCTGTGATATAAATGCAAAGATACCAACGAATATTATTGATATAATAAGTAATCTGACGTCCAGATTCCTGATATGTGTCAGTTCATGCGCAATAACCGCTTCAAGCTCTTCATCATTGAGTTTTTCAATAATGCCCTTTGACAGCGATATTGAAAATGTACCCGGTCCAATTCCACTCGCAAAGGCATTTAAAGAATCATCATTAATAATATTGATTTTAGGGATTGTCATTCCTGTTGCTATACACAGGTTTTCAACCAGATTATATACCCTTTTGTTTTCATTTCTTGAAAGAGGTTTAGAATCGGTAGCCGCATTGACCATGGCCGAATGAGAAAACCATGCTATTGTAAACCAAATAATTACACCAGACAAGATAAAAGGGGCAGCAACAAGAAAACTGTGGTTTACCTCGCTTAATGATCTGTGTTCTTCTGAATTTAAGGACAAGAAAAAAAAGAAGAGCCATGTCAGGACAAAAAAGATCACCGGGAACATAACCAATATCAATACAGAATTGGTATTATTCCTCCATATCTGGCTCTGCAAACCAAAATACTTCATATTTTCAGAACTGTATTTTAGGAGGCTGTTCAGCTTCAACCCTCTGAGTACCAAGCTCAAACATCGGTTCGCGCCTGAAATTAAAAAGTGTGGCGATCAGATTTGAAGGGAATAATTCAGTAGCAACATTAAGTTCTTTAGTGGCAGAATTGAAGAACCGGCGTGCAGCAGCTATCTTGTTTTCAATATCTGATATCTCATTCTGAAGCTCCATAAAGTTCTGACTGGCTTTAAGATCAGGATATGCTTCAACTGATACTTTCAACCCTTCCAACGCTGTTGACAACTTGTTTTCGGCAACAATCTTATCATTAATAGTAACAGCCTTCATAGCATTTGAACGTGCTTCTGTAATATCTGTAAGAACTCCTCTCTCATGTCCCATATAACCTTTTACGGAATCAACCAGTTGAGGTATAAGATCATGTCTTTGTTTCAGTTGCACATCGACATCAGCAAAAGCCTGCTCCCTGTTATTTCTCAATCTGACAAGCCTGTTATACAACGAAACAGCCATCATAACCAGAAGAAAAATGATCGCCAGAAAAAATAGTACAATTATCATCTTAGTATTGTTTAAGTTAATTTTTATCCGAGTTTCAAACGGAATAATTTGAAAATAAAGATAATTATATTTGTGATATTAATTTTGTTGAGTACATCATTTTTAATTTGTATAATTTGAAGCTTATTAAAGTCAATAATATGGAAAAAAGTTTAAAAGGATCAAAAACTGAAAAAAACCTGCTGAAGGCTTTCGCCGGAGAATCGCAGGCTAAGAACAGATATGAATTTGCCGCAAAGGTTGCAAAAGAAGAGGGCTTTGAACAGATTTCGGGAATCTTTCTGGAAACAGCATTGCAGGAACAACAACATGCTAAAAGGTTTTTCAGGTTTCTTGAAGGAGGTATGGTTGAAATAACAGCATCTTTTCCAGCCGGTAAAACTGAGACAACAAAAGATAATCTTCTTGCTGCGGCAGAAGGTGAGCATGAAGAATGGAGCGACCTTTATCAGGCTTTTGCGTTGACGGCAGAAGAAGAGGGATTCAGGAATATCTCTGCAGCATTCAAAGCAATTGCACAAGCTGAAAAAGGGCATGAAGACAGATACAGAAAATTACTGGAAAATGTGATGCAGGATAAAGTATTTCAGCGCAATGAAAAGGTATTCTGGTACTGCAGAAAATGCGGCTATATTCATTTCGGCACGAAACCTCTGAAAAATTGTCCGGCCTGTCTGCACCCCGAGGCTTATTTTGAACTCCTTCCAAATAATTATTAGTCATGATTGATTCAAACGATATCCTTGATCTTATAATAAGTCGTCAGAGCGATAGAAAATACAGCAGCAAACCTGTTGATAAAGAAAAGCTTGAACGGATAGTTGAAGCAGGAAGGATGGCTCCTTCCGCCTGCAACGCACAACCCTGGAAATTCATTGTTGTAACTGATCAGCAACTTGTTATAAAGATTGCGGATGCAGCCTCAGCCAGATTGATCGGGATGAACAGCTTTGTTTCGCAGGCACCGGTTATTCTGGTTATTGTCAGAGAAAAGCCGAACATGTCATCCAAAGTCGGGGCAACTATTAAGAATAAGGATTATTCACTTATTGATATTGGTATAACCACGGAAAACATCTGCCTTCAGGCTAAAGCTGAAGGGATAGGATCGTGCATAATCGGCTGGTTTGATGAAAGGCAATTGAAAAAAGTCCTTGATATCCCCAGATCAAAACGCGTCGAGCTGATAATCACCCTGGGATATTCATTAAGTGAACAACGGGAAAAAAGGCGTAAACCATTGACAGAAACTGTTTCGTATAATAAATATTGATATTTCCATTGTTTCTTTTCGAGTTTAATTTTTAATCAATTGAAACAAAAACTTTCAAAGAAAGAAAGAATTTCCCCGATTGAACCACCCTGCAGGAAGACAATATATAATTCCCAGGCTGATGCTCTGGAGGCAATTAAATACATGAAAGAAATCCGGATAGTGGAATTGAAAGCTTATCAATGTTCTTTTTGTGGCTTCTGGCATTTGACCTCGAAATGAATTAAGTAGCCGCATAAAGGCTATTATTCCCGGTGATCCTCTATTTCAATTTTTCCAAAGCTCCCTTTATTCGTTTCACAGCTTCAATCAACAGTTCATCTGACGTGGCATATGAAATCCTCAGACATTCGGGGGCGCCAAAAGCATCCCCTCCTACCATTGCAACACGTGCCTTATCAAGCAGGTACAAAACCAGATCATCTGAATTTGTAATTCTGGTTTCTCCATCCGATTTACCGAAGTAAAAGCTTATATCGGGCATTACATAAAATGCCCCCTGTGGAATTCTTACTTTTATCTCTTTTACCTCTTTTAACAGAGAACAAATAAGATTTCGCCGGCGGAGAAACGCCTCTTTCATAACTTCAATAGTATCTCTTTTGCCCTCAATGGCAGCCAGTGCAGCTCGCTGTGCGATTGAACATACTCCTGATGTAAACTGGCCCTGCAGCTTATTACATGCCTTGGCTATCCATAACGGAGCACCAATGTATCCTATTCTCCATCCGGTCATTGCATATGCTTTTGATACCCCGTTAACTGTAATGACCTTATTATAGATAAAATCAAAAGAGGCCATACTAACGTGATCGCCAGTGAAAATAATATGCTCATAAATCTCATCAGAAATAATAAATACTCCTTCATGGTTTTCAACGACCCTTGCAAGTTTTTCCATCTCCTGCCGGTTGTAAACCATTCCTGTCGGGTTTGAGGGTGAATTGAAGATGATTAGTCTGGTTTTATTGGTAATTGCAGCCTCAAGCTGCTCAGGTTTGATCTTAAAATCATTTTCAATCCTGGCTTTAATTATGACTGGTATCCCTTCAGCAAAAACTATCTGATCGTAATAACTTACCCAGTACGGAGCAAGAATAATTACCTCATCTCCCGGGTTGACAATTGATAAAATAACATTTATAAGAGAGTGCTTTCCTCCTGCAGATACAATAATCTGTTCAGGAGAATAGGTAATGCCGTTTTCTTCCTTAAATTTCTTCGAAATCGCTTCCCGAAGATCTGTATAACCTGGTACAGGAGGATATTTGGAATAATTATCGTCAATAGCCTTCTTTGCTGCTTCTTTAACAGAATCCGGAGTATTGAAGTCAGGTTCCCCAAGACTCAGATTTATAATATCAACACCTTTTGCCTTTAATTCCCTGCTCTTTTGTGCCATTGCAAGAGTCTGGGAAACCGATAGAGACTTAATTCTGTCAGATAAGTATTCCATATTTTATTAAAAATTAATCGTGTAAAAGGACCCGATAAAAGTATGAAGTAAAATTGAATAACCGATGCCTGTTATATTTCATTTTTCACTTTGTGTCACTTTGCGTTATCCTTTGTGAAATCTTTGTGGTTAAAAGTATTTTTTAACACTAAGGAACACTGAGTTATTCACAAAGGCACACCAAGAAATAGATGATATATGGATCTGCTTAAATCAACGAGATCTGCCGGAAAAACATTTATGATTGATAATAAAAAAGAAACACTTAAGTTTGTATAATAATCTAAAATCCTGAATAATGGAAACAGTGTCAGATATTTCAAAAATCGCCATTCCGGCGTTGATCGTATTTTTTACAGCATGGGTTATTCTCAGAAATATGATAAAAAATGATCAGGACAGGAGGAAGCAGGAACTGATACTTCAAAATAACAGGACAGTTACTCCTATAAAGCTTCAGGCATACGAAAGAATTATCCTTTTCCTGGAAAGGATCTCTCTGGAATCATTATTGATTAGAGTAAGTACTCCCGGTATGACAGCCCAGCAACTTCACACAGCAATTTTAAATTCAATCAGAAGTGAATTTGAGCATAATCTTTCTCAACAAATATACATGAGTCCCCAGGCCTGGGAAGTAGTAAGGAATGCCCGTTCAAATATGATTAAAATTATCAACAGTGAAGTTGAGAAATTACCGGCTGAATCAACAGGAATGTCGCTCAGTAAGCGACTTCTTGAAAGAATAATGGAACTCGAGAAGGAGCCGACAAGAGCGGCTATAGAATATGTGAAAAATGAAATTGCCAGAATAATCTGAGTTGGGAGTTAAGCCCCCTTTTAATTCCCCCCGGGGGGGGAAAATCTTCACTGTTTTAGTAAAATTAAGCTAAATATCCGAGTATAATCGCCCCTTTAGGGGAGATGCCGCGAAGCGGCAGAGGGGTTCTTCTCCCGGTACAGTTGCCTAAAGAAGTTCCACACTTCTTTTCACGAAAGTACTCAGCTCCTCTCCTCTCAGCATATTATTTGCCAGCAAAGCCAGATCAATAAGTTGTTTAACTACCTTATTTGCAGTGCCATATGATTCAAGAATGGACTTTCTGGCATTTTCTACCGTAATGAGCTCTTTATGTAAATTTTCAAGATCGTCTTTTTCCAGCTGACTGATATCATCTGTTTTTTTCGTTTTATGCTCCTGTTCCATGAAGGCAATCTCTTCCTTAATCCTCTTTCTTTCGTTATTGTTCTCAGTTAGTCCGGATCCTTCATGAGATTGCAGATCTGAAGATATTTTATTGATAATAACATGATTTGGATTAACAACCAGATTATAACTATCTGGCAATTCACCATAGAAATTCATACCTCCTCCTATTGCCGACATATCCTTCATCCGACGCATGAATTCCGACTGGGTAATTATTACAGGTGCTTCATTTTCATCAAGAGTTTCAAAGACAACATTATAGATTTCTTTTGTTTTAACCTTGACATTGAATACACTCTTAAGATCATCTTTTTGATCTTCGGTTAGCTTTGACTCACGTGTTTCTTCTTTCTGAATAAGTTTGTCAACAACATCCGAATCAACCCTGACGAACCGAGTATCCTTAAGTTTGGATTCCAGCTGATTTATGAGATGGACATCCAACTGGCCATCGAGAAGCAATACATCATAGCCTTTGTTCTTAGCTTTATCAATGTATGTGAACTGATCTGTTTTGTTTGTAGAATATAAGTAGATCAGGGTTTTGTTCTTATCTGTCTGGTTATCCCTGATAAGCTTTTCATACTCTTCAAATGTGAAGTACTTATCGTCAGTGTTCTTCAAAAGGGCAAACTTGGAAGCTTTTTCATAGAACTTCTCTTCTGTTATCATTCCATATTCGATGAACAGCTTAAGATTGTCCCATTTTTTTTCAAACTCTTCCCTGTTATTTTTAAATATATCATTTAGCCGGTCGGCAACTTTTTTTGTTATATGGCTGGATATTTTCTTAACATTCGAATCGCTCTGAAGATAACTTCTTGATACATTAAGAGGTATATCAGGTGAATCGATAACCCCGTGCAAAAGGGTAAGAAACTCAGGAACGATTCCCTCAACTGAATCGGTCACGAACACCTGGTTGCAGTATAATTGTATCTTATTCTTTTGTATCTCGATGTTGCTCTTGATCTTTGGAAAATAAAGGATACCTGTCAGTTTAAAAGGATAGTCCACATTAAGGTGAATATAAAATAATGGATCATCACCGGAAGGATAAAGCTCTCTGTAAAACTTATTATAATCCTCTTCTTTAAGGTCCGCTGGTTTCAATGTCCAGGCAGGTTTGGTGTTGTTAATAATTTTGTCTTTGCCTGTTTCCACTGACTTCCCGTCTTTCCATTCTTTCTCTTTGCCAAAAGCTATTTCAACCGGAAGAAACTTGCAATATTTTTTTAATAACTGTTCAACCTTGCTCTCTTCAAGAAAGTCCTTTGATTCTTTATCTATATATAAAATGACATCAGTTCCGATTTTCTCCTTTTCAACATCTTCAATTGAAAACTCAGGACTTCCGTCGCAACTCCATTTAACTGCCTGGGCACCATCCTGATATGACTTTGTAATCACTTCCACTTTATCGGATACCATGAAAGATGAGTAAAATCCCAAACCGAAATGGCCGATTATCGCACTTGACTGGTCTTTATATTTATCGAGGAAATCGTTAGCGCTGGAAAAAGCGATCTGATTGAGATATTTATCAAGTTCTTCCTTTGTCATTCCTATACCGCTATCAGATACCTTAATTGTTTTTTTCTTCTTATCAACCGAAACCCGGATTATTGATTCCGCAATTTCTCCTTTATAATCACCAACAGCAGCCAATGTCCTTAGTTTCTGTGTAGCATCAACTGCATTTGAAATTAGTTCACGGAGGAAAATCTCATGATCAGAATAAAGGAATTTTTTTATTATAGGGAAAATGTTTTCAGTTGTTACTCCAATCTTTCCGGTTTCCATATCATTATTTTTATAGTTATACATGAATAATCTGCCGATCACTTTCAAAAGTTGTGCCGTTAGTGCATTACTGACAAATAGTCACATTACTATTTTTTTATCAGATTAGCAATTCCCAATTCTCTCCGCCTTTTTGTACTTATCTTTGTACAATTCTCTTGGGGTTCGTACCAGATTACGAGCTTTTTATAAAAAATGTTCTTTTTAGTTAAGTTTAGTCTTCACTTGAGGAGATTCCTCGCTCCGCTCTGAATGACAATTGGCATATAGCAGGTATGGGTGGAAGAAAGATTATATGTCATTACGAATCCGCCGGCTGGCGGATGAGCAATCTCCTTGATCCATAATAAGTTAATTTGATAAACACTCTGTTTGTGAAACTACTGACTAAATAAGCAAATGCCAGCTTATAGAGAGATATATAAAAATCAGCTTCAAAAAGAGAGGGGAAACTACTAATTTACAATACTTTATCTTTGTGATTAGAAATACTGTGGAAACCTGAACCTGGCAACAAGAATTAAAATTACAGCAATCACAATTAACCCCAGGAGAAAATAAACTGAAATATTTTTCTTCTTTTTGAAAATGGCTATACTATGTTCGCTTATTAGTTTTTTAACAGTGTTGTGGATACGAAGGATTGAATTGGTATTTTTTGGAATATAAGCATCAATGTTAAACTTAAGAATTTTCTTTATCAGTTCCATTTTATCAGGAGGTCCAAGCAGAATAATACCGGTTTTTGATTCGATTTTTTTTATTTCAACTGTTAACTTATCGATCATTTCGAATTGTTCGGCAGTATCATGCAGGCCAAGAATTGCAACCTTGCAGAAACCATTTTCTTTCTCTGCCACCAGTTGATTGATGAACTCCTCTCTTGTCTGGAAAGATAAAACAGTGTACCTTGACGGATCTGTAAACCTTTTCCTGACATCCTCAGAGAATCCCCTATGATCATCAAAACAGTAAATGTGGGTTTTTATATTCTTTGTCATAACATGTATAAGTACTTAGAGTGAACTAGAGTTTGGAGTGCCTAAAATTACGATTAAAATGCTAACATTTCAACCTTTCAACTTTAAGTACTCTAAACTCTAGCTCACTTTAGACACTTCTTTACTGATTTCGTGCATCCACATTAAGTGTCAGTTTCCACAAACCATCCTGATAATTATATGCATCAAATGAATAATCAGGACCATAGAACTGATGGTCATCTTTATGTGTTGGCGAGAATGGTACAAGGTGATCAAAAATAATCGAATTCTCAGATCTGAATCTCAGGGACATCATTGCGTTGGAGGCGTACTCGAAGACATCCCTGTATTTTAGTTCATTTCCTGTTGAAAACCATTTTCTTCCAAATACTATTGAATCATCGGATGAAAAGCTCAACACTTCTATGATTTTCCTGCTGATAGATTCATTGCCATAATCGATACCTAGGAGCACCCAGCAACGTATGTTATCAACAATGAAAGGTTTTATGTCATAATATAATGCTCCATACCAGTTCGAAACTGAATATGTAGTATCAGTTTTGACTGGATTTTCGTTGTAACTAACTGATAATGTATAAATTTTATTCCCCTTACCGGATTCCGGTTTCCTGATGAAATAGCAAAAATACTTGCCGGGTTCATTCTCTAAAACCAGATTCCATGTAATGATTTTCAAAAGAGAATCTGGTGACATAATCTGCCCCAGGTACCTAAGGTTAGTAAACCTGTAGGTAAAAGCCGAATCGGACTTTGCATAATCGTTAATAATCATTTTGATCGAATCATTGATGCTGATCCTGTCGCTGTCATTATAATTATCAACAAGCCTGTCAAAAAGTTCTTCGAGCATTTGAGGTGTATCTTTTGCAGATACCTGGCTCTTGACAATTCCTGTTGAAAGCAATAAAAATAAAATAAATGTTAAGATAACGGGTTTCATTTCTTATATGAGTTATTTGCTGCGGCATCAAGAAGTTTCTTTAAAAGTTCACAAGCCAGGCATATTTCTTCTTCACTTATGATTAGAGGAGGGGCAATTCTGAAGGCATCCTTGCAGAAAAGAAAATAATCAAGCACAAGTCCGTAATCCGGAGCATGTGCAATAACATATTGAATATATGATGAATCACTAAGTTGAACAGCCATTAGAAGGCCATCTCCCCTTACATCTTTTATCAAAGGGTGTGTAAGTTCCTTTTTAAACAGGACTGACTTTGCATTGCAACCCTCAACAAGATTCTCCTCAATGATAACATTCAGCGAGGCCAGTCCTGCGGCACAACATACCGGATGCCCGCCGAAAGTGGTAATATGACCAAGTGTGGGGTTTGTGACAAGTGCTGACATAATATCTCCGGAAGAGATGAATGCTCCCAGCGGCATTCCTCCACCAAGGGCTTTTGCAAGAAGTAAAATGTCGGGAACAACTCCGAACCTGTCAAAAGCAAACATATGACCAAGTCTGCCAAAACCTGTCTGTATCTCATCGAAGATCAGTATAGCACCGGTTCTGTTGCACCGGTCTCTGATTTTTGAAAGGAAATCTTCTTCAGGGTATATAATACCGGCTTCGCCCTGTACCGGTTCAACTATAACGCATGCAGTGCGGTTGTCAATTTCACAAAGTGATTTTTCATTATTAAAATCAATCTGGAAAGTATCCGGCAGTAGAGGTCTGAAGGCATTTCTGTACAATTCACTTCCCTGGATACTTAATGCACCCTGGGTACTGCCATGATAGGAATTTTTGAAGGATATTATTCGGCTCTTTCCGGTATATCTTTTGGCAAGTTTCAATGCACCCTCTACTGCTTCACTGCCTGAATTCACGAAATAACAGCAATTCAGAACAGGAGGAAGTATTTTTGTAAGACTTTCAGCATATTTAACCTGAGGGCTTTGAATAAACTCCCCATATACCATCAGGTGCATATACAAATCGACCTGTTTTTTAACTGCTTCAACAACTTTTTTATGACAATGACCCGTATTGCTTACAGAGACTCCGGATATAAGATCTATGTATCTTTTACCATCTTGTCCATACATGTAAATACCTTCTGCCCTGACAATTTCTAGCATCATTGGTGTCACCGAAGTTTGTCCCAGGTGCAGCAGGAACAGTTGACGATTGTTAAGCATGAGAATTCTTTGTGATTATCTGGCCATCACATTTATGTCATTCAGCAGAGAATCCCTGAATGATTTCCCGACAGGAATACTTTTCACAACACCGCCTACAATAAGGTCAAGAGTATTCTCTTTAATTGTCTGGATCATGCTCTTATTAATTATAAATGACCTGTGAACCCTGATAAAAACTCCTGAAGGCAATTGATTTTCGATTGCTTTCATAGTAAAATGAATAGTGAATCTGTCATCGCTGGTGTTCAGGGTAACATAATTTTCAAGAGCTTCAATGTATATAATCTCGGTAAGTTTTAGTTTTACCAGTGAAGATCCCTTCTTGATGAATATTTCTTCATCGTCGCTGTTGGTAACCTCTTTACGTGTAAAGTATCTGATTGTCTTATCAATAGCTTTACAGAAACGACCATATGTAACCGGTTTAAGAAGGTAATCTACAACGTTGAAGTCGAATGCCTTCAATGCAAATTCCTCGGCTGATGATACTATAATTATGTTGGGAGGGAAGTCCAGACTCCGGATAAAATCAAAACCATTCATTTCGGGCATCTGGATATCGAGGATAACCAGATCAATATCCTGCCGCTTAGTTAAAACATCCCTGGCCGCTACTGAATCGCTGAATACACCAACCAGATTAAGAGAGGTTGACTTGGTAACATACCCTTCCAGAATCTTGCAGGTCAATATATCATCGTCAACTATAATGCAATTCATATGCAAATTGTTGTTTTGGCAAATGATTTCACGACCAAAAATAGTAAATATTATTTAACAAATTTTAAGAATCAAAGTAAAGTTGAAAATCTTTTATCATTTTATTCAAAAAAAGAAATATTTATTCAACTAAAATGGTTAAAATAAAGGATAATTCTAATAAGCAAAGTCAGTATAAATTTTTTCAACAGTTCAGAATTATTTAAAATAGAATTCTTTTGACTGAATACCTCCTTAGTTTTTATTGCTAAGTTGGTGTATCTTCATAATGGTGATATCAAATAATTAATCTGCCTGATCTTTATGTACAGGAGAAGCGATAGATGAATTGTGTTTTGCCTGAAGATCCTCGAGTTTTTTCTTACCGTAGGTGAGACGGATTATTAAGATGAATAAAACCGGAATAATAAAAACGCCCAAAGCAGTGGCCGCGATCATTCCTCCAAGGACCGACCATCCGATAGTTCGACGTGCAATGGCTCCAGCACCGGTGGCTAATACCAATGGAGAAACCCCGAAGATAAAAGCAAAAGATGTCATCAAGATTGGACGAAGTCGTAAACGAACTGCCTCAATAGTAGCTGCTACGATTTCAATACCCCGGTCGACACGCTCCTTGGCAAATTCAACTATAAGAATAGAATTTTTAGCTGCAAGGCCGATCAGAGTAATCAGACCTATCTGTGCGTACACATTATCAGACAGATTTTTATTGATTGTAAGTGCCAGTATGGCTCCAAAAGCAGCAAGAGGAACTCCGAGCAGAATTGTGAAAGGTACTGTCCAGCTTTCATACAAGGCCGAAAGAAAAAGGAAGACGAAAAGCAGTGATAGTATAAAAATATAGGTGGAAGTATTACCGGCCTTGAGCTCTTCGCGGCTAAGTCCCGAAAACTCATACCCATATCCTTTTGGGAGCACCTGCTGAGCAGTTTCCTGTAATGCTTTGATAGCCTGTCCTGTGCTAAATCCGGCTTTTGCATCACCAATAAATTCAGCAGTCCTGTAGAGATTATAATGGGAAAGCATTGAAGCGCTTTCATTTACTTTGGAACTCATGACAGAGCTTAACGGCAGCATCGTGCCCTGCTGATTACGGACATAGTACTTATCCATATCCACAATATCATTCCTGAAGAGAGTGTCTGCCTGAGCAATTACATGAAAATTCCTGTTATATAAAGTAAAGTCATTTATATAGCTGCTGCCGAGAAATGTTTGAATGGTATTAAATACTTCAGCCAGGTTAACTCCCATCTTTTTGCATTTATCACGGTCAACTGTGAGCTGATAGTTGGGAGTTCGTGCATTGAAAAAAGTGATAGCCCGTGCAATTTCAGGACGTTTGTTTGCCGCTGCCATGAAGGCATTAACATTTCGTTCGAAAGTTTTTATATCATCATTGCTTTCTCTTTGCTGAAGCTCAAAAGTGAATCCTCCTGTAGTGCCCAGACCAGGAATGGCAGGAGGAGGTATAACAATTATATTTGCCTCTTTGATTGCTGCAAATTTTGCCTGTATCTGAGCTATTAACGCAAAAAGTTGTTCAGACTTGCTTTTCCGTTCATCCCAGGGTTTTAACTGGCAAAAGATAGTGCCGCTATTTGATTTGGTGGCAAATGTAACCACGTTTAATCCTGATATTGCAGAATAATGATTGACACCCTTAATCTCACTCAGTATATTCATTATTTTATTCAGCACTTCTACAGTACGCGAAGTGGAAGATGCTTCAGGTAATTCAAATGTTATATACAAACGTCCTTCATCCTCCAGAGGAATGAACCCGGTGGGCTTTTTAACAAGCATAACATAAGCACCAAAGACAACCAAAACCAGCAGGATAACAATATAACGCGAATTTTTTATCGCTCTCCGGACATTATTTGTATAGCCATCAGTTCTCCTGTTGAACCATTTATTAAAGTGAAAGAATAGGTAATTAAACCCTCTGGAAGATTGACTTATATGATGGGGTTTAAGAAACAATGAGCACAGGGCAGGTGTGAGTGATAGTGCAATAAATGCAGATATGAGAACAGAGATGGCTATTGTGATAGCAAACTGCTGATACAACCTGCCAACAATGCCTGGCAAAAAGCCGGCCGGAATAAAGACGGCAGCAAGAACAAGAGCAATGGCAACAACAGGCCCTGATATATCTGCCATAGCTTTGTGGGCAGCCTCTTTTGGAGGAAGGTGCTGCTCTTCCATATAACGCTGCACCGCTTCAACTACTATTATTGCGTCATCCACAACTATTCCGATCGCAAGAATAAAGCCAAAGAGCGTAAGAGTATTAATAGTGAAACCAAGTGGTATAAAGAAAATAAAAGTGCCAATTATTGATACAGGGATTGCAAGAACAGGAATAACGGTAGAACGCCAGTCCTGAAGGAAGATAAATACAACCAGCACTACAAGCGCCAATGCCTCAAGCAGAGTTTTAACAACCTCACTTATAGATGCTTTTACGACTGTCACCGATTCAAATGGTACCTTATAAGCAACATCGTTCGGAAAAGATTTACTCAGCTGATTCAATGCGTTGTAAATACCATTGGCAACATCAAGAGCATTGCTGCCGGGAGTCTGATATATCAGCATGTATGAAGCACGTTGCTTGTCGACATATGCTATTCCTGAATAGTTGAATTTACCCAAAACAACACGCGCCACGTCCTTTAGATAAACAATCCTGCCGGCACCTGGATCAGTGCGGACTATAATGTTTTTAAAGTCATCTTCACTGCTGAGCCTTCCATTGACTCTTGCAGTGTATTCAAACGGCTGACCGGCAGGTTGCGGCGGAGTTCCGATGGAGCCTGCAGCTACCTGTACATTTTGTTCCTGAACTGCATTAAGAACATCGCTGGCTGTCAGTCCCAAACTTGCCATTTTATCAGGGTTGAGCCAGATACGCATACTGAAATCATCAGTTCTTGCAAAAATATCCCCTACACCCTTAACTCTCAAAAGGGCATCCCTGACAAAAATATTTGTGTAATTATCAAGAAACTGAATGCTGTGTGTACCTTTTGGAGAGTAGATTGCTACGTTCAAAAGGCCGCTGGGATTACGTCTGCGGACAGTAATGCCTAGTCTTTTCACCTCATCAGGAAGGATGGGAGTCGCAATATTTACCCTGTTCTGAACTTCGGTAGTAGCAATATCAACATTTGTTCCTATATCAAAATAGACGTTCAGAGTCGAACGTCCGTCGTTGGTACTGTTACTCTGGATAAAGTTCATCCCTGGAACTCCATTAACCTGTATTTCAACAGGCGTAGTTACCGTTTGTTCAACAGTTGTGGCATCAGCACCGGTATACTGACTCGACACCTGTACAACAGGTGGCGTAATATCGGGATACTGACTTACAGGCAGGTTAAGTATGGCCAGTGTTCCTACAATTACAAGGACTAACGAAATTACTATCGCTGTGATCGGACGTTTTATGAAGGTATCGGCTATCATGAAATAAGTTTCAGACTTAAAGTGGTTTAAAGTATCTAATTATGCTATTGTTGTTTTTGAGGTTGTGAAATTGTGATCTCAGAACCATCATGCAGTTTCTGTATACCATCAACTACGATTGTTTCATCACCTTTAAGCCCCTTCAGTACAATAACATCTGAATTAACCCTTGGACCAAGAGAGATCCTTACCTGCTGAACGCTTTTATCTTTTACTGTGTAGACAAAATATTCGCTCAGCTGCTCAAGAACCGCCTTGAATGGAATAAGTATCTGTTCACCTGAAAATGCATTTAACACAAGTACCTTACAACTCATACCTGATTTAAGATTTTTTTCAGGATTAGGAACAATTATTCTGACCCTGATGGTACCAGTCTGCTGATCAACAGCCCTGTCAATGACACTTATCTTTCCGAAAAAGGGATATATTGAATTATCTGGAAGTGTGATCTTAAATGTCGTATCATTTTTTGAAATTCCTTCATTTTCCAATTGCCGGAAACGGCTAAGCTCAGTTTCATTTATTTCAAAATCGACACCAATAGGGTTATCAGAAGAGACAGTATTAAGAAGAGTCTGTCCCGGAGTAACAAGAGTTCCCATTTTAACACCTGAAAAACCTATCGTGCCATCGAAAGGGGCATAAATTAAAGAATAATCTAAATCGGTTTTAGCCTTAACTAGTTCTGAATTTGCAGCTTCTACCTGCTGTTTAACATTTTTAAGATCAGTCAACGAATTATCGAGAAGCTGTTTTGCAACGGCATCCTGACTGGCCAGATCAGTGTAACGGTTGGCATCACGCTGAACTTTTTCAAGATTTGCTTCGGCAATTTTAACATTTGACTGGGCTTCCCTGTAAGTTGCTTCATACTTACGATGGTCAATTTCATACAGTTTCTCTCCTGAATGGACCTCTTTACCCTCAGTAAAAAATATTCCTGTCACATATCCGGTCACCTGCCCTCGTATTTCAACCTCCTTTAGTGCTGCAATATTTGCAGGATATGAATTGTAAAATACCGCTCTTGCCAGATTTACATGAGTAACTGTCACTGGTGTTGCCGGTACTTCGGTCTTTTTATTTGAAGTATTTCCATGGCATGACAGCAAACCTGTTATCAGTGCTAAAAAAATTATGAGGTGAGATGTTTTTTGCATAGTGTCAAATATTTATTCTCAGCTATAAGAATACAGCCAAATATAGTTCAATGTTCATTTTTAATTAATTTTTATATCTCCGGATGCCTTTTCCAGATCCATCTTACTGGTAAGAACCTGGAAAAGTGCATTTAAATAATTAAGTTCTGCTGTCCGTAAATCTGTTTCAGAAACAATAACTTCTAGATACGCCTTAATTCCCTTATCATATTGAAGTTTCACAGTATTAAAGATATCCCTGGCAACAACAATATTGTTTTTTGCAACTTTCAATTCATTCAGGTTGCTTTTATACCCTGCAAGAGCCTGTATATATTCACTGCTTATCGAACTCTTCAGATATTCCATTCCCAGCTGGAGCCGCTGGTACTGAAGCTTTGCCTTGCTAAAATTTTCATGTCTGCTCATCCCCTGGAACAATGGCAGAGTTAATTTCAATCCCAGCAGAGAAGTCGGATTGTTATACTTATATAAATCTGAGATCTGGCTGCTTGAGAACGTCGGATCATAATTATAAAAAGCAGACAAAGTCGGAAGAAATGACCACCTGTAGTAACTGATTCCAAAATTCTGCAGATTTAAGGAAGTCTGCAAAATCTGATATTCAATACGATTACTATAATCAAGAATTTTAGTTGTATCAACTAATATTTCATTTTCAAATTTGGAAGAATCATATGAAACAGATATTTGCTTTTCAGGACCAACTCCCATAAGATGTTTGAGGATTGAATATTTTGCTTTTAAAGCTTCTTCTGCAGACTTTTTTTGCGCCTGAGCATTGCTGAGTGATATCTCGGTACGCTGATAGTCTATCTTATCTGTGATACCATTCTTATAATAACTATAAGCATCTTTATAATTCTTTTGAAGTCGCACTATATCTTCTTTCAGAACATTAAGCTGCTCCTTTGTCAATAGTACATCAAAAAAAGCTTTGGTTACATCAACGTATGTATTAATCTTTGAATCCTCTGTGTTTTCAGAAGCCTGTTTGCGAAGTTCTCTGGAAGTCCTCGCAGCAAAAAATAAGGTGCTGCTGTATAAAGTCTGGTTGGCGGAAAAAACGCCGGATGATACGTTAGTCGGTGTTGAAATTAAAGCTATTAGAGGAGTATATGAGGGAGGATTGTTCAGGTTAGGATAGTATGTTGCAGGAACCTGAAGAAAATGTTGTATGTTGGCATCGATTTCCAGTTGCGGATACCAGCCCGCCAAAGCAATTCTTATGTTGCTTCTGTTTATATCCTCATCTATAATTGACTGTTTAATCAATGATTGATTAGCAAGAGCATATGTTATGCATTGTGATAATGTAACATTTGAAGGAAGACTATCATGCATTGTTTGTCCGGCTATCAGATTTGGGAAAAAAAGGAACAGAACACCTGTCAGACCATTCCTGTATCTTTTAAAATTGTTATCTTTTCTAACCATTTTTTGAAAGAAAAATTTCATTTCTGAATACTTTCTTCTTTAAACTTAAAATAAGTTTTTAAGACTGAGATGCAAATATAAACGAATAAACTTGACATTTTGTTTAAACATTTCAAAGAATATTCAACTGGAAAACTATTCTGCTGTTGCCTGAATTTCTGCTATAGTTTCAGTGGTTGATAATCTCTGTTTAGAGTAAATTGAATTAACAATCCTGGATAGTTCAGGAAGTTTATATGCAAAAACTGCAGCGCCCAAAATACAAAAGATTCCACCTGTTAATATTGTAACTGAAACACCTGTGATTTTTGCCAGACTCCCAGCCAGCAAACTTCCAAAGGGTGCCGTACCCATGAATGCCATTGTGTAAAAGCTCATTACACGGCCACGTTTATCATCATCGACAATTGTCTGTAAAATAGTGTTGCTTGATGCCATCTGTAACATCATTCCAAGTCCTATTATTACCATAAGAGTTAATGAAAGCACAAAGATGCGTGAAAAGGAAAATGCGACCAGTCCCAAACCAAATAATCCGGCAGCCATCGGAATAATTCTGATAAGTCCCAGAGCATTTTTCCTGGAGGCAAGATAGAGAGCTCCGGTCAGAGCGCCAAGACCCGAAGCTCCCATAAGAAACCCGAAAGTATGTGAACCTCCGTGCAGTATTTCTTTTGCAAAAATTGGCATCAGTACTGTGTATTGCATTCCCATTAAACTTATCAGACTGAGTAAAAAAATAATATGCTTTATAGGTGGAAAACTGAAAGCGTAAGAAAATCCTTCCTTAAGTTCTTTTAATACATTACTGTCTCTTACTTTTATTTTTCTTGGTTTAACCTTCATCAAAAGAAGGGATACAATTACAAATATATAGCTTAAACCGTTGAGCAAAAAGCAAATTCCTTCACCCGTTAAAGCAATCAATAAGCCGGCAATTGACGGACCAAGTAATCTTGCACCATTAACCATAGAAGAGTTTAAAGCAATGGCATTTCCGAGGTCTTCCTTTTTTTCTACCATTTCAATTACAAATGACTGTCGCGCGGGAACATCAAAAGCATTTACGCATCCAAGAAACACATTCAGAAGTACGATGTGCCAGATGGCAATTGTTCCTGAGAAATATAGAATAGTAAGGATAAAAGCCTGTATCATGGCAGCAATCTGGGTACCTATCAGAATGTAATAACGATTCCACCTGTCAGTCATCACACCGGCAAACGGTGCAATAATGAAAGTAGGTATCTGTCCGGCGAAACCGATAACACCCAGTAATAAAGCAGAACCTGTCAGATGGTAAACCAGCCAGGGAGTTGCGATTCGTTGAATCCAGGTTCCAATAAGCGATATACTTTGCCCGCCAAAGAAAAGACGATAATTTCTGTAATGAAAGGAACGGAAAATTGCGATGAGTCCCGCAGGTCTCCTATTATCAGATTTAACAGCAGCCATTTACAAATGATTTGTGAATTATATCATCAGGGCTAACTGTTCCATCTTAAAAGGCTTACCATGTCCGGGATAAATCATTTTGATATTCATCTTCTTCAACATAGTTATACTGTTCTCCAGTTCCTGTTTATTTTCAATAAAATTGGCTATGTCTGGTTTTTTATTATTCCCTTTGTTCTTCTACAACGACTGCTGTTCCATAGCACAACACCTCAGTAACACCCTGGAAAATCTCCGTAGATTCATACCTTATTCCAATAATTGCATTTGCCCCAAGAGTCTCAGCATGTTTCATCATAATTTCAAATGCCTCTTCCCTGGTTTTTTCACATAATTCCGATAAAATCGTTATATTACCTCCAATGATTGTCTGAAGGCTTGCGCCAATACTGCCAAATATTGACCGGGATCGAACAAGGATTCCCCTTACGACACCTAAATTTCTAACGATGTGATACCCTTTAATATCAAACGCTGTTGTTGTTTTGTTATGATCCATAATCCTGTGATTATTAACATTATACTAATTAGATTATTACTGAGATACTTTCTATGGCAAGCCGGGTTTTACAACATTCTTTATTCAATAAAGCTAAGAAAAAGATAAATACAATTTAAACTAATATCTATCGACCAAAGTTCCCTTAATAAAGACCTGGGAATTGAACTTGTTGATTTTCAGTTGTTTCAGGATACTTAAGGGCATAAACATCCCGAAACAAAAAATAAGAATTTTTAACTTCACCTCTTAAAGGAACAATCAATGGCCCTTACCAAGGCAGGATTAACCAACTAACCAAATTCAGAATTAAAGACCCTGACCCTTATCGGTAACTGGCATTTCTGAATAGTGTACATGAACCAGACGCCATTCATAGTTTATTTTTCTCCAGATTTGTGTTTCCCTTCCCCGGGTTCGAACAGAACTGTTATTTAATTTCAATGTTCCATCAAATGTCCAGTAAAACGTTAGCCAGGAAACATCCCTGCCGTAGGAAAACTTAACATTAAAGAAGGAGAGCTTTCTGGCCGAGAAATTATCTTTAAACCTTTTGTAAATATTCTTCACACCATTCCAACCATATTCGGTCCCTTCCGGATTTATGAACGAGATTTCTTCTGTAGGAGCCCAAATTTTTGATGCCAGTGTTGTATCAGCCTGGTCAATAGATTGCACGTATTGAGAAACCAGAGCCTTAAAAAAGAGACTGTCAGGTAAAGAAATCTTATCCGATTTACTTTTCTGTTGTTCAGGCTGCGAATTTGCCGGATTACTTAAAATCAGAATAAAGGCAGATACCACTATCAGGTTAATTCCATGTGATTTCATTTTTTACATTTTAGATAATTAATAGGATTGAACGTCTTTTTGTTACCTGTTATTTAAAGGAGCTTTGATTAAGAGCCTCCATGTATACAATGATCATAGATCATTGCTAAAATTGACTTACTCATTAAAGAGTCACCTTCTTTTTAAGATCTTAATTGATGACTACTGTAAAATTAAAACTTTTTATTATCCCCTGTCTGATAATAATTTCCTAACTTGTATGGATAATTAACTGATAACTAACCAAACAAGTTAAAAAATGAAAATCCTAGTTACCGGGTTTATTTTATTGGTGATCTGGTGTTTTATTTCAGCATGGCTTTATAATGATAAGCTTTTACCTGCGATGAAAAAATCAGTGCCGATACAGACTATTCCTAAAACACTCACAAAAGAGGCCGATTCTTTAATGAGAATTAAAGCATCTATGCCTGAGAATCTCCTGATCTACTTTGAATTTAATGAAACAAAATTCAAGCCTGATCTGCAAACTGACAAGAGCATTGAACTTTTTAAAGCCTGGCTCGATAAATATTCCGGATCCATGTTATCTGTAACAGGGCATACTGATCTGGTTGGAACAGTTGATTATAACTATAATCTTGGACTTAAAAGAGCTCAGACCGTTAAGAAATACCTTGAAGTTAAGGGAATAAATGTCAGCAGGATTATCACAGACTCAAAAGGTAAGACAGAACCTCATGGTGAATACTTATCGGAAGAAGGAAGAGCAAAAAACAGAAGAACAGAAATATCAATAAAAATGCAATAACATGACACAATTATTTGTACAACTTTCACAGTCCGTTACAGGAAATGTAATTACAATTGTTGCCTTGAACCTTGTTGCGGCAACCATCGGATTCTTTACTGCCTGGCTTTATGCTAAGTCAGTATATGTTCCTGTAATCAATGGTCTTAAAGCTGATAAGGCTAGTCTGAATAATCATATTGCCACATTAAAGGATGACATTAACAGTCTTAACGAAAAAGTCAATAAGTTAAATGAGAAAATCGGTAAACTTGAAGAGGAATTAGCTGAGAAAGATAAAAAAATAAAAGATCACGAACTGAGACCATAAATGAGTAGATATATGTAATTGGCAAGGCAGAAACGGTCAAAATAGCGGAAATTATCGCGGTTTAGCAATTTCATATTTTCCGTATGGTAGCAAAAAAAGAAGAATCTGTAACAGATGCCATTTCACTGTTTTGTTGCAAATTGCATTTTCATTCAGGCAAGAAATAATAATTACTCATTGCCTGGTAACCCAGGTAGGAGAGCTTCAAATCAAGATAAGATATCTAAGATTGAATAACACGAAGCATTTTTCAAACTCTAGAGATATTTCTTGTATTCTTCGGGCACGTCGAAATATTTATCATAAGTCTTCACATCAGGGCCGACTTTTGCTTCTACTTTATCTTCCCTGATCTTGTAGGTACATTTTTCACCTGCAATACCTGAAAAGTAAATATTGAACTCCTTTCCATTCTCATCGATCATAATTATCCTTACCAGGTGTTTGTACTTGGTACTGTTTAATTGTGAATGACAGATAGGGCAATTATAGATGTATTCCTCACCTTCTTTAATCTCGAAAGAAGGATGTGTTGTGGTAGTATAGTTCCCGATCTCAGGATTCAGAAAGACCAATCCTCTTCTGGAACTGTGAAGTTTCGAGGCTGCAAGGACGATGGAAGTTTTAACATTAAGATGGCCCCTGCAAATTTTACAAATGTATTCTACAGCCATGATAGACCTCCTTTTTGTTTATTTGATTAATAATTCTTTCTGCAACATTCTTAACAAGATAAGACATATTTTCGCCAAAGTCAATTTTTTCTGGTTGGATCCCCAGAACATAAACCGGCATCGTGAAGAATTCCGATAAACGTCTTAATGAAATATTATGAGTATTAAAAGTCATGTCCTGTATCTGTCTAAGTGATAATAATTTATATGTTCCTGGAACTTCCTTCATATCCACGCAATCAATAAGTATCAATATATCAGGATTCAGACTGTTTATTTTTCCGATATAATTTTCAAGACTGACCTCTACAGTCAGTGATGAAACATTCACTTTGTTTTTTATTCTTTTGCTTATATAAACACCGACACCGTCATCCATTTTAAAAAGGTTCCCTATTCCGACAAAAAGTGTTTTTTTAATCTTCAGATTTTGTATTTTATTCAGCACCTTAAACATTTTTATATAAGTACGTTACAAGGATTTGCCTCAGACAGTTCGGACATATTATATTGAACATGTCTTTTCTCTTCAGGTTATCTATGATCTTAATATTAACATCTTGTCCCTCAGCTAGTTTTAGTTTCTGATTTAGCAAGTTCAGATTAAGGATAGACGAAAATGCTTTCGGACCGAGTTTCCTGTGCATAAAATAAAGATGCTCTTCAGTTGTTATAACAGCATTGCAGTTTTGGCAAATAAGAAGCTCCTTTTCCTGGAATTCTACATTTTTCTGCCTGTCAAATACTGCAAGATCAAAAATTTTATCTGACAGTTTCACGCCCTTACCGGTAATACAATGCTCCTGACACTGACCACAAAAGATACATTTTCCGTAATCTCTTTTTATTGTTCTGATTTTCTTTTCTTTATCATCAGTAAATGTTATCGCCTGAGGTGGACAGACGTTTGCACATGTCTCGCAACCTACACAGTTCTCATTATCAACAACAGGTTTACCTCTGAAGTTTTCAAAAGGGATGTGGGGTTCTTTTGGAAACCTTGATGTATAGGCCGGTGTAACAAGCGAAACAACAGCCTCTTTTATCTCCCGTAGTTTTGGATACTTCATTTTACTGCATCTTTATAGTCATCTTTCACACTTTTTTCTCCAAGTCTGATCCCGAAATGGTATGTCCCCCTGATAAGTGCATGAGCTGCAACGGTAGACCCAAAGAAAAGTATAGGTATTGCTACAAGAGCTTTTGTCCCGGCATCACTCAGACCAAAATGGAAGACTACTCCGAGAAGTATGCTGCAGCAACCCAGAGTTACTGCTTTAGTTGCTGCCTGGAGTCTGTTGTAAGTATCAGGAAGTCTTATTATTCCTATACAACCAAGGAGATTGAAGATAATTCCGATTGTTATTAAAATCAGGCTGATCATATTATTCATTTAGTTTTTTACCCGTTAGATATTTAGCAAGTGTCAATGTTCCGATGAAACTCAGAATGATCCAGGCAATTCCGATGTCGAGGATAAAAGACTTTTCTGTCTCGATTGAGATAATAGCACAAACCCCCACTACCAGTATTCCGAAAATGTCCGCTCCTACCATACGGTCAGGAATTGTAGGACCTCTGATAATCCTGTACATGCAAATACCACTCAGTCCTATCTGAATGTAAAGCAATATATTAAGCCAGTTGCTCATTCTATTATTCTTTTAATATATTTTTCAAATGCTCCCGTTATAATTCCTGTATATACTTCAGGATCGTCTGAACTTATATAGATCCAATGGATATAGAGATAATCGTCTATAATATCTACGGAAATAGTCCCGGGTGTCATCGTAATCGAATTTGCGAGCAGCATTTTTGCCATATCAGACTTTAATGTGGTTTTCACTTTCACAATTCCCGGTCTTATGGGCATTGCCGGATGAAGCACCCTGTAAGCAACATCTATATTAGCTTTTATACATTCCCAGATAAAAACAACCAGATAGACAAGAAACCAGAAATATCGGTGAGGTTGAATAAGTTTATATACGTTTTTTATAAAAAACCGTGTGAATATTAAAGAGGTAATCAGAGAAGCTGCAGCTCCGACAATGAAATTGGGAATTGTAAATTCAAAGGTTAACATAAACCAGAAGATCACCGATAATATAAAGACCGTAATATATCTCATTTTATTGACCTAATATGGATGTTGAATATTTTAATGGATCTGTAAGAATATCGATCGCCGGAGTAAGAATTGAATGTCTGATCTCGGGTAAGACAAGCAGGCTGAGAAGAACACAAATAATACTTAAGACAACCATGCTGAATACCATGGGAAATGGAACCTCCCTGATATTCTGATTCTTAGAATTATCTGATTTGTTGTGGAATGCATATCGCTGGAATTTCAGAAACGATGCGAGAGTAACAATGCTGACCAATACTGCCAGACCGGCAAGCAGATAAAACTTAGCCATAATAGCAGCAACAATGATTATCAGCTTACTGAAAAAGCCATTAAATGGGGGAATTCCTGAAATAGACATAGAGGCCACAAAAGAGGTTGCAGATGTTACCGGCATCGACTTCGACAGACCTCCCATCTCCTTTAAGTTACGGGTTCCGATTGTATATTCAATCGCACCTGCATTAAGAAATAATAGTCCTTTAAATGCCGCATGGTTAATAAGGTGGAAAATTCCTCCTGCAATAGCCAGAGAAGCTATCTCCGGTCTGACACCTTTCGATATGAGTATCATTCCCATGCCAACCGACATTACCACATAACCCATCTGGCTTATACTGTGATAAGCAAGAAGTCTTTTGATATCCCATTGTCCGATCGCAAGGAACACTCCGATAACCATAGACATAGTTCCAAGCGTTGTGATCAGTACTGCCATACTTTCATTAATACTGAACATGTTAAAGAATAATCTGATAATAACATATATTCCGACAGCCTTAATAAATACCCCTGACAGCATAGCTGAAATTGGTGAAGGTGCTGATGAGTGAGCGTCAGGCAGCCAGGCATGAAAAGGAATTATTGCAGCTTTCAGACCAAAACCGCTCAAGATTAAAATCTCAATAAACAGATAGGTTGTTTTATTGGAACCGCTGCCAAAGGCTGCTTTGATATCAGCAATATTCAGAGTTTTGGTTTTCCAGTATATGAATCCGATTCCGAACAGAATTAAAAATGAAGCAAGGCCTCCAAGTATCTGATATTTAAATGAGGCTTCAAGTTCATTACTTTCAACTCCGAAGGCTACCAGAGCATATGATGATATAACTGATATTTCAAGGAAAACAAAAATATTAAAGAGGTCGCCACTCAAAACTACTCCGTTCATTCCGCCGATCATAAGGCAAAATAATGCATAGAAATAGTTTCCGGCAGTATATCTTTTAATGTAGGAGATTGAATAAAAAGCTGCTAAGAAACCAATCAGGTTTATGATACAGACCACGATCACATTAAAACCATCCATAACCATATAGATACCTATCGGAATCCTGTTAACTGGCTCCCATCCACCGACTTTATATACAAATATTTTTTCCCCGGTTGTGAAAAGGAAATAGAAGCTGAGACAGGTCAGGGAAAGAAGAACAAGAGATGTGAAGTATTTGTTAAACTCGTCAATAAACCTTCCAACGATCATTACCAGGAAAGCTCCTGCAAGGGGAATAACAACAAATAGTGGTATCAGCGGATTCATCATATTTTATCCTCTTAATTTTTTTATCTCTCTTATATCGAAAGTCCCATACTTTCTGTAAAGCCTTATAATAACGGCCATCAGCATCGCAGTAGTTGCCAGTCCGATAACAATCGCTGTCAGCACCAGCGCCTGTGGTAAAGGATCTACATATGTTTTGACAGGATCAGCCGGATCTACTATTGGTGCAACGCCACCATCGATGTAACCCACGAGGGCAAAGAACAAAAAAGTACTTATCTCCATGATCGAAAGTGAAACAGCGATCTTGACCAGGTTTCTCCTTGTAATTACACCATACAATCCAACCAAAAACAATATGAAACACATTATATATGCAATCATTCTTTAGACTCCTCCTTAAAGATTATAAGTGAAAGAAATATTATAAATATTGATGCGGCGACCTCAGTTCCAACAAAAATATTGTAAAGAGGTAATACACCTGCACTAACGAGATGTCCAACAATCCCTTTAGGTAAAAAATTGTTAAAGAAGATTTTAGTTCCGAATAAGAAGCCTGAAACAGCAATTAATATAACAAAAATGGTAGCTAAACTTTCGATGATGGTTGTCCCTGATTCTTCTTTTATGAGTTTCAGAAAATCGCCACCATTGGCAAGTGTAACCAGGATGAGAGATCCAGCAATAACTACTCCGCCTGCAAATCCGCCTCCAGGAGTAAGATGCCCATGTACAATTACATAAATACCGTACATGAAAATCATACCTGCTATGAGCTGAGTGGTCTTCTTTACTATTAAAGTCATTCCTTTCATAAGTCTTGTTACCTGTTGATCGTTGCTTGTTGCTTGTTGCTTGTTACTTTGTTATTTGTTGCATTCTGCTCAGAACCAGTAACCAGCAACTTTTTTCACTTTTATCTTTTTACTTTTGTCTTTTATCTTATTCACCCTGAACCTTTTACTTCTTACCTTTTATTCTCAGTATTGTCAATACTCCCAGTACTGCAGTTACAAGCACCACAGCTTCACCCATTGTATCGTAACCCCTGAAATCAAAAACAACACCGGTAACAAGGTTTGCACTTCCGGTTTTCTGCGCTGCACCCTCAATATAATGTTCTGCCATTCTTAAAGAACTTTTCCCGAGAACATCAAGCGAATGAATTGAAACAACATAAAAATAAAGAAGCATCAAGCCAATAAAAATGGCGGTCACAGCAGAAATATATCCATGGGTGTCAAATTTTGAAAATGGTTCCTCCCTAGAGCTATCCAGTACAACCGCGACCATAATTATCAAAGTTATTGTATCAACCACGATCTGTACAATTGCCAGGTCGGGAGCCTTAAGGAGTAAAAAACATATTACCAGACTATATCCTACCAGACTGCAGGCTATTACTGATGAAAGCAGATCACTGGCATGTATGGCATACAAAGCCCCTAAAATCATGAATCCTACTATTATAGATATGGTCAGGTCCATATTAGTTTTAATTATTTATATCATAATCAGCAGCATAACGACTAATCCTGCAAAAACCCATATTACATAAGCAGGCAAAATACCTGTATGAGCTTCACTCAACTGGTGACTAAGCCACAATACGAATTGTTTTGAAAGGTCATAAATGTCAAACCACCGTTCTTCAGCTTTTGTATACATAAATGAAAAGAAACGGAACTCACCAATGGTTTTATAAAACTCAGGAGTGGAATAACTTGTCTGATCCTGAATTTTTTCACCGCCAATAAAGCTGTCTTCAGTTCTGAATTTCTTAAGATTGAACACCAGATAGAGGATTATTCCAAGAATTATTGAGATTAATACAAGCAGTGACACAAATGATGAATTCCAGAATCCATTGAAATGAAATGCACCTGATACAGGGACAAATAGCTTTGGAATAATGTAATTCGTTGCAAAAACACCAAGAAAGATACAGAAGATAGCAATCATAACAATAGGTAACCACATTATAACCGGTACTTCTTTTACATCAGCAAACTCCGGTCTGCGGCGACCAAGAAAGATTCCTCCTATTAGTTTGACAAAACTGGCAAGAGTAAGTGCAGAACCCAGTACCGCTAATCCTAACCAAACCACCCAGAGTTTGTTAGGGATACCTGTTCTGCTGCCAAAATCTATTATTCCCTGGTATATCATCCATTTTGAAGCAAATCCATTAAACGGAGGAACTCCTGAAATTGACATGGCAAAAATCAGTGATGCGAAGAAAGTAACAGGCATCGCTTTTGAGAGTCCGCCAAGGTCGTCAATATCTTCTTTACCCGTGCGATATTCAATACATCCGGCCGAAAGGAATAATCCGCTTTTATATAGAGCATTATTGACCATATGAAAGAGACCAGCTGCCACTCCAATTATCGAACCAAGTCCGAATCCGAGAATCATATAACCCACCTGTGAGACAGCATGAAATCCAAGCAGACGCTTGTAATTATGCTGGACAAGAGCCATCATGACAGCAGCGATAATTGAAACAACTCCAACTGTTAACAGAAGAAGTGTCAGCCATTCATTGAGGACGAACATTTTTGTAGTTATCCGGGCAAGAAAATATATTCCCAGAAGTTTATCAAGTGAGGCAGGAAGATAAGCAGATGAAGAAGCCGGAGCACTTTTTGCATAATCGGGAACCCATGTATGAAACGGAAAAGCACCTGCTTTTGTAAAACTTCCGGTAAGTAATGCAAGGAATGCAACAACTGATAATAAACTTGTAGTAGGTACAGATATACTATTAATACTCAGAGAACCTGTAATTTTCCAAATAATTGCGATTCCGATTATCAAAACACTATCTGAACCCCCGATAAGGATGAGCGTTTTCTTGGCAGTAGCAGAGCTTTCTTCATCAGAGCCCTGTATTAGTTTGTATAAAGTAATCCCAAGAATACCCCAGAATGCAAGGAATAGAAGCAGGTTATCGGATAATACGGCGCCATAAGCACAACCAAGAGTTATAAGAAAATATGGATAATAGTTTCTTACTCTTCCTTCTTTAATATAAACTAGAGAATATAACAGAATTAAAATAGTAAAAAGACTGATAAACAATACAATAAGTTTACTGAGACTGTCGCTGTTGAATGCAATGTACCTTCCTGGATTGTGTAGCAGGTCAAAACCAAAAACAGATACAGCTGAACCGGTTGACAAATCATTTAAATTATGAAGTTGACTGGCTGAGCTGTAAATCGTTATTGTAAAATAGCCTGTAATAATAGCTACCGGAAGAGCGACCAGACCTTTGATTGTTCTGAATCTTTCCGGAACAACAAGTAGTAGAAGACCTGCAAACACAGGCAGAGATATTATAGTGATAATCTCTTTCATGGCTGACTTTTAATTGTTCTCTTTATTTCATTAGTCTTCTTTACCGATTCATTAATCAGTTCAGCAGCGTTCAATAATTTTTCTCTGGTATTTAAATCATAAGCTACGGCCATCCGTTCGGTACAGCAATAGCATGGATCAACTGCAGCCAGTGAAATTGTAGCATCGGCAATTGTCTGACCTATACACGACTTTTTAAATGTTGCAATATTGACGTAGCTGGGAGCCCTTATTTTATGCCTGACGGGTGAGTTAGAACCGTCTGATTGTACAAAATGGAATACTTCACCCCGGGGAGCCTCAGCACGTCCATTCCCGATCCCTTCAGGTATCTCTTTAACTTTTAAGGAAATGTCTCCCTCTTTTTCCCTGTTAAGGCCATCAAGACATTGTTCAATGATTGAAATTGATTCATACATTTCGAGTAATCTAACCTCTGCTTTGCCAAAAACGTCCCCTGTTTCAGATGTTATCACTTTCCAGTTTACAAGTGGATAAGCTGCATACGGATCGTCTTTTCGCACATCAATTGCTAAGCCTGAGGCTCTTGCAGTCGGACCTACGGCCCCATAATCAATAACATCCTGCCTGGTAAGAATGCCGACCCCTTTGGTCCTGGCGTGAATTACCGGATCATCCATAACTGCTCCTGTCAGCATATCAGTTTTTTTCTTAATATCATCCAAAACTTTCCTGATAAAGGGAATTTTGCTCTCTTCAATGTCTCTTCTTACACCACCGACTTTGAACATTGCATAGCTGTTTCTGTTGCCCGATATCATTTCAAACAGGTCAAGCACAGGTTCCCGGTATTTCCATGCCCACATAAAAACAGTATTATAACCAAGGAAATGTCCTGCCAGTCCAACCCAGAGAAGATGACTATGTATCCGCTCGAGTTCACCGATAATAGTCCTTATATATTTTGCCCTGTTTGTAATTTCAATATCTGCGATCTCTTCTACAGCGTTGGCAAATGCAAACGGATGCGAGTTTGAACAGATTCCGCATATACGTTCAACAAGAAAAAAAATCTGTTCATAAGTCTTTGATTCGCTTAATTTCTCAATACCCCGGTGATTATATCCTGTCTCCCATTTGATATCCTTTACAATCTCTCCATCGCAATAAAGCTTGAATAGTTCCGGTTCCTCCTGAAGTGGATGATATGGTCCGATCGGTATGAGTGTTTTTTTGCTCATTATAAATAATCTCCGTTTATTTATTAAAGTCCTTTCTTAATGGATAAACACCTTCGGCCCAGTTACCTTCCGATATTAGTTTCTCCTGGTTAGGGTGGTTTAGAAAATTGATACCAAGAAGTTCATGCATCTCCCTTTCAATCCAGTTTGAAGCATTGAACATATTTGAAAGGGATTCAATTTGCGGATTATCCTTATCAAGAATTACATGTATGTTTAGTATCAGTCCAATAGCATCTTTACTGAAATGATAATGAATTTCAAACCCCCTTTTCGTATGTAATGCAGAAGCAATAATAAACCTGAATCCCTCTTTCCTGTATAAAAATGCAGCAACATTAATTATTGAATCAGGTTTTACTGTAATAATAATACGTCTCTGATTCTTTATAATCACTTCAAGAATATCAGATTTGAATTTTTCTTTGAAATTTTCTATGATAAATTCAATGTCCATCTTTTGAGTTTCTCTTTTTTCCATTGCCACCTGCCCCCCTAAAGGGCTTAATACCCGCTAAATTTGGTATATTTTCTCTGTGTAACTCTGTGCTTCTCTGTGTTTCTCAGTGTTAGTTCTTATTTTTCTATGAGTTCTCAATTAGTTTTACTATCCCTGCAATGATAGCTTCAGGTTTCGGCGGGCAACCGGGAACGTATGCATTAACAGGAATTATCTTATCTACAGGGCCTGCAAATGTGTAACTTTCCGTAAAGTAACCTCCTGTACAGCCGCAAGCGCCGATTGCTACAACAAGTACAGGTTTCGGAGCCTGTTTATAAATCTCTAACAGCCTCTCTTTATCATGTATATTTATAGAACCATTAACTAGAAGTACATCGGCATGTCTGATACTACCTACCAGAAGAATACCAAATCGCTCAAGATCGTGTCTTGGTGTCAGGCAATCAAGTATCTCGATATCACAATTATTGCAGGAGGCACCTCCGAAATGGAAGACCCAGAGCGACTTTTTAAAGCAATAATTTTTAAACCCCACGTTTAAAAGAATTAATAACCAAATGCAATCAATATAAGAGCAACTATGGCAACCAGATTCATCCAGATAAAAAAGAAGCTGACAGCCTGTTTGATCTTAACCCTGGGATTGGTATTTCTTATCAGAGTTAAGATGAGCACTACCGTAAGAACCTTTAGCACCGCCCATAAAATACCTATTCCTTCCAGTTTAAAGCCATTCATTAAAAGCGCAACCAGAAAAGCCGGAAGTATAAAAAACATAATATATTTTGTAAGTTTTATCATAGCATAGGCAGCACCTGAATATTCAATGAAAATTCCTTCAGTTATCTCCGCCTCGGCTTCAGGCATATCAAACGGGACAAGTGCCAGTTTTGCCTGAATACAAAAGATACCTGCAATGAATAAGAGCACCCCTGATATACTTCCGATAAATGGAGCCCCTGCCTGTTGAGTATGTATAATTGAATAAAGATTAAACTGTTGTCCGCTTTTCATTATGATCCCGGATAGTACCAGAAGAAAAGTCAGCTCATAGCTCAGGATAAGTTTCATCTCCCTCGATCCGCCGACTGCAGCAAGCGGATTTCCGGAAGCAAGTGCACCAATAATATATGAAAATGAAGGGATAGTAAGCAGGTAAAAGATAACCAGCAGATCTCCCCTGAATCCGGTTGTGATATTCAATAATGGCAGAAGAATGAAAACCCCTGCCATTGTTCCTCCGAAAACAGCAAAGACAGGAGCAAGAAGAAATACTATGGGAGATCCGTACTTTGGAAGTATTGTTTCCTTGACCAATAGCAATTTGAAGAAATCATAAAATGGCTGTAAAACAGGTGGTCCCTGGCGAAACTGTACCCTGGCAGTAATTTTCCTGTCGAACCATGAAAGCAAGGCTCCGGTTACTGCGGCAAAAAGTAAGCCCGGGAAGACAAGAAAATAAAAGATGTTAATGGCCATTTTGTTGATATTTACTGTTTTTCAGTGATATATAAATAATCTCTTATAAGCACTTTTTCATTGAGGCTATAAATATTATTATCCGGAGACTCGTCTTCATCAACAATAGTTACTGTTCCCTGCGGACAAGCCTCTATGAATTTACTAATCTCTTTATCATCTTTCAGGTCAAACAACAGTTCTTTGTTCCTGTGATGTTTAAAGAAATCAGTCATCATTGTTCCAAAGGGACAAATAGTAACGCATGATTTGCACGAAATGCAAAGATTAGTATGCCGTGTAACTACGCCATTCTCGTCTTTTTCAAGAGCTTCAGCAGGACAAACTCTGATGCAAGGAGCATCTTCGCATTTTCTGCAAGTGAACAGGAACGTAGCAAGCTCACGGACAGTTTTTAATCCGTTTAAGTTGTTCGAAGGATAGAAATAAGCCTCAGGCAGCTCCAGGGTTGAGTCTTCAATCAGGTCCGAACGAAGCTTTATCATATCTATCAGAATCTTATTAGTCATACTTAAATTATTTATAACGTCAGCTGATTCATTAACTGAAATCTGGTATCACTCAAACGCCGCGAAATTGTCTGGGCAATTTTTGACATTGTTTTGAATCCGAACGCACAGTTATTTTCAAATTCAAGAATAAGTTTCCTGGCATCAATAGCCATAACAGTAGTTGGACATGTAGCCATCACCCAGGCTGTTGAGATATACGGGTTAAATACGGCAGACCAGGAAAAGAGCTGACCCTCCTCCAGAGTGCCCAGACGGATTCTCTTTTCCTTTGGCAGGCTGATCCCAATAGACAGGCACCCTTTAAGCATTACATAGATCTCTTTAAGCTCGTCATATTGTTCAAACAATATATCTTTTACTTTGAATTCTTTTATGGAGCTTATCCCGATGAATATTTTCAACTGTTCATCGGTGTAATTGTCAAAAAAACTGACACTTTTCAAACCTTCAATTGTAGGTTCCATTATCTTTTAATTTTAAGCTTAAAAAGAATAAGATAACTCATTAAATACTAATCTCTTTATTTCCATATTTCAGGATTATGTTTAATCTCATCATATGTAAATACCGGCCCATCCCTGCAGACAAAAAACTCACCCATCATGCAATGCCCGCATTTACCTAAGCCACACGACATGTTTTTTTCCATCGAGAGAAATATCTGATCATCTCTGTATCCCATTTCCAGAAGTCTTATGGTTCCGAATTTCATCATGACCGGAGGTCCGCATACTATGGCAACAGAATTTTTTATATTTATTTTGATGTTATTAAGAAGAGTTGTGGCAACTCCTACAGGACCATCCCAGTCATCATCTGCTTTATCAACCGTGCGATAAGCTTCAAATTTTTCAGTTCTGTTAAGCCGGTCAAAAAGTGGTTTGTAAATACAATCTGACGGAGTTTTGGAACCATAGCAAAGCATGACCTTAACCAGGTTATCTTTAATACTTTCAAGGGTATACAGCAGAGATCTGATGGGTGCAAGACCACAGCCACCTCCGAGGATCAGCACCTCTTTCCCAAAAAATGTTTCTACAGGATAACCTCTTCCATACGGACCTCTTATTCCCATAAACACACCAGGTTTCAGCATATGCATATAGTCAGTTACATATCCTGTTTTCATCACTGTTACTTCAAGCTTTTCAGTTACCAGGGGTGACGAAGAGGGCGTAAAAGGAGCTTCTCCTACTCCATCTACAGATAGTTCAATAAACTGCCCCGTCTTAAAGGAGAACTTATCTTCAGGTACAAGAACAAATGTTTTAATTGAAGGTGATTCCTCAATAACATCTGTCAGCCTTGCCTTGATCGAAGTATATATGTTCCTGTTTTCCTGCATTATTTGCTATTTTATAAGCTCGAGGAATAATTCATTTTTACTGATCTTACCAATGCAGCCATCAATACATCTGCCACAACCGGTGCAGGCAAGAGAATTGAATTTTGCAGATTTCCATACATATTTGCACATATACCTGTTTCTGAATCGGTTGTGAAGCTCAAACAAAGCATCCTCCCCTCCGGCAACTCTTTCAAACCCCGGATACTGGCATACATCCATTTGTTTTACCTTCTCAAAACCCGGTTTATCAATAAGAAGAAAACATGTACATGTAGGGCATATTGTAGTGCAAGCTCCGCATGAAACACATCGGGCATAATACTTTTTCCAGATATCTTCATTTTGAATCTTTATCAGTTCCCCGGTCTTATTATAATCAGGCAATCCATTATTTGATTTCGAAAGCAGCGATTCTGTTGCAAGATGTTCTTTTTCAATTACTGAAATAATATCATTGTCTCCGGGTAATAGGTCGGAAGGTATTTTATTTATAAAATCTTCCCCCTTTTCCGATAATATTCTCAGTACTATTGTTCCATTCAGGTTAATAACTGCCAGATCAGCCCGGCTTTCAGTATAAGGCTTAATGTTATATGAGGAGCAGTGGCAATGTTCCTGAATACCAAAACAATCTGATGCTATCAGCAGAGTGTTCTCACGTCGGTTTCTGTAAAGAATATCATTAAAGTCTTTATCGAGATATATCTCGTCCAGAAGTCCTAATGCTTCAATATCGCAATTTGGGATACCCAGAATGATCCGTGGTTTTTGATCAACCTTTTGATCGGATGTTACATTCTCTTTAACAGGCAGAAAGAAACTCTTAAGCGGAGTGGCAGGTTTAGGGTTATTATAGGAAATCTTTAAAATGTCTTCAGGTCTGATTTTTTCATAATCCAGACCATATTCATTTTCGACACTTGCAAAAATGGTGTAGGATAACAACAGCTGGTCAAGAGTCTTATCCCATTCCTCCTTTTTTATGAACCTATATTTCATTTATGTGAGATGATTCACATATAAAGTTAATTTCTGAGTATATAAAAATCAATAAAAATATATATAATTTTCATTAAAAAATGACATATATATCATAAAATACATATAATCAGGCATATAAAAATATTTTTTTATTTAAAAAAGAATTACTTAACTTGCATAATGAAATAAATAAATAAATTTGATGTGAAACAAATCACAAAAAATATTATTAAAAACAGTCTGAAAAGGATTTTTTTGTACAGGGCATGCCTCATACGGCTGAGATTAATGGGAGTCGAAAAAGTCTTTTCCTATACACTTGCAAATGAAACAGGAGTCACATCTGACCAGGTGAGAAAAGATTTTTCAGAATTCGGTATCAAAGGAAATAAACGTGGTGGATATGATATAAATGATCTGCTTGAAAAGATGGAAAAGTTATTCCACAGGAACAAAGATAATAATCTTGTTTTGATCGGCATGGGTAACATGGGTCTTGCGTTATCGAAGTACAGTAAATTTGTACAACGGCATATGAATATTGTCGCCACTTTTGATATAGACCCCTTTAAACAGAAAATGAGATCCGGAATCCCGGTATATCAAATGAGCAGGTTAAAAGAAATTATCGACAGGTTCAGGGTCAAAGTGGCTATTCTTGCCGTGCCTGAGATTTCTGCCCAGGAAGTAACTGATGAACTGATCCGTTACGGTATAATAGGTATAGTGAATTTTGCTCCGGTACTGTTAAAAGTGACACAGGAAGTTATAATCAATAATGTAAACCTTTGCGATGAGCTTGAAAGCGTTATATATTACGTTCATAAACAGATGATTTCTAATGGCAGTAAAAACCTTGAACTATTATACAAGGATATGAAATATTGATCAGGGGGTTGGTTCAGGGTGTCGGATTCCGACCTTTTATCTGCAGAATGGCCTCAAAACATGGCCTGTATGGAGAAGTAGATAACAGAACTGATGGCGTTTCTGTAATCGTTCAGGGTGATACTAAAACAATTGACCTCTTTGGGATCGATCTCCTGAGATATGCCCCGCCTGCATCACAGGTAAAATCAATTGAGATAAAGAGACGACAAATCAACAGCTATGACAGTTTTCGGATTGTAAGCAGTAAAACAGTTGATAATCAGATTACTGAAATAAGTCCTGATATTGCTGTCTGCAATGACTGCCTGGAAGATTTGGAAAGAGATCCACGAAGAATTGATTATCCATTTGTCAACTGTACTAATTGCGGCCCCCGGTTTTCAATTATTGAAGGGTTACCTTATGACAGGCATGAAACTACTATGAAAAGCTTCAGGATGTGCAAGAATTGTAATTCAGAATACGATGACATCCTTGACCGGCGTTTTCATGCTCAGCCAATTGCATGCAACTCCTGCGGACCCGTTTACCAGTACAACTCCTCCTTAAAGAGCCTAACCAATATTAATATTATACTTCAGGAGGTTTCGCGACAGATTGCTGCAGGACGAATTGTAGCATTTAAAGGTCTTGGTGGTTATAACCTGATGTGCGACGCGTTAAATAATAATGCCATTTGTGAACTGAGAAAGAAAAAACAACGGGATTCCAAACCCTTTGCCATTATGTTCCGGGATATTATTGAGGCCGGAACATATTGTTATATTAATAATGCTGAAGAGGAAGAGCTGTTATCCTGGCGCAGACCCATTATGATCCTGAAACAGAAGAAGGTTTTATCCGAAGCTGTTAACGGAGGGTTGAATACTATTGGAGTAATGCTACCCTATTTGCCTGTCCACTATATGCTATTCAAAAACCTGAAAACACCGGCTGTGGTACTCACAAGCGGTAATATTTCAGATGAACCGATTCTGATTGATGATATGAAAGCCCGCGAGCAATTATCTTCAATAGCTGATTCCTTTTTGAGTAATAACAGGATAATATTTAACAGAACTGATGATTCCGTTATAAGAATAATTGACAATAAACATTGCCTCATTCGTCGTTCACGCGGCTTTGTTCCCCGGCCTGTTGATCTGAAACACTGCGTGGAAGGAATAATTGCATTCGGAGCGGAACAAAAGAATAGTTTCAGCATCGGAAAAGGCAACCAGGCTGTTATGAGTCAGTATATCGGTGATCTTAAGAATCCTGCCACCTATAATTTTTTCACCGAGACAATTGACAGGTTTTCAGATATTTTCAGGTTCAGACCGGAATTAGTTGCCTGTGATCTTCATCCTCAGTATCTTTCAACATACTATGCTGAGTTATTCGAAAATGAATTAAATATACCTCTGATCAGGGTGCAGCATCACCATGCTCATATTGCATCATGCATGGCTGAAAATGGATTAGACGAGGAAATTATCGGTATCAGTCTCGACGGAACAGGTTTTGGTCCTGACGGGAATATCTGGGGCGGTGAGTTTATGATCGCTGATCTGGAAAAATTCAGTCGTTTTTCATATTTCGACTATGTTCCGATGCCCGGCGGAGAAAAAGCAGTTGATGAACCATGGAGAATGGCATTTTCATATATTTATAAATACTTTGGCGATAACTTCGATTATAAATCAGTTCCTCTCTTTAAGTCAATCGATGATGAGAAATTGTCAATGATCAGGCAGATGATAGTTAAAAATATAAATGCTCCAATGACTTCCGGAGCAGGCCGTCTTTTTGATGCTGTATCGGCAATACTACGACTCTGCACTGAAGCAACATTCGATTCGGAAGCTCCCATGAGGCTTGAATCTGCTATTGATTGTGAAACCAATGAATTTTATCCGTTCCTTGCAAACAAAACTATTATATTTGCTGATACGATAAAGGCAATTCTAGCGGATCTGCCCGGACAAAGAATTTCAGTAATATCAGCAAAATTTCATAACACTGTTGCACAGGCAATTCTTGAAGTCTCAAATCAAATCAGAAAAGAAACGTCGTTGAATAAGGTCGTTCTTTCTGGCGGTGTTTTTCAAAATAAGTACCTTCTGGAAAAATCTTTATATCTGTTAAACCGTAACAGTTTTAAGGTCTTTACAAATCATCTCGTTCCGGCTAATGACGGAGGCATTTCCCTTGGGCAAATTGTAATTGCTTCAAAAACAAGAAATATATGTGCTTAAGTATTCCTGCAAAGATTGTTTCTATCGATGGCTCTATGGCTGAAGTGTCAGCCGGAGGTACAAAATTCAGAGCAGGTCTGCATATGATTGAAGATGCAAAGGTAGGAGACTATATTCTGCTTCATGCCGGATTTGCAATCCAGAAGATAAGCGATAAAGAGGCTCAGGAGACTCTGAAATTATTTGAAGAGATGAATGATTCTCTGAATGAATAATATCTATGAAGTACGTTGATGAGTTCAGGAATAAAGATCTGGTCGCTAGACTGGCCGGACTTATTTATAAGTCAGTCATTCGCGATTATACCTTTATGGAGGTATGCGGAGGACATACAGCTGCTATACACAGGTTTGGTATTCCTTATTTGCTTCCGGAGAACGTGAAATTGATCTCCGGACCAGGCTGTCCGGTTTGTGTAACCGGGACAGATTATATTGATAAGGCAATTGTCTATTCAAAAATGGAAGATGTAATAATCACAACTTTCGGAGATTTGCTGAAGGTTCCGGGATCAAATTCATCTCTCGAGAAAGAAAAAGCAGCAGGTGCTGATGTAAGGATTGTTCTTTCCGGACTGGATGCACTTGAGATAGCCAGGAAAAACTCTGAAAAAAAAGTCATTTTCCTTGGTATAGGTTTTGAGACAACTGCACCGGGTACAGCCGTTACTATTATACAGGCTGAAAAGGAGAATGTTAATAATTTTTATCTTTTAAGTGCCCATAAGATTATGCCTCCTGCTATGGAAGCCATTATCAAAGAAGGAGTCAAGCTGGATGGCTTCATCAGTCCCGGACATGTTGCCACAATAACCGGCTCTGAAATATATAACTTCATTCCTGAAAAATTTAAATTGAGCTGTGTCATTACGGGTTTCGAACCTGCCGATATATTACAGTCAGTTCTGATGTTGGTACGACAGGTAAACATGGATGCTCCAAAAGTAGAAATTCAATATAAACGTGCAGTTTCGAATAAAGGCAATATTATTGCCCAAAGATATTTGTCTCAGATCTTTGAGCCCTGCGATGAAACCTGGCGAGGCTTTGGTGTTATTACAGGCAGCGGACTTAAACTAAGAAATGAATATGAAAAATTTGATGCTGAGAAAATAATGCCACTAAATATAAAATTCACGGAAGAAGATGTTTTATGTATTTGCGGTGACATTCTGAGGGGATTAAAGACTCCTGAAGATTGTACTCTTTTTGCAAAAACGTGTGTTCCGGAAAATCCTTCAGGAGCATGCATGGTTTCAAACGAAGGAGCATGCAATACCTGGTTTAAATATAGAGTTAATGAATGATTTTATCTCCTTGAATCATGGAAACGGTGGTAAGCTGACTCACGAGCTTATTGAAAAAGTGTTTGGTAAAAGGTTTGCTATCACAGAACCCCTGACAGATTCTGCTATTCTTAAAGAATCGGGATTTACCCTTGCATTTACTACAGATTCATATGTTATTGATCCAATATTTTTCCCCGGAGGCAATATAGGTAAGCTGGCTATTTGCGGTACTGTAAATGACCTGGCAGTATCAGGAGCTGATCCGAAATACATTGCTGCATCTTTTATTATTGAAGAGGGCTTTTCAATCAGTGACCTTAAAGTGATAGCTGAATCAATGGCTGAAGAAGCATTCAACGCGAATGTTAAGATCGTCACCGGTGATACAAAAGTTGTTGATAAGGGGAAATGTGATAAGCTGTTTATTACTACTTCCGGGATTGGTATTCTTAAATATGATATGGAGCATATCAGTACAGCCATACAGATTAAAGCAGGTGATAAACTGATAATAAATGGTCCGCTGGGTAATCACGCCATTGCTGTGCTTGGTGCCCGTAATAACCTGAATTTCAGAACACCTGTAATTTCTGACTGTGCATCATTAAATCATTTGATAAAAAGAGTGTTACAGAATTGTAATGAGATTCATTTTATGCGCGACCTGACAAGAGGGGGACTTGCAACAGTACTGAATGAGCTTACCGGGATGATTGGTCTGGGTATTTCAATAAATGAGGATTCCGTTCCTGTAGAGGATCCTGTTAAAGGATTATGTGAAATGCTGGGGTTTGATCCGCTGTATCTGGCAAATGAAGGGAAAGTCATGATAGTTGCAGGAGCCGGGGAAGAAAAAATGGTTCTTGACATTCTCAGATCGGATCCGTTGGGAAAATATGCTGAAATAATCGGGGAGATTATTCCGGATAAAAAAAATATTGTCGTATTAAATACATCTGTTGGCGGTAAACGTATTCTGGATATGCTAACAGGGCAGCAACTTCCACGGATTTGTTAAAACTTTAATATGCATGAACTAAGAATAGCAGAAGATCTCTCGGCAATTGTACTTGATACTGCACTTGATAAAAACCTTTCAAAGGTTATAAAGGTGAATATCATTTTCGGTCAGCTGATACAGATTGTACCTGATATATTTGAATTTGCTTTCAGGGAAACTGTAAGAAATTCAGTAGCTGAGGGAGCCGAATTAGAAATCGAGATCGTACCTGTAATGATGAAATGTTTGAATTGTGGAAATGATTTTCAGGTAAAAGAGAATCTGTTTTCTTGTAATATTTGCCATTCAACCGACCTGGAAATTATTCAGGGGAAAGAATTATTTATTAAAAGTATAGAAGGGGAATAGAAATGGAAATAAAAATAATGAAGAATATCCTTGACAGGAACCAGAACAAGGCCGATGAGGTTAGAAATCTGCTCAGATCAAAGAATATATTGATGGTGAATATAATAAGTTCACCCGGAGCCGGAAAAACTACTCTCTTGGAACGCACCTGCGAAGCACTTGGAACGAAGTTCAGGATTGGAGTGATTGAAGGTGATATAACAACAGACAGGGATGCCCAACGTCTGAAAAAATATAATATTCCAATTGTTGTAATTAATACTGAAGGAGGTTGCCATCTCGACTCTAACAGCATATCAAAGGTCCTTGATAGTTTTGATCTTGACAATCTTGATGTACTTTTTGTCGAAAATGTCGGAAACCTGATTTGTCCATCACAATTCGATCTTGGTGAGTCCTTTAAACTTGCTGTAGTAAGTACAACCGAAGGTGACGATAAACCCGGTAAGTACCCGATGCTTTTCAGGGAAGCAGTTGCTGTTCTGCTTAATAAGATTGATCTTATCCCTTATACAAACTTTAATTTCGGAAGTTTTAGCTCGGATTTAAAAAAGATCAATGCTCAAATCACTATGTTTGAAATCTCATGTACTTCAGGGGATGGTTTGACAGAATGGTATAAGTGGATAACGGATCAGATTGTTGAATATCGCTTATGAGCCCTCAATGCACCTCTGAAAAGTAAAAATCATTACGAAATCCTTCAACCTGCCTTAAATTGTATCTTTTTATTCATCCTTTGGTCTAATCATCAAGTAACTCTGATAAGTTTTTCATATCCTCAACTACCCAATCATATCTGACTCCAAATTCCCAATACTTTTGTACATTTTTTAATCCTAATTCTTCAGTTAAAATAAATCTGAGTCCATTGAATGTGTATAAATTATCATCACCCCCTCTTTGAAGACATTTTTGGTTTGTATTTACTATTGTCGCACTGACCTTATCTTTTGAATGTCCCTTATCTATCGCTGGTCTTAAGTAAACTTTTTGACCAACTTTAAGTTTACCTGATTCGAATAAAGTCGCAATTATTGATTTTGCACGTTTCCTTTTATTTGCACCACCTACTGTAATGTTATTCTCAGATAAAACAAATGTTTGTGCTAAAAACTCATGCTCATCAGAATCGCTATAATAATTGAAATTTACGGCATTAATTTTCAGGTAAAAAGGTTCTTTTGCTAAATAATTTATTATCCTGACAGTTGATTCATCAATTTCCTGGCCGACAATTATCATCTGGTGGTCAGAATTAAGTTCTGTCTCTTCTGCATTTTTATTAAAGGTTGCAGCAAAAAATTCTTCAATATCTTTGTACTCAGATTTCCCATATGTATTTAAAATATTTGTCAGTTCTTCATAACACAATTCTTTTATCCATGTCGCCGAATCAAGCACATGGGTAATAACTTCATGATCAGGTTTATCACGTTTAAATTCAATAATTACTAATTCACCAATTGAATTGATAGCCAGGATATCTATCTTTTTACCGTAAGGTGAAACTACCTGAGTTCCAATTACGGCTAAATTTGGGGATAGTATTGAAATATCTTCAATGAGCCATTTTTCAAGTCGCTGTTCATAATCCAGTGGTTTTTTATTTATCTTCATCAAACCATCTGATTCTATCTTCCAGAGTTTGATTGGTTCCATCTTAAATGGTTTATATGATTACAACATCCCCTGTTCTTCGAGCCATTTTCTTACTCTTTCATGCTCTGCCTGGTATTTTGCTTCAATGTCCCTGGCAATCTGCTGAAACGCTGGATCATTCCTGATATTGTTGAAGAAAGGATCGGTTTTTATTAGCGTTACCATCACTGTTTACACTTCCTCCGCTTAAGGCAGATATTGTTGTAATACCTGTCACCACAGTGGTGGATACAACTGGCAACGTTGGTTTATGGTTACAGGAAGTAAAACACGTTAATGAACAAATAAAAAGCACAGTAGTTATTGAGATTTTGATTATGCGATGCATGAATATATTTTTTTGTTAAAAAAATATTTCTCTCAGACAATTCTATCAAAATTAAACCTCATTTAAGCAAAAGACAAATTTAAATTAATGCTTTTATTTGTCAGCCGTTTATCAATAATGAAAGACAAACTAAAGTCTGATCTGATTTATGTGAGGTCTGTCAGGGTCAGATATATTAAAATTGCACTTTCAATGATAAACCTACAGGGACCGTCTCAGTACGAAACGATCCAATGTAAGGGCCGACTTTTACTTTGAAACCTGTTTTTTTCTTATCCCGAAATGCAAGATTATTAACCTTTGCTACATGTATAGCATCTATTATAGACCAAATATCCACTGCAACCATACCAATAAAACCGATTGCTACTAAACCTAAGACCACTACGAGGTCGCCCTCATTCCCGGGTGAACTTTCTGTATATGTATTAGATTGATGTACTCCAACTATAATCATAATTGCACTTCCTGCAAATCCTCCCAGGAAAATCGCTCCACGCACTGCTTCACCTGAGATCATCTGTCCAAGTCCTGGAATTAAAAAGGAAGTCAACCCGGCTACTGAAGGTTTATAAGGATCTCCTCTCTGACAGGTGTAATTTTTACTGTTAAACGTTGTCTTGTTGAGACGATACTGGGCATTAGCTGCCGAACTAATAAATAAGATAATGATCAGGCTTAAGAAACAATTCTTCATTTAGCTGTTTTTATGATCTTACTTAAATTAGATTGAATATTTCAATGATTAATTTAATAACATGATAATAGATGATCTTTTTAAATACTACTCCAGCTATCATGTTTATATCTCTATATAATTACAGGATGAACATAATACATGAATTCAGGTAAGAGACCTCCCCTTCTATCCTATCATCATATAAAAGTTATGGAACATGATAACACAAGTCAAGTAAAATCCATCCGCTAAGGATTGACTCAGTCAGATGGAATATAACTTAAAAATGGTTTCTTAATTTTCTCAGTTATTTTTTCTTTGAAGAGTTCTGAGTAACATCTTTTTGATGATACATTTTGACAAACTTTCCATCTTTATCATAAACAACAGTCTCCTTAATAGTGTTATTTACAATAACTACATGATAAGTCATAACGTTATTTTTTGTAACGGTTGATGCTTCTTTAATTGTAAAACCGGCATAATCTTTAGCAATATTGTCAGTTATAGCTTTCGGAAGATCACCTGCCTTTATGGTAGTATGAATAGATTGCTCTTTGGTCTCGGTAGTTTTGGTTGTCTGGGCATTGATAACCAGAACTGACATCATTAATACCAGAATGAATAATACTTTTTTCATATTTAATAAATTTTTTGGTTTAAAAGAATAAAGTTATGAAAGACAATGACACAAGTCAAATAAAAAAACCATCCGCCAAAAACTGAACTCAGATAAACTGATTATTCTTAAAATAAAGGGAACAATCCGAATATCTGAATACTTATTTATATTCTTATATAAAATATTAACATATATTTTATCAGTTCGTATTATAAAACTTTAAAAGATTTACTTTAAGTTGTTACAGAATATTGAACTTAATACTCTCTTCTTTACAAATATATTGTATTGCCCACTTACCAGACTGGCCTGCAGGCGGCAACCCACCACCCGGGAAGAGCCACTGACCGACCATGTAGAATTTCTTCAAACCCGGAATGGTAAGACTAAGACTATTCATAAGGTTTTTACTTGAAGGCATGAACCCCTCATATGATCCTTTCCAGACACCTGTATAGTTCACATCTGTTAATGGTGTTGCTATGTCACAGACTTCTATAAAAGCAGAAATTCCGGGATAACGTTTTTCCATAATAGCTTTTGCATCTTTTTCAATCTGCTTTTTTTCATTCTCGTATTCATCAATGTCAATATCCTTCCATAACTCCCAGGGTGAATCATACCGGATTACAATGGCAGACTTTCCTTCAGGTGCCATAGTGCGATCAAAACAATAATTCATAATAGAATAACCGTTATTGGTTTTGGTCCTTCCTATTACCTGATCTTTAATTATCCAGGACTCAACAGGAATTTCTGACTCTATTTTTTTATTGATCCCAAATGATACCTGCACAATAGGAGTAAATAAATCCCAGTTCTCATAAGCATTTGATATTTTCTTATTAAGGTATTTTCCTTCGAGCATATTATAGATGGTAGAATGTCCGTCAGCTGCACTAATAATATAATCAGCTTTTATTTCAGTACCGTCAGAAAGAATAACACCTTTTGCAGTGTTTTTTTCCACAATGATTTTTGTAACTTTTGAACTGGTTTTAAGTCTGCCACCCAGATCAAGGTATCGGTTTGTCATTCGTGTTGCCATGGGTAAAGAACCCCCTTTAAGATAACCGGCATTCTTCTGATTAAACCAGGCAAACATCATAATGAAAGCTAGGGCAGAGAAATCGCGATATCCAAAAATGCTGTCAAGGAAATATTTCAATGACTCGTTTGTAAATCCCAGTTTTCTGAAGTATTCATCACTGCTTTTACGACCATATTTCAAAAGCAGGAACATAACAGGCATCATGCCAAAAACAGATGTAAAGGTGTTTCTGATTTTTCTTAATCCGGGAGGGTCAGAAACGGGTTGAAGAAAAGAGGATTTCCTCATATCGTTGCACATCATTTTAATCTTCTTTGTGTCCTCGGGAGCAAATTTGCACAGGTACTCTTCCCATCTGTTAAGATCAGTATAGATAATAAACTCCCTCCCATCATCAGCAAATATCTTTGTATGCACTTCATGATCTATTATTTCTACTTCGTCAGTTAAGACATTGGTCTCTTTCCAGATGTCGTTGAATGGGCCTTTCCTTGTACCAACCAGCCAATGAAGACAATAATCAAATCTGTATCCTTTCCTATCCCACGCTGTGCATTGGCCTCCTGTGATAGAATGCATTTCAATAATTTCTGCGTCAAAGCCATTTAACTTTGCATATATGCCAGCAGATAGTCCGGCAATTCCGCCTCCAATAATTACAATCTTTTTAGCCATCTTGGATCATATTTAAAATTTCAGATAGAAAGAACCATTTTTATAAGTTTATGCTAAAGAAATCTTATTTATGATTCTGAAAATAATTTAAATCGGTATATAGCAGAAACAATACGGCGAATGGCAATCAGTCAAAGATATTCAAGACAAGAAATATCTCAGGTGAAATCACTCCGGTCAGACCGTGTCAGGAGACCCGGCTTTTTGAACAGGAAAAGGTCATACTCCTGCCACCACCACCCCGTCAAATACCAGGCTCGGGAGTCTTGCCTGGCTATAAATCCACGGATCATTGGCAACTTCCACAAGTTTATTCCAGAACTTAAGATGGTTATCCGCTATGTTCATTTCAGCGACATTCTGCACAAATTGTCCCTTTTCAAACAATTTGCCGATTATACCTACTGAGAAATCACCGGTCGTAGAATTAGAATTTCCTCCGATATAATCGGTGATCAGGATACACCTTTCCAGATCTTTAATAATGGCATCTACACTGCGTTTCCCTGGAGGGATGATCAGGTTCGAGATCGATCCTGATGTAGGCTCCCATCCTAGTTTTCGGCTATAATACCAATCTACAAGGAATTCATTAACGATACCTTCTTTGAAGAAGTCGCGTTTTCGGGCAGGGAAACCATCACCATCATAATACTTTGATCCGAGCCCACGCGGAAGATACGGATCGTCCGTAAGTGTCAAAAATCTGCTGCCAATTGATGTGCCTTTTTTGTCCGCAAGAAAAGATCTTTTCTGCTGAATGCTGCCAGCGGACATCGGATCAAAAAGACCACTTAAAACACGTCCTACACTACGGTTCTCAAGTATAATCGGAAGAGTTGACGTTGCAATTTTCTTACCCCCCAGCAGATCGAGTGTTCTTCTGGCCGCTTCAGTTCCTATCTCCTGTAAAGAAGGAAGGTCACTTTTGTATCTACAACCAATATAATGATATCCTGCTGGCCTGCGATCTCCCTCATCCCGCGCAGTCATTGATGCTCCTGCCTGGCAATAGGTGCTCAGAGTGGAACCTTCAAAACCATTACTCGATTTAACAAACTCTTCAGAAGATTCATCATATTCTCCGGCTTCAACCGAGATAACTTTCTCACCTCCTTTAAGTAAGCAGGCGTCTTCAACAGTTTTGACCATCAGATGTCTGTTTTCAGGTGTTATCTGATTATGATCCGGATCATTCAGTTGAAGATCGATATTTGTCCTTCCTTTATAATATTTCGGATCCGGTAAAGTGCGGTACTTATCCTCTTCCATAATATTAGCGCTATCAATCACTCCTGTGATGAATCCTGCAAGTGTCGATTTCCTGAAATCGGGTGTTGCCTGACCGGCAAAGCGGTTATTGATGAACACTTCAAGATAAAGGTTCTTTGTTGTAGCCTCCTTAATAACTTCCGGTTTCCTGTCACGGTAATTTATCTCTACGAGCCTTTTCCTGGAAAGACTTACTCTGCAATTCTGTGCTCCGGCTTTTTTAGTCTGGTCAATTACCCATTCTGCCAGATCCCGGAAATTTAGCTGCTGTTCTTTTAAATATGTCATGACTGGCCTCCTTTCTGTTTTGTACCACCGACTGTTAATGATTTTACCAGGCATGTCGGCATTCCAAATCCTACCGGAACACCCTGCCCGTTTTTACCGCATTGTCCGGCTCCACCAAGGTACATTTCAAGGTCATTCGCCGCCAAGGTAATATTTAAGAGCATTTTTGGGCCGTTACCCATTATGTTGACATCTTTGATCGGGGAAGTCAGTTTTCCATTTTCAATCAGCCGACCTTGTGATACATAGAAAGCAAAATCGCCTTCGCCGATTTTCACCTGTCCGTTGCTTACATTTTCAACATATATACCATTGCCAGCTTGCTTGATCACATCTTCAACACTGGCGTTCCCTCCAAGCATATAGGTATTGCGCATACGTGGTATAGGATAATTTTGAAAATCCTGCCTGCGGCCGTTACCGGTTGGTTCCACCCCATAATGTTTTGCTGATATCTTGTCATGTAAATAACTGGTAAGTATTCCATTCTCAACCAGTATTGTCTTCCTGCCCGGAGTGCCTTCATCATCCACATTAATGCTGCCGGCAAGGTTCATATTGGTAGCGTCATCAATTATAGTGACAAAAGGTTCAGCCACTTTCTTGCCCAGCATAGTACTAAATGTTGAAATATTCTTGCGGTTGAAATCGGCTTCCATTCCATGTCCGATGGCTTCGTGCAACAGTATACCAGTTACACCAGGACCGAGTACTACCGGCATCTCTCCTGCCGGAGGTTGTATGGCATCAAATAATTTCAGAGTATTATTGACAGCTTTGGACGCTACCTCATCAATCACTTTTTTTGTATAAAAGGAAAAATCACGCCGTCCGCCTAAGTTCCAGCCGGACTGTTCCCGTTTTCCGTTTCTTTCTGCCACTACCGATGCATAAACAAATCCTGAAGGAATAAGATCTTCGGCCTGAACACCATCGCTTGAGACAACCATGGTTCGTTTTGCAGTGCTCGAAAAACCTGCATTTACTTTTATAACCTCGGGAGACAGTGAAAAACATATTTTATTTATGTCCTGCAGCAGAGGTAGTTTTGACTTACCCGGAATACCATTGAAATCAGGACCGACTGGATAGTAATTTCCTGTTTTCAGCCGACTGAATGAGGAGCTCACCGTTTTGGCTTTCATATCACAGAGAGTTGAAGCTGTGGCTGCAGCGGACATCATAGATTCCTCCGTAAGATCCTGGGTAAAGCCATAACCTATCTGTTCACCTTGCACAGTGCGGATCCCAACACCAAGGGAGATATCTCCATACGACTGGTTGACCTTCCCGTCTTCGAGTCCCAGGTAATTTGAAACCGTATACTCGAAATATAAGTCAGCGAAATCGCCACCTCTTGATAATGCTTTTGCCAGTAGTTTACGGCACAGGGTCTGATCAATCCCGAATTCTTTCAGAAAGTAGTTGCCGGAGGGTTGTATCTCCAGAAATCTGCTGAATTTGTACGCGGGAAGTAGAAACAAAGAACCGCCAACCATGGCAGTGCCTTGAATAAATTTTCTTCGCGGAATTGGTTTCATTTAAACTTTTATTTGGTATTTGAAAGGTAAGAAATATTTCAAGATAGGTCAATGATTAAAAAGCTAAAGAATAAGAATATTACTTAAATGCACCTGAAAACATGAACAATGTCATTCGTAATTATCACCTCCTTTGTCCTTAAAATGGGGGACCTTATGGATGGAATATTGCCTTGTTGGAAACAGAAAACGGTTTACTTCATGGAGCAACCAGAACATCTTGCTCTTCAGAAAAAAGGGCAAAATAATTCCTCCAATGCATTGGTAATGCAGGAAAACTGAAAGAAGTTAAACTATCTGTTCATAGGTGTCAGCACAACTGACATCATCATCGTGTCATCAGTTGGAGAATTGCTTTTGGTTCCGCTATTCTTTGCAATGACTTTTTCGCTGATGATCTGAATATTGTATTCTCCTGGTTCTGAGACATCGAACGATCCCATATATGAGTCTGCCCTGAAATAATGATAAGGCACATCGCCCGAATTTTTCACAATCCTGTCGCATGAAGGATTTACTACAAGTTGATCGTCCAGAAGACTTATCCTGACGGAATTTGCGTAATTAAGATCTGTGGTGTCTTTAGTGGCACTTGATAACCAGACTTTGAAACGACCAGGTTTGGAGATGACAAGGTCCCATTCCGCAGTATTGTTTGAAGGATTGACTTCATCTTTATAGCTTGCTGCCTGGTCAAGTTTTAGGGACACAGTCCCATCTTCCTGCTGGATAACAACATTTTCTGCGACCTGCAAATCTTTCGTGCTTTTCCTATGTGAACACGACATAAAAAGTAATGTAACCAGGCAAATTAAAAATGCAAAACTTCTCTTTCTCATTTTTATATCTTTTTTAAATAATTAATATTTAATCTCTACTGGTTTAAGCTTCTTGAATTAAACTGTCCAATAATTCTGATTGACATATTAAATATTTCTATTGACACTCTGACGCTCATACAGAATTAAATAACAGTCTGTTAATTATAATTGTCTCTTTCAAAACCAGGTTTGTACTAAAATCTTTTTATCATATTGAAATTCACTGAGAGTATAAAAAACAGAAGAATCATTTTCAATCTGATATCTCCAATACCCAAAAAATCCGGGTGTGCAATATGTTCTCCTTAAATATAATTTATCACCAATAGAAAACTTACATTTTTTGCTGTACACCGAGATTTTGCCATAGGTGCTGTCTCTGGTAGTTTTAATCCAAACAAGATGAGCGCCTCCGATGGTTTCAGGCCAGGTATGACGATAATCCATGAAATTACCAATGTACTTTCTTGTGACAAAGAATTCATCATCCGGAAGAATTCCGGATTTTTTAGTTGTGACACAGGATATTCCCAGTACCATCAGCAAAATGAATCCGTATTTATTCATAAATAGTTATTTATTTGAGCTTTAAATTCCTGACCTTTTCTTTGTTACATAACTTAATTGAAAAAAAAGGAATATTTGTAAGTGAATCCATTCTCCCGTAACCACCATCGCAATGCTTTGGCGATCTTTCTTCTTCTGAGGATGACTGTTCCCGTTTCACTTGAAGAAATCTGATAAAAAGGTTTCATCTGTTTAAAATTATAAGTTAAAAGTATAATTAAAGAGTATCAGTTACAAGCAGCTAAAGCCCACTTAGTGTGAATATGTGAGAGTTTTTGGTACTCTTAATCAATAAAAAAAGTAAGATTATTTACAGTTAAAATCAACTTACAGCCGGAATGAAGTTATTCGTCAAAAACTGATTAAGATTTACAAGAAATCAGGGAGAAAACCGGATATTCAAATCATATTATATCCTATAGTGTTAATTATCTGAATAATAGAGAAGACTTAAATTTATGATTCAGAGAGCAGCTATTTTGACAAATGACTGGTTTAAAAGGACAAAATTTAACCATTGAGGCATTATTTTGAACATTTTAAAACAAAAAACTCATTAAGAAACATTGAAAAAATAAATATTGACTACAAGTTTCAATAAAATCACAGTTCTGTCTTTATATGCCTTAAGTTTATTCCGGGTGAAAAAAAGTGGTCCGGATGAGAAAATTTTGCAATGATCATGTTTACTCTCAGGATTTGCAAATAAAAAGTTGCAAAACTGATAAAGGATCTGTTTATATTTTATAAATTTATGAGGAATACAGCCGTTAAACCAACTTTAATAATCTATAAGATGAAATCACAAGTAAGATTCTTTCTAACAATTGCTTTAATAAGCATAACCTTCAGTTCTTATGGTCAGGTTGATCTTAAGAAAAATGTTGATGCTGTGCAGAACGGAATTAAGGGAGTATTTAAGAAAAGAGACATAACAGAAGGTTCGAGTTTATTAAACTTTGAATTTGCTGGTACCGGTTCTTTACCTTATTCATTGGAAAAGCCAGTGATCTTGACCACAGCACCACTTATGGTTAAAAGTTAAAGTGTGGTATTTCAAAGTTAGTTTAAAGTAATTCATATATTAATTTCAGGGTTTTCGTTTATGTAATTCTGGCGTCTCTCATCCAAGGCTTCTGCCTGCCTGAGACAATTTTTAACAACATTTTAACGTTAGATGTTTTATTATTATTTTAAATAAATATAATTTAGCGTCGGGGCAGGTTTAATAGTTTACAAATCGATCGTATAGGAGGGTATGGAAATCTGGCATATAATTATTCATGCACCTGGCAGTCAATTCGCAAATAATTATATGAATTAATAGATTATTAATTTTTTTTGGATATAATTAAGTTTATTAATGCTTTAAACTCTGAGACTATGAAAAAAGTTTTAATTCTTCTTTTCCTGCCTTGTTTCTTTATTGGTCAGTTAGTTGCCCAGGAGTCCACATTCTCCAAGGGTGATAAGGTTTTAAACTTTGGAGTGGGAATAGGATCTATACTTGGATCCGCATATACTTCAACCTTCCCTCCTATATCTTGTTCACTTGAATTCGGGGTTGCCGACCTCAACAAAGGTGCAATTGGTGTAGCCCCATTCATTGGTTTTGGTACTTATAAATATGCATATGGTTCCGGGCGCGAGAATTATACATTCATTCCGCTAGGAGTAAGAGGTGTTTTTCACTATCCGTTTGTAAAAAAACTTGACACATACGCCGGATTGCTATTTGGCTATTTTGTTGTATCCGGCACACATATAGGAGGAGCAGATGAAAGCAGAGGTTTCGGATCAATATTTATCGGTGGAAGATATTATTTCACTGAAAAATTTGCAGCAATGCTTGAACTTGGAGCTGAGATTATTCCTCTGCATATAGGAGTTGCAATTAAATTTTAATCTTACAGATTTCGATTTAGATATAATTCAGTTTTAATATCTGATAAAAAGCAGTTTTCATTTTTTGGAAACTGCTTTTTTTATCCATTTTTTGGAGTGAAAAGTCACAGGATTTATAATACCGGGTCAAACCTGTTGTCTGCAACACCTGCATGCCATAACCGTCAGTTACTTTCGATTAGGATTTAACACGACTTTCAGAACACTTATCTCTAATTACAATCTTAAAAACATGATGATGAAAACATCATGTTCAGGGATATAAAACCTCTCACCTTTTTTTCAGCTTTCGAATCACCTCTTCTTGGATTATGGGATGAAGAACGACAGATGCTGATAAAGTTCAGGGAAGTTGAGATAAATATGGAACCGTGGAGCGGTCGTTAAGCTGATAGTTAATGGCGGACAGCAACATCATTTGCCAAAATGTACCATCCACAAGCTTTACCAGGATTGGGGCGAACGTTATTTTGCCTCAAATATTCACCGGTTCCGTTAGCAAGGTCCCAAACAAAGGCTGAGGACAGAATCCTCAGCTCAAGTGTGAAATTATCCTACGATTGTACCATGAATTTGCTGTACATCAGGATGCCCAGGATCAACACCTAATGAATTCATAATCGGGATCAAGGTTACTCCGAAAGCCTGGAAATCTTCCATGCTATTCCATATGTCTGTGATATCAACGCCGTTAGGATCACCATAGCATACATGGTAGGTTCTACCTTTAGGAGCTCCTGCTCCTGCTGCAACAAGTTGTTTAATAGTTTCTTTATATTTGGCGGCAGTAAAGCCAGCCGGTTTGAATTTTACAACGAATGCCATAATTTTAATTTTTAAATTTTATGCCTACTCTAATCAGTTTTCAGCGTCCCCGTTGATTTAACTGGTTTCAAGTCTCCATTATTACAACAGTTTGAAATATGATATGTTCATATAATTTGGTTAAAACCATTTAAATTGGTTATACCGAATTATACGGAGTATATGAATGAGTTTTCATTACCCCACCTAATCCTACACAAGTTTCCCCCGAAAAAGTCAGAAAAAGGGTGTCCCCATATTGTGATTTGATATAACTGATTCCCTGATCAATTGTTCCAATGTTACTACAGAAATCGGAATAGAAGATGGAAGATCCTATATATGATCATATCTGCAAAACAAGGGATTTAATGTAACCCTTGCACTTCCATGGGACAAAACAAAGTGGTGATTACGACCTGAATGAGCTTTTTGATTGGACCGATGGTATTTGCAGGTAATAATCCAGCTAATCAGGTGGTCTGGCCAACGATAGTCATGCGCAACGGCTTTTCCACATCATAAAGAGATATTTTAAAAGAACAATCATAAGTAAAGAAAACTTATTTTTGTAAATTGGTGGCCTTAGAAAGGGGAGTATTTAAAGATTATGCCATGAAAAAAGTACTATTAATATCGCTACTTTTTCCTGTTTCAACAATTGTATCTGTTTCACAATTAAATTATAATGATTACCCTGAGAATTTAAAGAAAAATGTTATTAATGAGAATTTTAAGAATAATGACAATAAATGGGCACTGGATAATTCATCAGATAATTCAGCTGATTATAAAATAAAAAACGGATCTTTTCAGATAAAAGTTCCTGATAAAAATAATATAGGTTTACAATGCATACCTGTTTCGGATCTCAATCAGAATAAAAATTGGGAAATTGAAACGCGGGTAAAATATTCAGGAGGTTCGGTATTTAAGGCCTTTGCGTTGATCTGGGGTTATAAAGATGGAAATTCACAAGGATATTTCTTTTTTATCGATGCCCGTGGTCTTTTTAAAATACAAAAAAAGGATACCCCCGGCAGTAATTTTATAAACTATAAAGATTGGGCCCCTGCACGTTATGTAAACAAATCTGATTGGAATAAATTGACGGTGAGAAAAGTGGATGACAAATGTTACTTTTTCATCAATGAACATCTCATTTCCTCTGTCCCTTTCGAGTCATTTTATGGTGATGAGGTTGGATTTTATTGCGGAGGTGGTTTGACTCTTCAGGCTGAGTATTTAAAAGTATCTTACATTGAAGCACAAAATAATTTAGCTGATAATACCCCACCGGAAATTACCATCTACGAACCATCATTCAGCAGGGGTGTAGAAATAATTGAGACAAATAAAGAAATATCAGTCAAAGGTAAGGCTTCCTCCGGTAAAGGAATTAATGAAGTTACCATAAATGGAATAGAAGCAAATGTAAACGGAAACGGAGATTTTCAACAAGATGTAAAACTTGCCGCCGGTGAAAATACTATAACTGTAATTGCCACTGATATAAATAATCATACAGGTTCTCTCTCTTTTAATGTGAACAGGCAATCAGAAGCGGCAAATAATGCTGTTGCGATAAACGACAATCCCGTAATGACCAAGGAAAAAAGATTGGCTTTGGTAATCGGTAATTCAAATTATGGTGCAGGCCTGACTCTAAAAAATTCGGCAAATGACGCTAATTTAATGTCAGCAACTTTACAAAACCTTGGATTTGAAGTAATAAAACGAATTGATGCAAATAAACAATCAATGGAACAAGCTGTCAGAGATTTCAGTAAGCAACTGCCTGATTGTAATGTTGCCCTTTTTTATTATGCAGGTCATGGACTACAGGTTGACGGCATAAATTACTTAATACCAACTGACGCAAAATTAAAGGATAAAAGCGATTGTAAATTTGAGGCAATTCAGGTTAATTACGTTGTTGAGGAATTTGAAAAATATCCCAATAATGTAAATATTGTGATATTGGACGCTTGCAGAAGTAACCCTTTCAGAAGTTGGACAAGAGGCGGAGAAGGTGGATTCAAAGCAATAAATCCAACAAGCGGGACAATAATATCATTTGCAACCTCAGAAGGTTCCACTGCATCAGACGGAAGCGGGAAAAATGGACTTTTTACAGAGGAATTAGTTAAACAAATGACTATTCCACAACCGATTGAAAGTGTATTTAAAAAGACACGGGTTCAGGTTCAGAAACGCAGCAACGGAGCACAAAGTCCGCAGGAATGGTCACAATTAACTGGTGATTTTTATTTTAAGAAATAGTGATGCAGACGTTTGGTATACGCATCCGGAAAAAAGTTTTAAAATACCATTATTTTGTCAGAAAATATCTGAATGATGAAAATATTCACTCTTTCCTTTGACATTAAAGGATTTCTTTTAACTGTTTTTCTTGCCGGATTTGCAATCCTCTTTTCGGGTTGCGCCGCCAATAAGTATTCTTCCAAGGTAGAAGGCGAATCAGTGGCTCTTAAGGTTAAAGAAGATGCAAACCTGATAAAATATTCAACAATGAAGCCTCAGAATACACCTGAACTCGCCTCAGAATCTAAAAGCAGAGGCATGGTGGATATTATAGGGAAGGTAGCTTCTACAGCAGTTAACGGGGTTATTACGCTGGTGGATAAAGAAAAAAATAAATATTCAGCCAGCTATCAGAGTTCGGTAGGGCAATGTTATTTTTATGACCAGATCTCCGAAAGCAGCGCTATGGATCCTACCGGAATGCAGTTCGACGGGTTTACTTTTCTTAGACGCTTTAAAGATAACCTCGGGAAGACCGATACTGCCGTATATGCAAAATTCAGAGTAGATGAAAATAATGCATACGAAATCATCAACAATTCAGTGTTTAAACTGAAACTCGACGAACTAAAAGTAAATTACGCGAAAGCCAAAATCATGGCAAGGAAATGGTATCAGCCGTTGTCATGGTTTATGGCTCCGGAATACCCGAGTTTAAACATGGACTTTGAGATCACTTTTACTTCTTCCTATGTGACCCGCGAAGGAGTCATTTTTAATGATATCCCGGTCGGGAAATTCTATCTTACTCTCCGTAATATACCTTTGGACAAGACAGATACCGCCCATGACAAGTTTTATACCAATGTAAAGAATAACACCATCACTGGCCGGTCATTCCTTGTTCCCCGCTCTTTCGGTTATTATTATGATTCGAAACGTCAGATAAAACCTTCCTACGGGCAGGGAATGTATAACATTGTGGTAAAAGTTAATGAATCTTCCCGGCCAAATTTTGTACAGAAAATGTTGTTTGATAACTCGACAGAAATTATCGAACAGGCAGGAGCCAATATTCCTCAGTCTGGTAAAACCAGTAAAACGAAGGCTAAGTAATGCTTGCTCATAATGGTAAGTGGTTTAATCAAAGTTTGAACTGAGTTAATTCAACAAATAATGCATCGACCTTTATGAAAAACCCATATAAACTTTTTTCCTGTTTATTCATCATATTATTTATATTACTTTCCGGCCCGTTATCTGCGGAGGGAACCAGGAGGGCTTTAATTATTGGAATTGATATATACTTGCCCGGGAATGTTACCCAGGTCAACTCGGGAAGGACTTCATGGATTAATCTGGATGGTTGCGTAAATGATGCAATGTCAATCAAAACATTGCTTGCGTCAAAATATGGGTTTGGCGAAGATCACATAAGCCTTCTTACCAATGAGAAAGCGACAAGGGAAGGTATTATTAACTGTATAAAACGCCTGACAGAGACTTCACAAAAGGGTGATATAGTGGTTATTTACTACGCAGGACATGGTTCACAGATCAGGAATATTGCCAGCAGTGAAGCTGACCAAAAAGATGAAACTATTGTCCCTTCGGATGCTTACCTTGGGGCAGCGGATATCCGCGACAAAGAAATTAATGAGCTTTTTTACCAGCTTTCAGAAAAAGGTGTAATTCTGACCGCTATTTTTGATAGTTGCCATAGTGGTTCTATAAGCAGGGGACTGGCTGACCATGAACCGAAATCAAGGTATCTGGCACCTGTTCCCAATGCCCGGGTGAATGATCCTGTAATCCCCCATGATCTGGTGTCTGAAAACGTTTTGATTATTTCGGCGGCTCAGGATGAAGAAACTGCCAAAGAGCAGGAGGATGAGCAGGGAAATCCTCACGGAGCTTTCACCTTTGCATTGATTCAGGCATTAATGACATTGCCCCCAAATGCCCCTGCTATCAAAATAATTGAAAGTACCCGGGCTATAATCAAGTATAACGGCAAATTGCAGGAACCGGTTTTTGAAGGAAATGATCGCAGAAAGAATTCCACTCTTACCGGATTGCCACGCGAATCAGTCCCAAATACATTTACAGTCGCTGTTCTGAAAAACGAAGATAGAGACAGTATTACCCTTCAGGGCGGGTATATTTCAGGCATCAGGACAAACTGCAAACTTACGAAAATATATGACCAGGATACCCTTCTGATCAAAGTTACCCAGGTAAACGGAGCTAACAGTTCACTGGCAAAGGTGATCAAAGGGGACTTCAGCAAGATAAAGGCGGGAGATATGTTTCAGGTTACTGAATGGGCTCTTGAAGCTCAAAATGCCCTGAAAGTTTATATCCCTTCATCAGAAGTTGATTATAATGCACTAAGCCTCTCAGCACACTCGTTTTACAGCACTTTAAAATCCAATAACAGGATAAAACTTATAACTGACCCCACTATTGACGACAGCATTCATACAGTTTTTTATAACGGTAAAAGCTGGATGTTACATAAAGATACCGGAGAATCAATAACCTTGGGAAAAGGATTATCGGGTTCTTTAGTTCATCAGACTCTGCCTTCAGGAGGTAAGGTGTTTTTATCGCTGCCTGCTTTTAAAAGTCTTGGTATCATCCTTAATAAACTGTATAAAAGGAATTTATCTATTTCTGTGACACAAAATTCAGCGGAAGCTGATTATGTTTTAAGCGGCAGGTTCTACAATGACGTTATCGAATATGCTTTTATCTCCGCAACACCAACGACTGTTAATAGCTTAACAGTGCTTCCTGTAAGAACAAATTTTGTTAAGTTAAGCGAGGAACCCGACGGCTTGAAAAAGGCTGCTGATACGCTGATGGAGTACTCTGATCGTATTGCAAAAATAAAAGCGTGGCTAACCCTGGCTTCACCTCCTGACGATGGCACATTCCCCTATTACCTGGCGTTGCGAAACGCTGCTACCGGAAAAGTTGTTTCATCCGGCAGTATCATGGGGAATGAAATCTATGGGCTTATCCTGGTAAAGGACACTGTTAATGCAAAAAACTGGGATGGTTCCAGACGATTTGTTTATGTTTCATCAATCGACAGCAGGGGTAAAAGTACTCTGATGTTTCCTCTGTCGAATGTTGAAAACCACTATCCCATAGGTGATGAGTTGCCTGATACCATATTTCTGGGCAGGCGTCAATTATTCAGAGTTGCGCCACCTTTCGGTTATGATCATTATATATTGCTGGCCCTGGATGAGCAAATACCCAATGTGGATTTATTCAATTCAGAGGCAGTGCGTACGCGCGGCAGTTCTTCTCCCCTATTGAATTACCTGGTTACAGATGGGGTAAAATCACGTGGTAATGAGATACTTGTTTCACCTTCATCATGGAAAAAGCAGGTGGTAACTGTAAGAAGCAGGAGTAAATAATTAATTGATCGCGGATCGCTTCGTTCTACTTATTCCTGCTTATCCTGTTTGTTACCTCTAAGCATTGAAAGTTGGAGCCAGTTGAAAGACCTTTTAATGTAACAATCTATTTCAAGAAGAGACATTTTTTAGTAAATAATCAGATATAAAATTCCCGTTTTTAATAAGAATAATAACAGTTGAAGGAGTATTAATCCAAGAGATTATATTTTCGAAGAAAATCATCTGCAATCTTTAGTATTTCATCATTAAAGTAGCGTGAATATTTTGGGTTTCCCTCTCCCAGATAGTGCCTCATTCCCGCATATGTATGCAGTTCAAAATAATTGCCTTCCTTATTCATTGCGTCTTTAAAGAATTGCACGGTCCAGACAGGAACCTGTTCATCATACTCACCATGGAACTCGATCATCGGAGGCATTCCTCTTTTTATATTATGGGCTGGAGAGATGCTCCATATTTTATTCCGGCGGTCAGCCAGCAAACGGTCGCACCAGCCTTCCACCGCATTTACACATGCTGAAAAAAGCAGAATTGCATCCGGGCGGCAGCTTATACTAAGGTTATCTGATTTTTCACTGTAATCATCAATCATAGCTGTGCATAATGCGAGGTGACCACCGGCAGACTGACCGGCAGCAACTATTTTATTTCTGTCAATGTGGAATTTCCCGGCGTTTTCGCGAACCCATCTCATAGCCGATTTTGCATCCATTACAGATTCGATCGGGCTGATCAATTTATTTGGGGTTACCCCATTTTCAACTGACAACCGATAATCTACAGAATACGTCACAATCCCCATTCTCGCATATCGCTCACAGGTTGTAAAGAACTCACCCGGGGTACCAAAGGCCCAACCACCTCCATGAAAGAAAACAATAGCTGTATTATTCTCTCTTTCAAACGATTGACTAGCATAAAAAATATCAATCTTAAGTTTGAATGTATCAACTGTTTTGTAAACTTCCTGTATATGGATAATCTGGCCATTATTTTCAACCTGATGAGTAATGGTACACTCTCCTTTGATGACAGAATGGGTCAAAAAAGATAAGCACAGGAAAATGATAATGAACAGGTTTTTCCCGGAGATTGAGGTTTTATTGTTGCTGGTAATCATTAATTAATGGTTAAGGCGTTTCTTCTTATTTCCCATATCAAATATCGACAATTTAATTTTAAAAATTATGACTATCAGGAATCATGTATAAAAACCCATTGATTTTGGCTTCGCCGAGCTCCGCTTCGCTCCGGTTCTTCGTTTACCCCGGCCCCATGGGGAGCGAAGAAATTCAATTTACTCCCCTTGGAGATGGGGTAAATAAATTGAATTTCAAGCGTTTTACAATTTCTTATTTATGATTGCCGATAGTCATTTTAATAATTATTAAAGGTGTTGTTCTGATGAAGAGTAAATAAGTTGTAATAATCAAACAATCGTCAACCAAAAGCCTCTTCTGCCTATTAATACCTGACTTTGATACGGGTTATATTTATTAGTCTGTTTGAGTATAGTATTTATTTTATTTATGCTAAATTAGATAAGTTTAAAATCCTAATAAATGATAAACCAGTCTTTTTCACGAAGAGAATTTGTAAGGCTTTGTACCGGTGGAACAGCCGCAGTGCTCATCTCATTTAATACTGCCTGTAAAAGCAAAATAAGTAATTGGCGCTATCTCGATGAAGATGAAATTACCCTGCTTGATTCAATTGTTGAACAGATAATTCCAACTGATGATTTTCCAGGTGGAAAATGGGCAAATGTGTCGAATTTTATTGATAAGCAACTTGATACTTATTACCGGAACCATCAGCTTGAATATCGGGAAGGTCTTGCCGCCTTTAAAAAAACTGTAATTCTGATTAAGGGTAAAAAGTTTGAAGAACTTCCTTTTGCAGAACAAACGTCACTGCTTGAGAATATGGAAGCAGGTAAATTTTCCGATGATTATTGGAAGGACCACCCGTCCGCTAATTTCTTTGAAATGGTCAGGCAGCATTCTTTGCAAGGTTTTTATGGAAGTCTTGTTCATGGAGGAAACCGCGGATTTGTCAGCTATCGTATGCTTGGACTTGATTATCCTAAAGTTATAGGACAAAACAGGTATAATGATTTAAGCTGGCGTAAATACAATCCTAAATCCTATGAAAATGGCAAATAGACATGTAAATGCGGTTGTGATCGGTGCCGGAGCGGGTGGTGGTGTAGTAGCAAAGGAACTCGCAACCGGAGGTCTTACTGTGGTACTCTTTGAACGTGGAAGATGGCATACCTACGATGAACATGGGGATGATGAACTGACTTCTCAACGGACTTTTCCTCTCAAATGTGGTTATGGTCCTGATAATGAGCGCAACTGGAGAATGGCTCCTGACGGGAAGAATGGATGGAGAAAGGTCTTTCCGAACGATTGGAGCTATGGAAATAATGCTGCATGTGTAGGTAGCGGGACAGTTAGCTACGGAGCAATGGCCTGGAGATATCAGCCTGAGGACTTTCAACTTAAGACGAAATATGGCGCCGTACCAGGCAGCACCCTTGATAATTGGCCTTTAAGTTACGATGA
>JBARBF010000063.1:0-13815 GCA_049792755.1 Bacteroidales bacterium | reverse complement strand
AACTGGATCCTGCATCTGTTTATAAGTTTATTATTGAAAGGGAAGATATGCTGGAAAATGAGCTGGCAGATGCAAAAAAACAAGTAGTTCAGAGTGAAAATAATATACAGGACCTTAGTGCTCAACTTAAAAGTGAACAGGCCGCATATGACCTGAAAAAACTTGAAGTAGACAGAAGCAAATTCGATACCGATGTCAAAAAAAGAATTACAGAGCTTGAGTTTCAACAGGAGACTATAAAACTTAATAAGGTAAAGCGTAATCTGGAACTCAAACCCAGACTCGATAATTTTGACCGGCATATTCAGAGAATCAAAGTAGTACAACGTCAAAATGAGCTGAATAATGCAAAAGAAGCGCTGAAACTATTTCTCCTGAGGTCACCGCTTGATGGCATATTTCAGGTCGCAGTTAATGATTGGACAGACAACCCCCAGATGTGGAAAGTAGGCGATACTCCTTATCAGGGCCAGATACTGGCAAGTATTCCCGATGTTACCTGGATGAAAGTAAAAACATATATAAATGAATCAGATGTAAAAAAAGTTTATAAAGGAATGAAGGTTATTATCAGGCTTGATGCCCTTCCTTCTGTACCTTTTAGCGGAAGTATAACCGGAATCAGTAAAATATGTGTGGCTCGCGATAAAGAAAAAGTCTTTAATGTAGTCGTTGGTATTGATGAATCAGATCTTCGACTTAAACCCGGTATGACTGTAAATTGTGAGTATATTCTTTATGAATCGGACAAAAATATGTTTGTACCCAATAGCTGCCTGTTGAAAGAAAGAGGTCATTCTTATATTTTTCTTAAAAAAGGAGGGTCAGTACGGAAGGTTGAGGTTCAGTCAGGTGCCTCAAATATTAATCATACCGTCATAACCGGTGAAATAAAACCCGGCCAGAAACTTGTGCCTTTTAGTGATGTTTTAAATTCAAAAAATCTTTAGTTATGCATTATGCAGAAAATTTAAATATTGCCAGACTAGGCTTGATTGACCATAAATTCCGCTCATTTCTCACCATGCTTGGGATCATTTTTGGAACCGCTTCAGTCATAGCAATGGTTTCAATCGGTGAGGGAGCAAAAAAACAAGCTATCGCAAAATACAAGGATCTGGGAATAAACAATATTATAGTTCGTGATAAAGATTTGACCGATCCTGAACTCGAAGCGGTGAGACTAAAATTTTCTCAGGGGCTTTCAATAAAGGACGCAGATGCAATTCGTGAAATTGTTCCGGGTGTTTTAGACGTTGCTCCCCAGTCCGAAGCAAAAATGGAAGCAAAATATGCTGATAAATCATCTAAATCCACAGTAATTGGCATAACACCATCAATTCTGAAAATACTTAATTATCAAACAGATAAAGGTCAGTTTTTAACTGAGGACCATTATCTGCGGCAACTTAAAGTTTGTATTCTCGGCTCAGCAGTTGCCCGGTCACTATTCGGATATGATAATCCGATTTCCCAAAGCGTAAAATTAGGCGATCAATGGTTTGAAGTTATCGGTGTAATGCAAAACAAAGCACTTTTTACCGAAACTGTAGGCGAACTGGCTGCGCGCGACCTGAATAACGATGTTTATATTCCTCTCTCAACCTTCACCAGAAGGATCCCCAGGGATAATCAGTTTTCCAGTGAGGTAAAGCAGCTTACTGTTAAGCTTGATAAATCAGACCGTCTCGTGGAATCAGCTGCAGTTATCAGGAGCATACTGATGCGGCGCCATTTCAGTAATGATGATTTCAGCATAATTGTTCCCTATGAGCTATTAAAGCAGGAAGAAAAGGAGCGAAGGATATACAACCTTCTACTGGCTTCAATTGCAGCCATATCATTGATAGTTGGAGGCATAGGTATAATGAACATTATGTTGGCATCAGTACTGGAAAGGACGAATGAAATAGGAATCAGAAGGGCAATCGGTGGACGGAAGTCCGACATAATGAGCCAGTTCATTACAGAGGCCGTAGTTCTGAGCATCTCCGGAGGTATCATCGGGGTAATATTCGGTATATCACTGTCGCTCGGAATATCTCTTGCAACGGATGTTAAGACCAGCATTACTTTGTATTCAATAATCATTGCTTTTGGCTTTTCTGTGATTGTAGGAGTTACGTTCGGATATTTACCGGCTAAAAATGCAGCAAACCTGAAACCAATTGAATCAATCCGCCATGAATAATAGCACAGTGCTCAGAGCTAAGGGCTCAGGGCATAGGGTAAGAAGCGAATAGGAGTGAGGAATGAGGAGAGAGGGAACCAGGGACCAGAAACCAGAGATCAGAGATCAGGCCCGATCAACAAGCACCAAGCAACAAGCACCAAGCAACCAGCAACAAGTAACAAGTAACCAGCACCAAGTAACCAGAACCAGTAATCAGTAACCAGTAACCAGTAACCAGAATTCCAATGCATCAATTAAAAAAATCAATACCAGTTTTATTGCTTTTAATTTCAATTACTCCGTTCATTTTTTCACAGCAGATTTACAATCTTGATCTGGAGTCTAGTATTGAATTAGCTAAAGAGAGAAGTAAGACAATGCTTATGTTAAAGCAGAATATGAAGAAAGCCACCTTCGATCTGAAAGCGGCAAACAGCAGCCTTAAAACGCATGTTAATATGAATCTTACAATACCCCAGTACACCGAAACAGTAAATCAGTTTCAGGATAGCGCCGGGATTAGTTTTTACCCGGTGCGCCAGAACCAGCTGAGCAGCACTCTGACGATCAACCAACCTCTTCCTACGGATGGCTTCCTGTATATTACCTCAGGGGCGGAAAGTTTTGCAGACTACTATGCTCATGACCGGAATGCACAAATTTCTTCAAGTATAGGATTACAACAGCCTATAGCTGCATTCTTTGGATATAATCAGCTAAAGATGGGATTTAAACAGGCCAAACTTGCCTATGATCTGTCATCAAAGCAGTTGAAGAGAGCGGAGCTGGATCTAGTATATGATATAAGTCAGGCCTTTTTTAATCTGCTTTCCTATCATGAGCTGATGAACATTGCTCAGATGAACCTTAAGAGACAACAGGAGGCGTATAATATTGCCCAGAACAAATTCAAAGCCGGTTTAATCCGTGAAGTCGAGGCACTTCAGATGGAAGTTGATTTAAGCGAAGCCAGTAATAACTATGATATCAACTGCCTGGATTATTTTGCACAGGTCTCCCTCTTTAAAGAAAAACTAGGTATCAACCTTACTGACAGCGTAGCAATTAAAAGCGACCTGAGTTACAACCAGATATATGTCGACCCGGAAAAAGCTGTCGCTCTGGCGCTTGCAAACCGTCTAGAACTTAAAGAAAATGAGATACAGATAGAGTTATCACAGATGGAGATAAGGAAAAGAAAAGCTGCAGGAAGGATAAGCGGTAATATATTATTGAACTATAATTTTATCGGTGTCAATAAGAGTGACCTGGCGATACCACTGGAATCATCTCTAGATTATTCATGGCAGAATATGATGAGTAGGCGGGGTAGTTTCGGTGTTGGACTCACTGTAAGTATTCCAATAATAGACTGGGGTGAGAACAGAGCAAAAGTTAACAGTGCACTGGCCACTCTGAAAATAAATCAAATACAGCAGGATGCAGATAAAGTTACCATCGAACGCGATATCCGCACAACTGTAAATAAATTGCAGAATAATCTGAAGAGGTTGCAGTTGCTTGAGAAAAACGTTGTAGTAGCTGAAAAGAGCTTCGAAATTTCAAGGCAACGATATGCAAACGGAGATATTGACAGTCAGGCAATGGCTCTTGAGCGTGAAAGATTGAACATGGCATACCAGTCACGACTTGATTCATTTATAAATTATAAACTTCTCTTATCCGACGTAATGCGAAAGACTTTTTACGATTTTGAAAAAAATGTTTCTATGATTGAAAATTAAATTGAAAGAATAATTTTTTTGGCTAATCACTAGATATGCATTTTATCATTGAAGCAAGATAACTTGTTTTTTGGTGTACAGAATAACAGCTTGATAATAAATACTTTTTACATATAAAATAGTTATTTAATATAAAATATTCAAGCAATTTTAATAGTATTTAGGATATTTTATATGCATTTACAGGTTTAAACTATAATATACCTGAATTAGAAAACTACATTCAAACTCCTTATGACTTCCTAAGTAGGAAGGAACATCGACAATTAATAAAATGTAAGGTTTTTCTGGGACGAGATAGTTTTTCAACACTTAGACGAAGTTCCTAAAATTCAAACGGACTGCAGATTAATATTTACACCTTTTTAAATTGATTTTTACCTGGCATTTAGCCAGTTGAATGATGTAATTAGGTGTAATTAAGTTGAGCTGAAAACTAAAAACCCTTGTAATTGATTAAATTACAAGGGTTTCTTTGTTTAATTCAGTGAACCTGAAGGGACTCGAACCCCCAACCTTCTGGTCCGTAGCCAGATGCTCTATCCAATTAAGCTACAGATAATTAATAAGCAATTTATAGTTTGTAGAGTATTATCAATTATTATTTGGTATGTAAGTTGGTAGGTTAATGAATTTATTTATAAAGAAGAATAAATTTCTTTTCTAACTCAGTTAATGTAAATCTCAGAACACAGAATTCCTTTCATAAGAGATTCATAAATACCTTCAAGACTAACTGAATTATGAACATATTGAATTTAACTTTGTAAGTTTACAAAGCTATTCGTGATTTATAATAATATTATGGACGCTAATAGTTTAATTAGGTACAATCTGGCTTATAAATCGGTCAGGATGAAACACAATATATCTGAAAAAGTATTCATAGTTGGATTCATTTTAGCCGTATCATTTCATACTGCATATTCTCAGGACTTTATGGCCAGGGAGATTGTCAAAAAAGCTGATGACAAAGGAAGGGGACAAACAAGCCAGGGCATTATGACTCTTAAAATTGTACGTCCTGACTGGACAAGAAGTATTACATTAAAATCTTGGTCAAAAGGAACTGAATACTCATTGATATATATAACAGCTCCTGCAAAAGAAAAAGGACAGGTGTTCCTGAAGAGACAGAACGATATGTGGAACTGGGTTCCATCAATTGAACGGGTTATTAAAATCCCGCCATCAATGATGATGCAATCGTGGATGGGTTCGGATTACACAAATGATGACCTTGTAAAGGAATCTTCGATTGTCACTGACTACTCTCAGAAATTATTAGGCAGAGAAAAAGTGAGAAACATGGAATGTTATAAAATTGAGCTTATCCCGTTGCCCGATGCTGCGGTAACCTGGGGTAAGGTTATTACCTGGATCACAGTCGACGGTTTTAACCAGTGGGAAGCCGAATACTATGATGAAGACTCTACCCTTGTAAATGTGATGAATGCATCTGATATTAAAAGAATGGGTGATCGTGAAATACCGACAAAGCTGGAGATAGATCCGGTAAACAAAAAAGGTAATAAAACCGTACTAGTAATAAACAGTATGATATTTAATCAACCAATTTCTGAAAGCTTTTTTTCTCAGCAGAACATGAAGTCAGTAAAATAATAAATTCATCAGTTCTTATGAAAGACTACCTCAAACTGGCATGGCGTAATTTATGGCGAAATAAGCGGAGAACACTGATCACCACTGCATCGATCTTTTTCGGAGTGATCTTATCGACAATTATGAGCTCAATGCAGGAAGGCTCTTACGCACAGTATATCAAAACCATTGTAAATTTTTATTCGGGATACATCCAGGTTCACAGCAAAGGATACTGGAAGGATAAAGTAATTAATAACTCCCTGGAATATTCACTGGTCAGGCATAAATTGTCAGAAGTGAAAGGGATTACAGCAACTACTCCACGACTGGAAAACTATGCATTGGCTTCCTCCGAAGAAATTACTAAGGGTGTGATGGTAATAGGGATTGCACCAATAGAAGAAGATGCCATCACCAATCTTTCGAAAAAGATAATTAAAGGAAACTATCTTATCCCCCATGATAACGGAGTGGTGCTTGGAAGCACACTTGCCAGGTACCTTAAGCTTGAGGCAGGTGACACTGTCGTATTGCTAAGTCAGGGATACCACGGTGTGGGAGCTGCTGGAAAATATCCTGTTCGTGGCATAATTAAGCAACCGTCGCCGGAACTTGACAGAACAGTGGTTTATATGAATATAGCTGATTGCCAGGATCTGTTCTCAGCACCTGACAGGCTTACTTCTGTTGTTATTATGGTAAAGAACAATAATGCAATGCCTGCAGTTAAAATTGATCTTATTTCAAGTCTGGGAACTGATTATGAAGTTATGGATTGGAAAGAAATAAACAGTATCCTGTTAAAACAGATTGATAGTGACCGCGCTTCAGGCGTGATTATCAAAGGAGTGCTGTATATGATTATTGCTTTCGGAATATTTGGGACAGTTATGATGATGATGGCAGAGAGGAGAAAAGAGTTCGGTGTGATCGTGGCAATCGGAATGCAGAAGTACAAGCTCAGCTATGTTCTGGTCCTTGAAACAATTTTATTAGGATTTACCGGTGTTATCGCCGGGATTGCCGCAAGTATACCAATCACCTGGTATTTTACCCTGCATCCTATACCCATTACAGGCCAGGCAGCTGATACCATGCTCCAGATGGGCTTTGACCCGGTAATGTCTTTTTCAATGATTCCGTCTATTTATTACCATCAGGCTATCACTATCCTGATTTTTACACTTATAATTGGTCTTTACCCTGTATTTAATATAAACAGGCTTATTATTATTAAAGCTTTGCATAGTTAACTATTTAATTTTAAAGTAATGATTTCTTCATTTGCCTGGCGAAATTTGTGGCGCAATAGACTCAGAAGCCTTATAATTATTTCTGCAGTAGCACTTGGGATTTTTGCAGGGATATTCATCACCGCATTTACAAATGGGATGGTGAATGACCGGATTCAGTCTATTATAAGTTCTGAAATGTCTCATATTCAGATTCATCAACCCGGCTTTCTAGACAATGATCAGTTTTCTCTTTTGATGCTTAATGCTGACAGTATATTGACTCAGGTGAAAAAAACTCCGGATGTGGTTGCTGCAAGCAAAAGGATAATTATCAACTCTATGGTGGCATCGGCAGAAACAGGAACTGGCGTTAAGATAACCGGTATTGATCCGAAAGATGAATGCAAAGTGACCAACCTGAGTTCCAAAATTGTTGATGGAAGGTACATAGATAGCACGGACAAGAACCCTGTATTCATTAGCGAAAAACTGGCTGAAAAGCTGAAAGTCGGTTTAAAAAATAAAATCATTATTACGGTTCAGGATATTAATAAGAATATTACCGGAGGGGCGTTCCGGGTTGTGGGAATATACAGAACTGACAATATGATATTTGACGAGGCAAATATATTTGTCAGGAACAGTGACTTAAGCAGGTTGACAGGTCTTAAAGGGTCTGAAGCACACGAGATTGCCATTTTATTGAATAAGAATGAAAATACAGACATTACCGCAAAAACAATTTCCGGGTACTTGCCAGGGCTTGAAGTAAAAGACTGGCAAGAGCTTAGCCCTGAGGCCGGTTACCTGGTAAGTATAATGAACCAGTACATGTATATATTTATAATAGTTATCCTTATTGCCTTGTGTTTTGGAATTATAAATACCATGCTGATGGTGATAATGGAAAGGGTGAGGGAATTAGGGATGTTAATGGCAATTGGAATGAACAGGTTGAGAGTATTTGCAATGATAATGCTTGAAACAGTCTTTCTTGCCCTTACTGGAGGTGTTACAGGGATCATTATCGCGTATGCAGTCACCAGATATTTTGAGAAAGGAGGAATTAATCTCTTTTTCTGGAAAGAAGCATTCGCCGAAATTGGCTATTCGGCATATATCTATCCTGTAATAGATTCAACGTCAATGATCACCACTGCCATATTGGTTATAATAGCGGGAATTGTATCCGCTATGTACCCGGCTTATAAAGCTTTAAAGCTGAATCCCTCAGAAGCAATAAGAACCCAATAGAATCAGGAACAATTTAAAATTTTAGATATGAGCATTATTGAAATTAAAGGTTTGTACAAAGTCTATGATGAGAAATCGATGCCGGTACATGCTGTAAACGGGATAGATCTCATAATTGAATCAGGCGAGTTTACAGCCGTTGTGGGGCCATCCGGCTCAGGCAAAACTACACTTCTGAATATTGTTGGTGGCCTTGATGATCCTACAAAGGGTGAAGTAATTATTGATGGTGTGAAAATAAATGAACTGTCGAGCAGGCAAAAGACTGATTTCAGGATGAATAATATAGGCTTTGTTTTCCAGGCATATAATCTTATACCGGTTTTTACTGCTAAAGAAAACGTTGAGTTTATTATGCAGCTGCAAAATAAGCCAAAGGCAATAAGAGAAGGAAGAACTAATGAGCTTCTCGAAGCAGTAGGTTTAGAAGACAGAATGAACAGTCGTCCGAATAAACTCTCCGGTGGCCAGCAACAAAGAGTAGCAGTAGCGCGGGCATTAGCATCAAAGCCAAAATTCATTCTGGCAGACGAACCCACTGCAAACCTTGATTCCAGATCGACTGAAAATCTCCTGGATATCATGGAAAAACTGAATAAGGAAGAGAATATTACTTTTATTTTCTCAACACACGATCAGAGGGTTGTGAATAAAGCAAAACGTGTAATTACACTTCTGGATGGCGCAATCATTTCCGATATCTGTAAGTAAGCACCTGAGATTGGTTTTTATTTTACTTATCCTGTTTCCGGTTTCAATGGCAGGTCAGGATACTATACCTGCGAGATGGTCATTAAACGGGTATATCACAAATATGCAATCATTTATGTTCCAACGTTTAATTGACAACTGGACAATTGATAATCTGATTCATAATCGGTTGAATTTCAGATGGGACAGCAAGACAGATAATTTTAAAGCTGTATTGGAAATGCGAAACAGATTAATTATTGGGGAATCAGTTTCGACGATTCCCGGATATGCAAAAATGATCGATACCGATAATGGTTTTTTTAAACTATCAGATAACCTTTCGAAAGGCAATTCATATCTGCTCAATTCGAAGATTGACAGAGTTTATATCGATTACACCAAAAATAAATTTCAACTTACAATCGGACGACAACGTATCAACTGGGGACAGTGCTTTACCTGGAATCCTAATGACCTTTTCAATGCTTATTCCTTTTTCGATTTTGATTATGTTGAAAAACCGGGGAGCGACGCTATCAGGCTACAATATTACACTTCCAATACTTCAGCTTTCGAATTTGCTGTTAAAGCCGATAATAACAAGAAGGTTACTTCAGCTTTCCTGTACCATTTTAACAAGTGGAATTATGATATTCAATTCCTTGGTGGAATATTGAATGAACAGGATTTTGTTATTGGAACAGGATGGTCTGGTAATATCAAAGGTGCATCATTCAGAGGAGAGATCTCATATTTTCAGCCAAAACATAATTTCGCAGACACAACTGGCATTCTGGTAGTCTCGTTAGGGACTGATTATACTTTTAAAAATTCTTTTACACTTCAGTTCGAAGTGTTATATAATCAGAACAGAAGCTCAGGAGTCACTAATTTTGTTGATTTTTACAACGAGAGCTTATCGGCTAAAAATCTGTCTTTTACCAAGGTTACCTTTATGCTTCAGGGCAGTTATCCGATTACACCACTTTTAAATGTTTCCCTTGCAGGAATGTACTTCCCAAAACTGAATGGTTTATTTCTTGGTCCCTCTTTTACTTACTCTTTAACAAACAATATCGATTTCTCAATAATTTCACAATCATTTGCAGGACAGCTTGTGAAAGGGCAGACAGAGCATTTTAATTTTGGGTTTCTGCGGCTTAAATGGAACTTCTGATTATATCAATAGTTTAATTTTTCAGTCCCCCTTAAATACTTAGGTATTAATTCTGTTTGATGGAAATGTTAATTTGGCAACATGGTATTTTGAGTGTAGTTCAATCTATACGAAAGAACTTGAAACGAGAGCTTAGACTTTTATTTCATTGCTCAAAATGGATTCTTTATATTCAGGATAAATTATGGGAATGTGTTGTCATTTATTAATAAGCTCAGTACCCTGACCTGCAGCAATGTACAAACTATTCTTGTGCTGAATGCAAACCTCAAATCGTTGTACCTCATAACTTTCAATGAACCTTAATGGATGGCTATTTTATTGTCGAACTTGGTTTGAAAATATGTGAATGATGTAACTTTTTCTGAAAGTTATATAACGCTCAGCTGTTCACCTGAGATTAACTTTAACGCTTCAAATTTCATTCTTAAAATTAAAGGAATAATTTTAAAAATGAGCTCGTCTGCTAAGTATGGCGTGGTTGACGACAGGTAAATGCCAAACTTTGAATTTTTTTCAGATTATGAATAAAAAAGACATTACTGAAATAGATATCAGCCTTAAAGATTTTCCGGATAACATCTCATCTCTTATTAGGGAATCGTTGGATTCTGAAAACTCTGTAAAAAAACTTACTGCAAGGAGTACGCTCGTAGGGATGGGGAAACCCATTATCCCAAAACTTAACAGACTACTAAGTTCCGAAAATAGTTTTCTTCGTATGGAAGCTGCTAAGATTGTTGAGCTCATAGATGACAGCAGGTCGATTCCATTTTTGATTAATCTGCTTGATGATAAAGAATTTGAAATAAGATGGATAGCGGCGGAAGGTCTAATTAAAATTGGCAGGCGTTCTATTTTACCATTGCTTAAGTCGATTCGCGATGGGGAAAGCTCCTTTATTTTTAACAAGGGAGCACATCATGTTTTAAATGATCTGCTGAATGAAAGTCAGAAAGGAAAATTGAGTACATTATTACTCAGTCTCGACGATTCTCATGAGTTGGGTGAAACTGCCCCAGTAGAGGCTTCAGAAGCAATAAAAACCATATTTACGCGAAAAATCAACATCTAACAAAACCGCCGTTGTTTTGTTGCATATAATATTTAATGAAATGAATTCTAGAAAATCTTTAACAATTATTCCATTTGTCCTTTGGCAAGAAATCCAGTAGAATTGAACCTGGAATATTCAACACATTGAAAATTTAATCAGTAAACTATGAAGACAATTATTGTTCCCCTTGATCTCTCAGATGAGTCATTAAATGGTTTAAATCTGGCAATGATGATGGCCACTAAAACCGAAGCTAATATTCTATTGGTTCATGTTATTGGAAAGAATACCGGTGACTATTATAAACAAATGGAAAATGAAAATCGACTGGCACAAACAAAATTTGAAGATATACTACGAAAGTATAAAGAGAAAGTCAATTTAAATTTTACATTGAGCTATATAATTAAAGAGGGTAAGATATTTAAGGAAATTGCAGATCTGGCAGATAAGCATGAAGATGCTTTGACAGTGCTCTCAACGCACGGTGTGTCTGGCTTTGAAGAGTTGTTCATTGGCGGCAATGCATACAAAATTACCTCTCATTCGAGAAACCCTGTGATCACTGTCAGAAGAAGTAAAATACCTTCAAATATTGACAACATAGTATTACCACTTGATATCACTTTTCAGACAAGAGAGAAAGTTCCATATACTGTTGAACTGGCTAAAGCTTTTGGTTCAAATATTCATCTGATTACAATACGACTGTCAAATTTAAAGAGTATCGAAAAAAAGCTTCATCATTATGCATTACAGGTAGCTTCTTATCTTGACTCACATAAAATTCCATATACGGTCGAACATCTTCACGGGAGCAACCTTACTGATTTAACTCTTGATTATGCAAGATCAGTTAATGCTGACCTTATTTCAATTATGACTGAGCAGGAGAAAAGCGCTTCCAATTTGCTGTTAGGCAACTTTGCTCACCAGATGATAAACAAAGCTTATATTCCTGTCCTGTCATTTCCTAATTATCATTTACGTGTGACTGCAGAGGATATCTGGACTTTGGGAGCATTTAATGCCTGAGTTCAGAATAGTAATTAAATTCTTGACTTAAGAAACGACATAGTAAAAAAAAATAATAATATGAAAAAAGTACTGATTGCACTGGATTATAATCCAACTGCACAAAAAGTGGCAGAGGTTGGATTTTCAATGGCAAAATCCATGAATGCTGAAGTAATATTGCTGCACGTAATAACGGATCCTGTGTTTTATTCCACAGCAGGATATTCTCCGATAATGGGATTTAATGGTTATATGGATATGGGTCCTGTACAATTAGATAGTGTTGACGGACTTAAAAATGCATCACTTCAATATCTCGATAAATCGAGAGAACATCTCGGAGATAAATCTATTCAAACCATTGTTAAAGAGGGTGATTTTGCGGATGCTATTCTGGAGACTGCAAAGGAATTGCATGCAGATATTATTGTCGTTGGATCACATAGCCGGAAATGGCTGGAAAATATATTAATGGGAAGTGTTACAGAAAAAGTTTTACATCATACTCCTGTACCACTTTTAATTGTTCCTACCAAAAAAAGCAATTAACTCTTCCTCAGGCATTAATTAACACCACTATAGTTTTTTGCTCCAGTCTTTGCTGAAAATTAAATTTTCATTCCATAAATTCTGAGTAGAATCATGAAAGGAAAAACAAAGTTGATTAAGCCGGGTTACAGAATTGTTTCATCGGATATTGAAGGATTTGATTCACTTTCCGATTTTGCTCTTGATATGCGTTGTTCCTGGAATCATTCAGCCGATGAAATCTGGCATCAGCTTGAGCCTGACTTATGGGATTCAACGCATAATGCATGGGTAGTACTGCAGACAGTATCAAAAGATAAGTTTAAAAAAATAATGTCTAATCCGGTTTTTCGCAATAAAGTTGATGCTCTTATTCAATCTAAGGAGAAGGATATAACCGGTCCGGCATGGTTTCAAAAAACTTTCCCGGAATCAGCTCTGACAACAGTAGCTTATTTCAGCATGGAGTTTATGTTAAGTGAATCACTCCCAATCTATTCAGGAGGACTGGGTAATGTAGCCGGCGATCAGCTCAAAGCAGCCAGCGATCTGGGAGTGCCGGTTGTTGGTATAGGGTTACTGTATCAGCAGGGATACTTTCGGCAGGAAATTGACCAGAATGGGGAACAGGAGGCTCTCTACCCTTATAATGATCCGGGACAATTACCAGTAGTTCCATTACGTGATGCAAAAGGGGAATGGTTAAGATTGAAAATTGAGCTGCCTGGTTATTCTGTATGGTTACGGACATGGATGGTGCGGGTTGGGAGAATCAAACTTTATCTGCTAGATAGTAATGATGCGGCTAATTTCCCAATCCACCGTGGCATAACGAGTGAACTATACGGAGGTGGACCTGAACTCCGGCTTAAGCAGGAAATGGTGTTAGGAATAGGTGGATGGCGTCTGCTGAAGGCTTTAGGAATACATCCCGAAGTGTGTCATCTCAATGAAGGACACGCTGCATTTGCAATTTTGGAACGTGCAGCAGATTTCATGGAAAACACAGGTCATTCCTTTGATAATGCAATAGCAACAACAAGACCTGGTAACATTTTTACGACACACACTGCTGTTGCAGCAGGATTTGATCTGTTCTCACCGAATCTCATTGATCAGTATCTGGGCGAATACGCTGAGAAGAAACTTGGCATTTCGCGCCAGCAATTGTTGGCTCTGGGTCGTGCCTATCCATGGAATCAGTCAGAGAAATTCAACATGGCTTACCTGGCAATAAGAGGCAGTGGAGCAGTGAATGGAGTTAGTCGTCTCCATGGAGAAGTAAGCCGTCATATCTTTGAACCTCTGTTCCCCAAATGGCCTACAGATGA
>JBARBF010000062.1:0-5906 GCA_049792755.1 Bacteroidales bacterium | reverse complement strand
AAATTTCTGTATGCTTTCAGTTGAGTAATTGTCCTTTTTGTTTTACCTGCCTTGAGAGAGCTGATGCTGCCATCTTTATGTAATAAACTTGCTTTTACTTCCCATGCTTTATAAATCCATTCTTTTGAATTTGGATAATCATAAAGTCTTGCCATTATATCTATCTCACTTGTAAAGTTACATTCATTTCCTACGATATTCATCGGAATATTAATAGCAAGCCATCTCCACATCTTACCGTCTGACAAGGTCCTATAAAGTGGTAGTAATGAGAGTACATGCCAAATGGTTAACTTCTCTCTATGCTGCGGATTAGACTTAAAAAGTGTCATTGAATAAATTAATAAGACAAATTACAAAATAATCTGGAGACTATTAATTTAATTGCTTTGTTAATTTCCTAATTACATTAAAGATGCCCTGGTTGATTAAACCAAGGCATCGAACCCTTATAGCTTTTGCCAGCTATCATGAACTTGCAATAAACAGAAAGTCCCGGATCTTTCCAGGACTAGTTTCTCTTTACATTGCAGAAATTATTTCAGGGTTTGAAGAGGCAACTAACTAAACCGACGAGTTGGCTGTAATGTTTTTTATTTGTTGCAATTGTTTGTCGATTTACTGCATTTCTCCTCTAAGCCATATATGTTTATTCGTTAATTTTGCTTAAAATATAGTATCAACTGTACATTTTGTTACTTTACAGGATATTGCATTGAAAGCCAATCTGTAAATCTTTCTAACCATGTATCACACGGAAGATTTTGCTTCTTCATAATAAACCCGTGCCCTCCTCTTTCGTACATATGCAATTCAACAGGTTGATTAGTCTCTAACCATTTGGAATAGATTTGAACACTATGGGCGGCAAAACCGAATTCGTCATCACTGGCACAAGCAATAAAGATGGGTGTCCTCACAGATGGGACTTTGGAACCGATTATAGCATTGGCATAAGCATAAAGAACTGCCACAAAATTTGGGCGGCTCTCTTCCAAAGCATTGTAAGTGACTGACATCGCAATAGTTCCTCCAGCAGAAGAGCCCATGAAGCCTATTTTGTTAGAATCAATTTTGTATTCTGCTGCATGTTGGCGGACATACTTAATAGCCGTTAATGCATCCTGAAGTGCGAGTTTTATTACAGGTGCGCTCACCGAATCTAGCATTTTAAAATTCCTTGTTTCCATCATTTTGTTATAGTACGGATGAACGGGGTCTTCGTGCACCAACCGATATTTTAAAACGAATGCAGTTATTCCTTTTTCATTTAATTTTTTTGCTACGGCAGTCCCTTCAAGCTCATAAACGAGGTAATGAAAACCGCCGCCCGGTGCGATAATAACTGCAATACCATTTGGGTTTGAAGGAACAAAAGCCGTTAAAGTCGGATCCGTTACATCCCTTAGATAACCTCCCAAATTTTGCTCTTTCCAAGTCCAGTTTTCAGAACCGGGAGCTTTTTCAGGATACAGGCGAATAAATTGTTGTGCTTGCAACTGTGCAAGAGCGATTAGAAGGACAAGAACTGTCAAGATAAAACATTTATTCTTCATATATAGTGATTTTGAATGACGCACAACAGCCCAGCGGTTTAATTGAGTTGCCTGACCGCAATCGCGGTGGCGTGGTTTTTGTAAGGCCCAGCAGACGGCAGTGAAGTTTCGCATCATGATGAAATTGTCACGGGTGCAAAACCCATGACACCATGCCCGTCAGCCCGCAGCCCACGTAGACTTTGTCCCGGGAGATGAAACTGTCGAGGTGCAGTGAAGCTAATAAATGGCACAAAATTTTCTCTCATAGACTTTGAGGGCTGACTCTGAAACAGTCCGGACTGCATTTACCATTGTGCAAAAATACGAAATGTTTCTTGTATCGTAACTTTATTAAAGTATTTGTATGTTTGTTTGGGTTTCGAAGGGGCCCATCAGCTTAAACATAAACGGCCCGGCGGTTTGATTAGTTGGCGTCTGTGTCGCGGTGTCGCTTTTTTTGCCAGTCCCAGTTATTAATGCAAAGCCCCGTCAGTCACAGAAGCATTTTGTTAGCAATCCTTTATAACCTCAATAAATGCTTTTGTCCGACTCTTCACAATCGATATGAAAGTTAACTATAAAAATGAGATTTAATATGCGGATTTGCACAAATTTTAATAAAAACCCCGGCGAGTATCATTATTGCAGCCGGGGTATTAAAAGAACCACAATTCCATTTATCAGTAAGACTCTTCTTTGCTATCATGATTAAGAGAAAGTCATTATAGCCCAGGCTGAGACTGAGGAAACAATCACTCATATCGTAATGCTTCCACCGGGTTTCTCGTTGCTGCGCGCCAGCTCTGCAGGCTTACAGTAAGCAATGCAATTACCAGTGCGAGCAACCCAGACAGAGCGAATACCCACCAGCTTAAGCTGGTTTTATATGCAAAATTCTGAAGCCATTTATGCATTGCAAAAAACGCAAGCGGACAAGCAATTATAAACGCGAAGCTCACCCACTTTACAAAGTTCTTATTCAACAGTATCATTACCTCAGGAATTGTTGCTCCATTCACCTTGCGAAGACCAATCTCCTTTGTTCGTCTTTCATTCATGCTGAGAGATAAACCCAGAATACCAAGGATGCACAGAAAGATGGTTATTGCAGCAAACAGTAAAAACAGGTTCATAGCTTTGTATTCTGAAATATAGAAGCCTGAAATCACATCCCTTAGAAACCTGTATTCAAAAGGCTGATTGGGGAATATTCTTTTCCAGCTTTGATCTATCTTATTCAGACCACTCGGAAGAATACTGGATTTCCTAGAAATTGGTGATGATTCCATCTTAATATTTACAAAACGAAAATCCCCTGGGTTACTATAAAATACACATGGCCTGATTTTACCATGAAGAGATCCTGAATGAAAATCCTCAACCACTCCTTTAACAATAGCACCATCTCTCCCCATACCTAGCATTTTTAAACCTATTACATCATTTGGATTAGTAAATCCCGTCTCAGTAAGAAATTCCCTGTTTAAAATTACTGATGCTAATGTATCCTTCGAAGTAAAATTTTGTCCGGCTATCAGTTTAAAAGAATATAATTTCAGATATGAAGAATCAATAGATTTTAATTCGGCTTCGATATCTTTTTTCTCATTATTCCTGAAGATGCTGAAATTACTCCATTGCTGATTCTCTGCAGGTGCTACAGAACTAAAACTTACTCCTTTAATTCCGGGAAGGTCGGACAGTTCGCTTGTCAGAGCGGAAAGATTATATTTCATCTCCGGGAGTCTGGCAAGTATTACATTCTCAGTATTGTATCCCAGGTTTTCATGATTTATGAAATAGATTTGCTTAACCAGGAAGAGAGTGCCGATAATTACTGTCTGGGCCACAACAAATTGTAGAATTACGCTTGTTTTTCCGAATAAATTCTCGTTCCCCAAATTACGGGAATCGCTTTTCTTTAAAAGTGCTGATAGTGATCTGAGATTCAGATTAAAGATTGAAAATATTATTGATAGAAAACCTCCCAGAATTAGTAAAACAAGAATGAATAAGATTGATGGCAGGCCAATTGCCGGAAGGAATCCTTCAGGAATATCAATGAAGGTATTGAAATTTCTGAGAATCGGTATTGCCAGTTGGAGACTTATAAAAAGGGCAAAGAAATTTACAAGCAAAGCTTCAGTAAAAAACTGGAAAAAGATCAAGGCTGGTTTGCTGCCCAATATTAATTTCAATGCAATCTGTTTTCTTTGTTTGAAGCTTTCCGCAAGGAAGAAGTTACTGTAGTTGAAACATGCAATAAGATAGATGAAGGCTCCAATAAGAGAAATTGACAGAAGCAAACCGCTGCTTACGGTACGGTTATTATAATTTCCATATTCACTCTCTTTATGAACTTTAGAGAGTGATTGAAGCTTGAACGTTCTTTTCTCAGCCATATCCCCATCGGCATGTGGCTTATAAATATCCTTGAATTTCTTCTCAATAGATTTTACGTCACTGTTCTTATTTAAAAGCACATAGCATTGATAGTTGTCGGAGAGTGATCCCCAGTCTTCGAAAGCCTTCGGATATATTACTTCAGTAAAAGTAGATATTGATGCGATTATCTTGAAAGGGAAATCTGTATTAAGCGGAAAATCTTCAATTACCCCTTCAACAATAAACGTTTTTCCAAACATGAATATATCCTTACCAATGGGATCCTGACCAAGAAATAATCTACCTGCAGTTTCTCTGGTGAGGACTGCTGCAAATGGTTTGTCGAGTACATGTGGTCCAGATCCTTTGAACCATTTAATGCCTTTTTCGCCGTAATCAAAAACTTTGAAAAATGAAGGATCGGTGAGTACCAAGCCATCGTTAAAATCAAAAGTCTTTTTATTTGTAGTATCCTGTCCTAGTACTTCAATCTTTTGACCTCCTAGATAGAACATGGGTATAACTTCCCGAATCTCAGGGATCCCTTTTTTTATTTCACCCGGAAATGGGAAATGCACGCCGGTCCTGTATTCAAGACCTCCATTCGTATACTCCAGTCCTGATGTGACCCTGACAACTCTGTAAATATCTTCTTTGTTCGAATGAAAGCTGTCGAAGCTTAGTTCATATGTTATCTTGGTATAGATAATTAAACAGCTCGTGAGTCCTATCACCAGTCCTGAGAATATTATCAGTGTGGATTTATAATTTCTGAAAATTCTGCGAAGTGCAATTTTTAAATATTGACCGTTCATCATTAAATCATTTTTCGTTTCTCGTTTCTACACTTAATTTAACCTTAACCCAACCTCCATTACTCTGTGCTCCTCTGTTTAATGTCTGGGAACTCAAAAAATATGAAAGACAGAAACATCTTTCAATAAGTTCCAATATTTCAGTACTATAATGATGCCGTAAATGTATGTGTATGATATAAAGCTGTTTAAGAATTATGATACTCTTAGTGCGTAAATATATTTTACAGTTATTCGTAAAAGTATTTTACAAGTTTACAAAATCAGTTTTCAACTTGCTAAGAAGTAATTTAAGATGATCAGGAACTTGTAGACAAATGCCCGTGAATCCCTAAATCATCATAATTAGATCTATAAAAAGTACCCTGATTATAACACAACCGGGGATAACCTTTTAGGAGCATTATCACAACATCTGATTGATATTATCATTTTGATCGTCATCTACAAGGCTATCAGTGATAATCCATGCAATCAAAATCAAAAAAAATATAATTAGTAAGGTATTCATTTTAAATAATTTAGAATATGAAAGAATAAATAGAATGCCCTGGCCATTACTGAACCAAGGCATTTAACAACATTTCTGTCTATAGACCAGGATCAGTATCATTGTAGGATTCTGAAAGGTCAAATTCAGAAAGCTGGAGCATGTCCCAGCAGTCATCACAAGTATTCACTGAATCAGAAGAAATAAATCCTTCTGCAATCAGGTCGAGAGTTTCATTGCGTGGGCAAAAATACTCTCCGCAAATTTTACATTTCACATTCATAATTAATTTATTTAGAGATTAATATAAATAGAAAAACCTGACCAACTGATCAGGTTAATATTTGACAATTGAAAATAATAAGAATAGAAGTGCGAACCGGTTTTACGAATTGTATCCGGCATTCTTCAAGGAAAGCAGACGGTATCTTGTGATTAAGGCAAGGTTAACTCGTTACCGCTAGGCTCTGACCTTGACGTATCACAAGATATTACTTTTTTGTAAAGCCTGCATTTGAGGATTAATGCCAGATACCGCAGGTTCGCACTATCCAAGTGAGGTTGCGATTCAGCTGCATACCCTGGCTGATAAATTCCACATGCAGCGGAAGGTAGCAACCGATCACCGCTCTCCCTGGTTAATCACGATTCTTAGATTTAAAATAAAAACCATCCACC
>JBARBF010000061.1:0-3252 GCA_049792755.1 Bacteroidales bacterium | reverse complement strand
TAATCCATTTACTAAATACGACATTTCATAAGTTTAACATTATCTGATATTCGCATGATACTCATAATCTGTGATGTACAAAAAAATTGTATGGAGACTTGGAATTCCGAGCGAATCGAGGAATCTCCAATCTTGTTATAATTCATATATTTAGCTCTTTCAGAGCTATTTATAACATAAATCAATTTCGCGAAAAAGATGTGTATAAAGGGTAGCCCGAAGTGGGAGGGACTTTAATTCAGGTAAATGTGTATGTTTTGGATTAAAGATCTTCCCCTGCTCCCATCGGGAGAGGGGGAACGAGGGGGTGAGGCCGGTAAATCAAACTAAACAAAATACTTTAAGTTAACAGCTATACACCTTCAGGGGGGACGGAGGGCAAAACTCAAAATAAAATAATGTATATTTGCCTCAATAATCCTAATCCGTCAAAATGAAGATAACTCCAGGTTATACCACTGGTATATATAATATAAGGTATCTATTCAGATAATTGAAATCAATGAAAATATTGATTATTGAAGATGAACGCAAGGTAGCATCATTCATTAAAAAGGGACTTGAGGAAAATAACTACGATGCTGAAATAGCATTTGATGGATTATCTGCCGAAAAACTTGCCCGGTTGCACAAATACGACCTTTTTATTCTTGATATAATAATTCCGGGAATTAATGGACTGGATCTGTGCAGAAAACTTAAAGAATTTAATTCTAATCTCCCGGTACTGATGCTTACGGCGCTTGGTACGACAGATGATAAGATTATCGGATTTGAAGCAGGTGCAAATGATTACCTGGTTAAACCATTTGAATTCAGGGAACTCCTTGCAAGAGTTAAAGTTCTACTTAAGAAACCCGATCAGTCATCAGAAAGAACAGATAAACTTGTCGTTGGTGACGTAGAGCTCGATCTGGAGAAGAAGGTTGCCCGCAGAGGAAGCTCATATATTGATCTGACTGCCAAGGAATTCTCATTGCTTGAATACTTCATGAGGAACAGCGGTAGGGTACTGTCAAGGATAGATATTGCTGAAAAGGTATGGGATATAAAATTTGATTTCGGTACCAATGTTGTTGATGTATATGTAAACTTTCTACGTAAAAAAATTGATAAGGGACATGATAAAAAGATGATCCATACAAGAGTTGGATTTGGCTACGTTTTTGGAGATTTTTAACATGCAGATAAGGACCAGACTGACATTGCAATTCCTGCTGATCGGAGGAGTGATTATGATAATTGCATCAGTAGCAATTTTTCTTTCTTCCGCAAAATTCCGGAGGCTGGATTTTTTCAGCCATCTGAGTGAGAAGGCAAAGAGTACTGCTAATCTCTTGTTTAACACGGATAAAGCAGATGCAAACCGGATACTGACCATTGAAAGCGAGAAACCCGTTTTCCTGCAAAATGAAAAAATAATAATTCTGAATTATAAAAATGATACTGTTTACAACTCTGATGAAAACTCCGATATTAAAATAAAAAATAATTTCATAGAACGCGTAAGACAAGGTTATGATATAACCTATAAGCAGGATTCATATGATGTACTGATAACATTATATTATACAAAATATGACCGGTTTGTTGTTGTTGCCGCCGCTACCGATACGGAGGGAGACTTACGCCTTGAAAAATTAAAAATTTTACTGATTGTTGTTTGCCTGATAAGCCTGTTGTTGTTTTCTATAGCCGGATGGTTTTATTCCGGCAGAGCTCTTAAACCCATATCGGATGTAGTAAAAAAAGTCGAGGATATCTCTATAACCAGCCTGAACCTGAGAGTATTTGAAGGTAATGGCAATGATGAGATCGGCAAACTGGCAAAAACCTTTAATAAAATGCTTGAACGTCTTGAGACTTCATTCGCCATGCAAAAAAATTTTATAGCAAATGCTTCTCATGAACTGAGGACCCCGCTAACTTCTATCAACGGGCAACTGGAAGTGCTGATGCTGAAAGATCGTTCAACAACAGAATATAAGGCAGCGCTTGGATCGGTACTTGATGATATTAAATCTCTTATCGTATTGTCAAACAGATTATTGTTAATAGCACGAACCAGTGCGGAGGGTCCGGTAAATTTTAACAAAAAGATCAGAATTGATGAAATCCTGTGGCAGGTGCAGGAAGAGATGAAGAGATTCTACAGTGATTATAATTTACATATATCAATAGATAATTCATTGACTGATTCTGAACAGATGATCATAGTTGGTGATGAGAATCTCCTTAAAGTGGCTGTTTCAAATATTATAGATAATGCATGCAAATACTCCACTGACCATACTGTTAACATAAAGCTCATGCATATTGAGAAATTTATCAAAATAGTATTTGAAGACAAAGGTATCGGCATTCCGGAAGCAGATCTCAATAAGGTTTTTGAGCCTTTTTATCGTGGTGTCAATACAATCTCCATTTCAGGAACCGGTATAGGGCTTCCACTTGTCAATCAGATAATTAAAAACCATAATGGGACGATGAATCTCTCATCCGAAATCGGGAAAGGCACCGTTGTTACGGTTTTACTGCCGACGGTGTAGTAAAATTATATAAAATCCATTAATACTCTTATTATTCAAGTTCTTAATCCTTCCCTTTCCTTCCTTTCCCTTAGACTACCCATTATTCATATCTTTTTTCCCAACATCAACTTATGTTTAAAAATAGCTCTGAAAGAGCTAAATATGAATAACCCCTGGCGCCAGCCTGGGGTTGAGATAACTCTCTGATTTCAAGCCCTGAAAGGGCTTAATATATTTGGAATTTATTAGACTATTTTGTAATTTGGTGTCTTCTCGCTTCATTAATGTAACATCCTAAATTATGTCAAGTTATCGTCAACACCTTTATCATCTCGTGTTTAATACAAAAAGACACTTACCTACCATTAAGCAAGATAATGTTAATGAACTCTATGCTTACATAACAGGAGTCTGTAAAAATAAAAACAGTCATCTATATCGAATAAATGGTATTGAAAATCATATTCATATACTTACTGATATTAATCCTACCATTGCACCTGCGGATTTCGTGAGAGACATTAAGGTATCATCTTCTCTCTGGATGAAGCAAAGTAAGATGTTCCCGGCATTTATCGGCTGGGAAGACGGATATGGCTCATTTACATGCTCCTATTATGACATAACTAAACTGATTGAATATATTAAGAATCAGCAGGAACATCACAAAAAAATGACTTTTGAGGAAGAATACAGGAATATTCTTTTGGAATCTGGTATA
>JBARBF010000060.1:0-32915 GCA_049792755.1 Bacteroidales bacterium | reverse complement strand
TCATATCAGAATGAGTCAGTTCTTCTTTCCCAGGATATGAAAACGAAAAGGGAAGAAGCAATCGTGGCAAAGGAAAAAGAAATGAAAGACCTTCAGAATAAATATTTTGGAGTGGAAGGCGATCTCTTTAAAAAGAGGGAAGAGCTGGTTAAACCAATTCAGGATGAGATTATAAAAGCTATTAAAGAAATTGCTGTTGATGGAAGTTATGCTGTCATTTTTGATACAGCGGCGGGGGGTAATATACTGTTTGCCAACCCAAAATTTGATATCAGCGATCAGGTACTTGAAAAATTAGGTTATAAAAATTAATTAATTACTTTTGCATAAATTGTTTAATAAAATTATTTAAAATGAGAAGATTTATAAGTATAGCAGCGTTGATGATCGTCGTTGCTTTGGCTGGACAAAGTGTTATGGCTCAGAGTCTTAAATTTGGTCATATAAACAGTGATGAACTCATTCAATCAATGCCGGAATATGATTCTGCCACCGTTAAACTCGAAAAATTCCGCAAAGAGCTCGTTAATGCCCTTGAACTGATGCAAGTTGAATGGAATACCAAGAGCGAAGCATATCAGAAAGAAAGTAAAAACCTGAGTGATATCGTAAAACAGACGAAAGAACAGGAACTGATGGATATGCAAAAAAGAATTCAGGACTTTCAGACAAATGCTCAGACACAGCTTCAGAATAAACAGACTGAAGTTTTCCAGCCTATTTATACGAAAGTTGACAAGGCAATAAAAGATGTGGGTAAAGAGAACGGGTTTTTCTATGTATTTGATGTTGCCAAAGGTGCACTGCTGTATTTTGATGATACAAAAAGTGTTAATGTCATGCCTCTTGTTAAAACAAAGCTTGGATTAAAATAATTTAAATATCATTATTGGATGGGGCTGCTCACAAGGGCAGCCTTTTCTCTTTACATACTCCCCCCTTCCCCTCTCTACAGGTAAAGAGGGGAGACCAAAGTGATAAAGATTCTAATATGATGATTAAATTGCTATATTTTAAAGGGTTTTTAGTCTCACTTCTTACGACAGTATAATTAAAAGTAATAATAATATATTATTTCTCAGGATTGACTTATAAAATTCAGCATATTAGAGAATTGCCCCCTCTATACGAAATAGAGAGGGTTGGGGGTGAGTATTAAAAAGGGTTAAAAAAGGCAGAAAAATGAAAGAACAACCAATTGGAATCTTTGATTCGGGTGTGGGCGGATTGACTGTAGCTCATGCTATTAAACAGATTTTACCTGGAGAAAGCCTGGTTTATTTCGGAGATACTGCTCATCTTCCATATGGAGATAAATCGGAAGAATCTATCAGATACTATTCCCGGCGGATTACAGAATTCCTTCTGGAACAGAATTCAAAAGTTGTTCTAATTGCTTGTAATTCTGCATCTGCATCAGCATTCGATTCCTTAAAAAAAGAATTTGAAGGAAAAACAATTCTTATTGATGTGATCGATCCGGTTGTCGACTACCTGAGTACAAGGAGTTACACTAAAATAGGGGTTATAGGAACCAAGAGGACAATCAGTTCAGGGACTTATGAGAAGAAAATAAGGGAAAAATCGCCATCAACAACTGTAATCTCAATGGCAACACCATTGTTTGTTCCAATGATCGAAGAAGGGTTTATATTCGACGATATCAGTAATGCAATAATAAGGACTTATCTTTCAAATAAATCTCTTGCCGGAATACAGGCATTAATTCTTGGCTGCACTCATTATCCGATAATTAAAAACCAGATAAGTAAAATATTTGATTTTAATGTGGAAGTTGTTGATTCGGCCAGGATTGTTTCCCTGATGCTGCGGGAGGTACTTGACAAAAACAATCTTTTAAACGATTCGGGAAATATAAAAGATCAGTTTTTTGTTTCAGACTATACAAGCTATTTTGAAAAGATTGCCAGAATGTTTTTTGAGGGAGAAATAAATCTCAGTAAAGCTGATATCTGGAGCTAGTTTTTCTCCTCAATCACGCCATCTATAATCTAGCTCACCCCAAGTTGGTGTTGAAAAAGTCCTTTTTAACCACAAAGTACACTAAGAAGGCACAAAGGGCACAAAGTTAAAACATTATAATTCAGTTCTTTACGTTCTTTGTGAAAAAAGCCACCCTTGCAGTCTGGCCACAGCGCTAAAATAGCCCACCGGGCTATTTCTTAACGCTTGTGCCCCTCTGTGGTTAATGGATTTCGACTTATTCAACAGCCCCTTTAATGTATTGATTATTATTTTCATACTCCCCGTCTCATGTATCGGTCGGGGGAAAAGGTAAAAATCAGCGAAATAGGTACAGTAGAACTATAAATATGATCAATATCATACTCAAAAATCTTTTTTTATACCATTTTCAATGTTTTAAAAGTTAATTTTGTGCATTAGATGCAGTTAATTATCTCATTCTTCATATTATACTGAAATAAATTATAAGGTATCATGGGTAAAAAATCAAAGGTTATCGAAAGAGAAGAAGTGGTTATCCGTTTCTCCGGCGATTCAGGAGACGGGATGCAGCTTACTGGAACTCTCTTCTCTGACACTGCCGCATTATTCGGTAACGATTTATCTACTTTTCCTGATTATCCTGCAGAAATTCGGGCACCACAGGGAACAGTCGGAGGTGTTTCCGGATTTCAGGTTCATCTGGGACATTCTGAAATTAACACTCCGGGAGATTTTTCTGATGTACTGGTAGCTATGAATCCGGCTGCTATCAAAGCCAACGCCAAGTGGATCAAACCCGGTGGGACTATTATTTATGATGAAGACAATTTTACCGAAAAAAACATATTGAAAGCTGGTTATGATAAGGATCCCATATTAGAGGAAAAGATTGAAAGTTACAATATAATTGCTGCCCCGATTTCTTCAATGGTGAAAGAAGCCCTGAAGGACTTCGGTCTTGATCCGAAATCTGTACTGAGGACAAAGAATATGTTTGCATTGGGGATGGTTTACTGGCTTTTCGATCGTAAACTCAAGTACACTGAAGATTACTTTGATAAGAAATTCAGGAATAAACCGGGAATGGCCGAGGCAAATAAAGTTGCATTACGTACTGGTTATTATTATGCTGAGACTATTGAAGCTCTGAACCCGACATATAAAATTCTTCCTGCTCAGATAGCGAAAGGTACGTACCGTAACATTAACGGGAATTCAGCAACTGCCTGGGGCTTTATTGCAGCAGCCGAAAAAGCAGGACTTGAACTATTTATCGGTTCTTATCCGATTACTCCTGCAACTGGAATCCTGGAAGAACTTGCTGCCCGTAAAGACCTGGGTGTTAAAAGTTTTCAGGCTGAGGATGAAATTGCCGGCATCTGTACATCACTTGGAGCAAGCTTCGCCGGAAGGCTTGCTGTTACTTCTACTTCGGGGCCCGGACTGGCACTTAAATCGGAAGCTATCGGACTTGCCGTGATGGCTGAACTTCCTATTGTAATCGTTAATGTTCAAAGAGGAGGTCCTTCAACCGGACTTCCGACAAAAACTGAACAGGCTGATCTTCTGCAGGCCCTTTACGGACGCAATGGAGAATGTCCTGTGGTCGTAATTGCTTCGAGCACGCCATCTGATTGTTTCCATTTTGCATTTGAAGCAGCAAGAATTGCATTGGAACATATGACCCCGGTACTACTTCTTTCTGACAGTTATCTTGCCAATGGTACAGAGCCCTGGAGAATTCCGGAAATGAAAGACCTTCTAAAAATCAATCCTCCTTTTGCTAAGAGAACTGAAATCCCTTTTTTACCGTATAAGCGTGATAATGATAAACTTGCGCGGTCATGGGCTGTACCGGGAACAGTGGGTCTGGAGCACAGGATCGGAGGTCTTGAGAAGACTATCAAAGGAACCGTTTCATATACTCCTGAAAATCATGAACAAATGGTTAGGCTCAGAGCAGAAAAAGTCGACAGGGTTGTAAATGAAATTCCCGACCTCGAAGTTTATGGTGAAGGAGCAGGAGATGTGCTTGTGGTTGGCTGGGGAGGATCATACGGGTACCTGATAACCGCAGTACGTGAATTACAGGATGAAGGTCATAAGGTTAGCCTGGTAAACTTCAATTATATCAATCCCTTACCAGGGAATGTAAAAGATATTTTCAAAAGGTTTAAAAAGATAGTTGTTTGCGAATTAAACATGGGACAATTTGCCGACTATCTGCGTATGAAACATCAGGAGTTTTCCTATGAACAGATTAATAAAGTTCAGGGTCTCCCGTTTACAGTAAATGATATTAAGGAAAAATGCATCAAAATGCTGGAGGACAAATAAAATGGCTGATACAGTGGTTTATAACTATACTGCGAAAGATTTTAAGAGTGATCAGGAAGTGAGATGGTGCCCGGGTTGCGGTGACCATGCTGTCTTAAGTTCAGTACAAAGAGCCCTGGCTGAGCTGGGGATTCCTAAAGAGAAGTTCGCGTTTATTTCTGGAATAGGCTGTTCTTCAAGATTCCCGTATTATATGGATACTTATGGATTTCATGGTATCCATGGACGGGCAACTGCAATAGCCACAGGCGTAAAAACTGCAAATCCTGAATTATCAGTCTGGCAGATTACGGGTGATGGTGATGCCCTGGCAATCGGTGGCAATCACTTTATTCATGCAATACGACGCAATATTGACATAAATATTATACTTTTTAATAATGAGATTTACGGTCTCACCAAAGGTCAGTATTCTCCTACATCAACAAAAGGGCTGGTGACAAAAACCTCTCCTTTTGGAACAGTTGAAGAACCCTTTTCGGTGGGAGAACTTGTAATTGGTGCAAAAGGCAAATTCTTTGCCCGAACAATCGACACTAATATTGCCATTTCAACTCAGATCTATATCGAAGCTGCCAAACATAAAGGAACTTCAGTTATTGAAGTACTTCAGAACTGTGTCATTTTCAACGATGGAATTCACGATACTATAGCTGATAAAGAAGTAAGGGACGACAGAACTCTGATATTAAAACAGGGTGAGCCGATGCTATTTGGTAAAAACAATGACAAAGGTCTCATTCTTGAAGGTTGCAGGAAGCTTAAAGCTGTTAAACTCGGTGAAAATGGAATAACGGAGAAAAATATTCTTGTCCATGATGCCCTTGAGCCAAATCCGGGAATCCAATATATGCTTGCTAATATGAGATACCCTGAATACCCTGTAGCTCTTGGTGTTATAAGAGCTGTTGACGGACCTACATATGAGATAGCAGTGCAGGAACAGATAGAGGAGATAAAAAAGGTAGCAAAAATCAAATGTATGGATGATCTGCTGAAGAGCGGTTCAACATGGAGTGTGGGGTAGACAATCCTGATCCAACTGAGATTCTTCCTATGGATGAATTGATTCATAATACTCCCGAATATAACCGATTACTTCATGATCAACAGGAGCGGCTAAAGGAATTGGCATGCATTAACCGGACAACATCTATTTTAAAAGAGGGGAAGACAATAGAGGAATCACTTCAGCAAATCGTGCTGCTTTTACCTGCTGCCTGGCAATATCCTGAATATACTGTAGCCCGTATCAGATTCATGGGTAAGGTTTTCGAAACTGTCGATTTCCAGGAAACAGACTGGAAGATGGTTCAGGATTTTTCAACAATAGATGACGAATCGGGATCAATAGAAATCTATTATACCACAGAATTCAGTGCAGAAGATGAAGGTCCCTTTCTGAAGGAGGAAAGAGATCTTATCCAGAATATCGGAAGCCTTTTGACCGGGTATATTAACAGTTATAAAGCAAGGGATATCATTAGGCTATCCCAGGTAACACAGAAGGTTGATGAAGATTCAAGTGAGATCTCAAGCCGGAAACTGTTACAGAAATTTCTCGATCGGCATAATGCTGAAAGAGATGTCTTCCACGATCTTATGCCTTTTAAAGTAAAAGAGATACTTCTGGTTGCTAATCTTTACGACGCATACTCCATTGAAGGAGAAGGAAGGTTTTCTGATCATATGCTCGGGGAATATTATCAGATGAGTCTTACATCAATTCCAAGGGTTACCGGAGTCTCCGGTGAAGATGAAGCCTTTGCAAGGCTGAAAGCAAGACACTACGATATGATCATTATTATGATCGGTGTGGACAAAGAAAGCCCTATGATCCTTTGCAAAAAAATAAAGGAAAAATATCCATATATTCCTACTTTCATTCTTCTTAACAACCCTGGTGACGTGACTTTTGTAAAAAAGCAAAAATCGCTGGGCATTCCCTTTGATAACTATTTTGTCTGGACAGGTGAGTCAAAAGTATTTTTTGCTATGGTTAACCTTCTCGAAGACAAAGTGAATGTTGATAACGATACAAAAAAAGGACTAACAAGGGTAATCCTGATAATTGAAGATTCGGCAGAGTATTATTCAAGTTATCTGCCGATGCTCTATACGCTTGTTATGGAACAGACAAGAAATCTTATAGAAGATGTTTCAACAGACGAATTGTATAAAGTATTGAAGCTCAGGGCTCGACCTAAAATACTTCTTGCCTGCGATTATGAGGATTCGATTACAATTTATAATAAGTACAAGGACAGTTTGTTGTGCGTGATATCTGATATGAGGTTCCCCAAAAACGGCATCCTTCATGATACCGCAGGATTCGAGCTTATTAAACATATAAAAAAAGACCTGCCCAATCTTCCTTCAGTACTTCAATCTTCAGATCCCGATAACGCCCGGTATGCATATATGCTGAAATCAAATTTCATAAATAAAAACTCAGAAAGCCTGCTTCAGGATCTTAAATCGTTCATCATTTATTATCTGGGCTTCGGACATTTTGTGTACAGAGATACAAAAGGTCGTCAGATAGCGGTGGCTAAATCGATGAAAGAGTTTGAAGCTTACCTTCAGACGGTCCCGGAAGATTCTCTTGTTTATCATTCTATGAAAAACCACTTCTCCCTCTGGCTGATGGCAAGAGGAGAGGTGAAAATCGCAAAAATGATAAACCCTATTGGCGTTTCGGATTTCAACAGTCTCAAAGAACTTCGAGAGTTCCTTATAGATATCATCCGAAAACGGCGAAGAGAAATGAACAAGGGAAAGGTTGTGAATTTTGAGGAATCTGCAGTAATAGATGAAACGAACATCGTAAGTCTTTCGGGTGGATCACTCGGAGGAAAAGGCAGAGGCCTGGCTTTTGTCAATACTCTCATATATAGTTTTGAACTTGGGCGACTTGTGCCTGGAATAAATATCAAAACACCTGTGACTGTTATCATAGGAACGGATGAATTTGATATGTTTATGGAACGTAACCATCTATGGGATAAGATTAAAACAGAGAAAGACTTCAATTCCCTTCAGAAGTTATTTCTTGAAGGTAGCCTCAGCTATACTCTTGAGAAGGAGCTCAGGATTTTTATCAGGCTGATAAACAAACCTTTGGCAGTACGCTCCTCCAGTCTTTTTGAAGATTCCATGAGCCAGCCATTTTCAGGTATTTTTGGAACCTACCTTCTTCCAAATAATCATTATGATCCGGAAATCAGACTTAAGCAATTATCCGAAGCTATCAAACTGGTGTTTTCTTCTATTTATTCAAAAAATGCCCGCACTTATTTCGAGGCTATCAATTATAAGGTTGAACAGGAAAAAATGGCAGTTGTGATACAGGAAGTGGTTGGGAACAGGTTTGAAGATGCATTTTATCCGCACATAAGCGGAACAGCACAATCATTCAACTTTTATCCTGTGGCACATATGACTCCTCCTGATGGATTTGCCGTGATGGCTGTTGGTCTCGGACAATATGTTGTTGAGGGTGAGAGAGCATTTAGATTCTCACCGGCTTATCCATCACTCGATATCATTTCTCATCAGGACCTTTATAAAAACTCACAGGTCATCTTTTATGCAGTGGATATGGCAAAAAAAGAACTTAACCTTCTGGAAGGAGAGAACGCAGGTCTCGTTACACTTGATATCAGTAAGGCAGAAAAGCATGGAACACTTCAACACTCTGCTTCAGTACTGAGTCTGGATAACGATACAATTATCCCGGGACTTGATGCCTCTGGTCCTCGTGTAATCAACTTTGCCGATATTTTAAAATATAATTATAGCCCTTTGGCATCTACCCTGAAGGTTGTCCTGGATGTTGTTACTGAAGCTTTTGGAACACCGGTCGAGATTGAGTTTGCCGTTGACCTTACCAAAGACAAGGATGGAAAAGCTTCCTTTTATCTTCTTCAGATAAAACCTCTGGTAGGTAGCGGCGCCGGATATTCTATTGATCCGGAGAGTATATATAATGATGATACAGTGCTTGTTACAAATAAAAGTATGGGCAATGGAGTAATTGATGACATCACAGATTTTATATATGTTGCACCTGATACTTTTAATAATATGCTGACCAATGAGATGGCAGCAGAAATTGATTTGATGAACGAAAAAATGCTATCGGAAAACCGTAAATATGTCCTTCTGGGTCCCGGAAGATGGGGGACAAGAGACAGATTCCTTGGCATACCTGTTGTCTGGCCACAGATATCAAATGCCAAAATCATAGTCGAGGTTGGTTTGCCTGATTTCCATGTTGATGCATCACTTGGTTCTCACTTTTTCCACAATGTCACATCAATGAATGTGGGATATTTTTCTATTAATCATGGTTCAAATGATGGCACCATTATTTGGGATAAACTTACAAGACAAAAAATCATTGAAAAAGGGAAATTCTTCCGTCATATCAGGTTTGAAAAACCACTCCTGATACGTATGGATGGCAAAAAGGGTATGGCTGTAATTTCTATGAATAATTAATAACAGACCTATGACCATTATTGAGGGAATCCAGGATCTTCAGCAATACGATTTTACAGATACTTCTTTTGACCTTCTGATGCAGAAACGGATCCATCGTGTACTTGTGATATGCAGTAATTATGATAACTACATGTTGGAAGAGGATGGCAGGATTGATGAACAGATTTTCAATGAATATGCTTCTCTTAACCTCCGGTATCCTCCAACATTCGTACAGACAGACAATGCAGAAGATGCTTTCAGAATACTCCGGGATGGCAACATCGATCTGGTTATCTCTATGCTGAGTCTCAGAGGTACAGACGTATTTGCACTGGCTAAAAGAATTAAGTCAAAGTATGAAGCTGTACCCATTGTGGTACTCACCTACTTTTCGAGGGAAGTATCCATGCGACTTGAAGGAGAGGATCTGAGTGCTATCGATTATGTATTCTGCTGGCTGGGAGATGCATCGCTGATTCTGGCTATCATCAAATTGATAGAGGATAAAATGAATGCTGATTATGATATTGAACATATTGGTGTTCAGGCAATAATTCTGGTTGAAAACTCTATCAGATATATCTCTTCTTACCTTCCGAATATTTACAGGATTATTCTTTTACAATCGCTTGATTTTCAACGGGAAGCTCTAAATGAGCATCAGAGGATGCTTAAAATGAGGGGCCGGCCAAAGATTCTTCTTGCAAACAATTTCAATGATGCGCTTGACTTTTATAAAAAGTATAAATATAATGTTCTTGGGGTAATTTCAGATATAAGTTATAAGAGAGATAACGTCACAGATGAAAGTGCAGGGATAGAATTATGTAAGGTGGTTATGGCCGACGATGACAAAGTACCTTTTCTGATTCAGTCATCAAGCACAACACATAAAAAGAAAGCGGAAGAACTCGGAGCAGGATTTATAAATAAGTATTCCAAATCGTTGTCCCTGGAGTTAAGAAATTTTATCATTCAGAATCTTGCTTTCGGACCATTTGTATTCAGGAATCCTGTCACACTGGAACCGATTGCAATTGCAACTGACCTTCAGAGTCTTCAGCAGAAATTGCTTACAATTCCCGATAATACTCTTGAATACCATGCCACCCGTAACCATTTTTCAAAATGGCTGAATGCAAGAGCTCTCTTCCCGGTTGCCCAGATGTTCAAATATATTCGGAAAGAGGATTTTGCCACCATGGATGAGATGCGGCGTTTTCTCTATATCGCGATCTCAAGTTTCAGACTAGGCAAGGGCAGGGGAGTAATTGCCAAGTTCGATAAGACCAGCTTTGATGAATACCAGATCTTTTCACGGATCGGCGAAGGTTCTATAGGGGGGAAAGCCAGGGGGCTGGCATTTATAAACAGTATTATAAAGAAGAATAAACTGTTTAATAAATTTCCTGATGTGCTTATTACTATTCCCAGGACTGTAGTGCTAAGCACAGATATCTTTGATGAGTTCATGGATCAGAATAATCTTTATTCTATTGCTTTATCTGACCTTACCGATGATGAGATCCTTTACAGATTCGTTAGTGCTGAACTGCCAGGACATATATACCAGGATTTCTATGCATTCCTTTCAGTTTCAAAAACTAATCCGATCGCGGTCCGTTCTTCCAGTAAACTAGAAGATTCACATTACCAGCCATTTGCGGGAATATATTCAACTTATATGATTCCCAGGTTACCAGATAATAAACAGATGGTTAAGATGTTGTCTGACGCCATTAAGGAGGTTTATGCCTCCGTTTTTTACAAGGCCAGTAAGGCTTACATGACTGCCACGGCGAATGTAATTGATGAAGAGAAGATGGGAATCATACTCCAGGAAGTCTGTGGTAACCGGCATAGTGAAATTTATTATCCTACATTATCAGGGGTTGCAAGATCAATAAATTACTATCCTATAGGTTCTGAAAAAGCTGAAGATGGAATTGTGAATATTGCATTCGGCCTGGGAAAACTGATTGTTGAGGGTGGATTATCTCTCCGTTTTTCCCCAAAATATCCAAAAAAGATTCTTCAGCTCTCATCTCCTGATGCTGCTATAAGAGATTCTCAGAAAGAATTTTGTGCTTTGGACCTGAATATAAACAGTTTTGTCCCATCAACTGACGATGGGATTAATATACTCAGAATTGATATTAAAAATATTGAGAACGAGACAGCTCTCAGGTATATAGCTTCCACTTATGACAGAAATAATAATGTCCTTCGCGATGGGATCAGTTACCCGGGGAAACGGGTAATAACTTTTTCAAATATTCTTCAGCATAAAACCTTTCCGCTTGCAGAAATATTAAGTACCCTGCTTGATATAGGACAACAGGAGATGAACAACCCTGTTGAAATTGAATTTGCTGCCAATCTGGAAACACCGGCAGGCACGCCTAAAATTTTCAACTTTTTACAAATAAGGCCAATAGTTCATACCGAAGAAGCTCATAATATAAACCTCGATCATATCAAACCAGAAGATACCATAATCTATTCTGAATCAGCACTTGGAAATGGACTTTTTAAGGGTATAAACGATCTTGTTTATGTTAAACCGGAATCGTTCAATGCAGCAAATAACAAGAGTGTAGCGCTTGAAATAGAAAAGATAAATGCATTATTTGTAAAACAGGGGAAAGGATATGTACTTATTGGTCCGGGCAGATGGGGCTCGACTGATCCCTGGCTGGGGATTCCGGTAAAATGGCCACAGATTTCAGCAGCAAGGATAATTATTGAATCCGGTCTGAAGAATTACAGGATAGATCCGAGCCAGGGGACACATTTCTTTCAAAACCTCACATCATTCAGGGTTGGTTATTTCACAATTAATCCATATATCAAAGAAGGTTATTATGATGTTGATTTTCTGAATAGTCTCGATGTGGTGGTTTATGAAAGCAAATTTATCAGGCATGTCAGTTTTACCAATCCTCTCGAAATTATGATAGATGGTAAAAATCATCGGGGTGTAATACTTAAACCTTTATAAAAAACTTGGTGTAACTTTGCGCCTTTGTGCCTTAGTGGCAAAAAGAATATGCCGCCAAGACTCTAAGAACCAAAGATTTAAAACAGAATAAAATTATAGAATATATAGCATTTTAAACCCCCTTTTAATTTCCCCCAGGGGGGAAAAATCTAATTCACTTTTTCAGTGGGGGAAGGTTGGGTAGGGAGTAAATAAACTAATAAACAAAGCTATGGAAACAGCAAAAATAAAATACCTGGGCGATCTGAGAACGGAAATGCTTCATCTCAGATCTGGAAGCGTAATTACAACCGATGCACCTGTTGATAACAAAGGAAAGGGGAAAAACTTTTCCCCGACAGATCTGGTTGCCTCAGCACTTGGAAGTTGTATGTTAACCATTATGGGTATTTCAGCAAGGGAACATAATTTTTCTATTGAAGGAACTTCCTGCAGCGTAACAAAAATAATGACAGATAATCCCAGAAGGATAGGTGAAATTATTATTGAACTAGACTTTACTGCAAATAGTTACAGTGACAAACATAAAAAGATCCTTGAGCATATATCCAAAACGTGCCCTGTAGCCCGGTCTTTGCATGAATCTGTTATTCAGAATGTTACACTTCTTTTCAAATAAAGGCACAGCGACTCAACGGCACAATGGCAGGTTTCAGAATGCAGCACTCTCTGTAACAGCATCTTTGTTTATCTTTTTAATCAACCCCGATAATACACACCCGGGTCCGACTTCAACAAATGATGTTGCGCCACCCGAAATCATATTCTCTATGGTTTGTGTCCAACGTACCGGGTATGTAAGTTGAGAAACCAGATTTGTTTTTATTACTTCAGGATCAGAAGAAGGTTTGGCATTAACATTCTGATAAACAGGACATATTGGTACACAGAAAGAAGTATTTCTTATCGCTTCTTCAAGTTCAAGGCGGGCCGGTTCCATCAGTGGTGAATGGAAAGCTCCTCCTACAGCGAGTTTGATGGCTCTTTTGGCACCTTTCTCTTTAAGTATCTCGATTGCCTCATCAATACCCTCAACTGAACCGGAAATTACAATCTGTCCGGGACTGTTGTAATTAGCCGGAACTACAACCTCATCAACAGAAGCACAGACCTCCTCTACAATCTTATCATCCAGACCCAGAATAGCGGCCATGGTTGATGGAGCTTTTTCGCATGCTTTCTGCATGGCGATTGCCCTTTTTGCTACCAGCGTAAGCCCATCCCTGAATGTGAGGGTTTTATTTGCAACTAGTGCAGAGAACTCACCAAGCGAATGACCGGCCACCATATCGGGGTTGAAGGAGTTGACCAGAATGGCCGTCAAAATTGTAGAATGCAGAAAAATAGCAGGCTGGGTAACCTTGGTCTGTTTAAGATCTTCATCTGTTCCGGCAAACATTAAATCGGTTATCCGGAATCCAAGTATTGAATTGGCATTTTCGAATAAATCTTTTGCCACTTCAGATTTCTCATATAGATCTTTGCCCATACCTATAAACTGAGCTCCCTGACCAGGGAATACATATGCTTTCATAATCACCTGTTTTAAGATTATCTTGCCGATCAGCGAATAGCTGCACGATTAGCGTGAGAGAGGATTTAATGAAGTTTAGTGCCAATGAGATGAATAAACTCCTCGCGCGTATTCAGTTTTTCAAGAAAAATTCCTGTGAAAGCTGAAGTAGTTGTTACGGAGTTTTGTTTCTGTATTCCCCTGATCTGCATGCACATATGCTGTGCCTCTATAACAACAGCCACTCCTAAAGGGTTAAGGCAATCCTGGAGGCAGTCTCTTATTTGCATTGTAAGTCTTTCCTGTACCTGCAACCTTCTGCTGAAAGCTTCTACCACCCTGGCTATTTTGCTCAGGCCTGTAATATATTCGTTTGGAATATAGGCAACATGAGCTTTACCGTAAAACGGAAGCATATGATGTTCGCACATGGAATAAAGATCGATGTCTTTTACAATAACCATCTGTTTATAATCCTCTCTGAACTTAGCTGAGTTTATTATCTCACAGGGATTATGATTATATCCCATAGTCAGATAATTAAGAGCTTTGGCGACTCTTACTGGAGTTTTTTCAAGCCCTTCTCTTCCAGGATCTTCACCAATCAGCTTAAGTATTCTTTTATACATCGTTGCTATCTCTTCTATGGTTTCCTTATTCCAAGTTTCGATCTTATTATAACCATCAGCAACCAGGCCGTTTCCATCATTTACCTTTTCTAATCTTTTAGCCATAGTACTCTATTGAATTATTTTCAGTTTCTTCAATTTTAACACAGTGGAGGTTTACCCCTTCTTTCTCAATAAAAGGCTTAAGTTCATTCCAGATACTGATAGCAAGGTTTTCGGTGGTAGCAATTTGCCCTTTCATAAAGTCAACCTCAAGATTAATGTTTTTGTGATCAAGCTTGTCAATTATTTTGTCGAGAATAATCTGTTTCAGTATGTTCATATTCATAACAAATCCATGTTCCTGAGAAGTCTCCCCTTTAACGGTCACCCACAATATATAGTTATGACCGTGCCAGTTTGGATTGGAGCATTTTCCGAAAATTTTCAGGTTAATATCATCCGACCATTCCTTCCTGAACATTCTGTGCGCGGCACAGAATCTCTCACGTCGTGTCAGGTATATCATATATTGGCGCTTTTATAGCGCAATATTAGCTAATAATTTTGATCTTTATAATTCATAAAAGCGATATATTTACTCCATAAGCAATCCGGATCGCTAAAGATATTACTATGTCATTTAAAATATTATATATCACAGCTACCGGCACCGAAGCTGATGCCCTTAAAAAAATCAGCGGCATGATTCCATTTAAGGATGGATTCCTGTTTGGCAGCATCGAGATAAGCCTTCTTATTGCCGGAGTGGGATCCATATCAACAGCATGGGCAATAAAAAAATGGTTATCAGCATATGAAAAACCCGATCTTGCCATTAATTCAGGTATTGCCGGAAGTTATAATGATGAATTAAATATCGGAGATGTTGTTATGCCTGTTTCCGACTGTTTTGCTGACTCAGGAATAGAAGATGGTGAAAACTTTTTTACACTTTCAGAAGCCGGATTAAGCGAAGCTGATGAGTTCCCCTATAAAAATGGACTTTTATATACCGATGCAAGGTTTAGTGATAAGATGAAGGGCATTTTAAAACCTGTAAGAGCTATAACAGTCAATAGTGCTACAGGATCTGAAATTACAAGGAATAAGCTATTAAAAAAATTTAATCCTGACATCGAGACTATGGAAGGTGCAACTTTTTTCTATATTTGCTCCAGGGAAGATATTCCTTTCCTTGCTGTGAGGGCGATTTCAAACAAAGTTGAAATACGAAATAAAAATAACTGGAACATTAGCCTTGCTCTTAATAATCTGTCAGAAAGACTTATTGATGTACTTTTAACACTGTAATGATAAGATGAGATTGACTTTGGGTTTTTCACCATGTCCTAATGATACATTCATTTTTGATGCAATGGTACATGGCAGAATTGATACTGAAGGGCTGGAGTTTGATTATTTTCTTACTGATGTCGAAGAGTTGAACAGAAAGGCTCTGATTTCTGATGTTGATATTACAAAAATCAGCTACCATGCTTATGCTTATGTGGCACAGAATTACCTGATTCTTGATGCCGGAAGCGCTCTTGGTCACCGGAATGGGCCATTGCTTATAAGCAAACGCCGTATTGGCATCTCCGAACTACCCGGATTGAGGATTGCAATACCGGGCAAGTATACAACTGCCAATCTCCTTTTCAGTATCGCATGGCCCGAGATAGAAAATAAGACTGAATATCTTTTTTCAGACATTGAAGATGCTCTTTTAAAAGATGAAGTTGATGTCGGGTTGATTATACATGAAACAAGATTTACGTATTACAGCAGAGGTCTTCATAAATTAGCTGATATGGGAGAGTACTGGGAAACTCTTACAGGACTTCCTGTACCTCTTGGCGCAATCGTTATAAAGAGAGATATTCCTGATGATATTGCACAGAAAGTTAATCGTATTGTGCGAAGAAGTCTTGAATATGCATATAAAGATTCATTTGCCTCATATGATTTTGTCTCAGGTAATGCCAGGGAAATGGATAGCACAGTTATGAATAACCACATCAAATTATTCGTTAATGAATATACCCTCAACCTTGGTAACAAAGGAAGAGAAGCCATTATTGAACTCTTCAGGATTGCCGGAGAAAAAGGTGTTATCCCTTTACTTCCGGAGAGGATTTTTCTTACCACACTCTGATCAGACTTCGTGTAAAAAATGCTAAATTTGAACATAGATAAGTGTTCATTGTTTTAATTTTGAAACTATTATTCAAAAAAATCTGTATTATGGCATTTGAACTACCAAAACTTCCGTACAAGCTAAACGCACTTGTCCCATACATAAGTGAGGAAACGCTTGATTTTCACTATGGTAAACATCATCAGGCATATGTCAATAACCTGAACGGATTAATACCAGGTACCGAGTTTGAAAAAGCCGGTTTGGAAACAATTATTATGAAAGCTGAAGGTGGCATTTTTAATAATGCTGCCCAGGTATGGAATCATACGTTCTATTTCGAATCTTTTTCTCATGATGGAAGAAGGATACCAAATGGTGATCTGGCTGATGCAATTAAAGGGTCATTTGGTTCATTAGATTCGTTTAAGGAACAGTTTAATAAGGCTGCTACTACGCTTTTTGGAGCCGGTTGGGCCTGGCTGGTAAAAAAGGAAGACGGAACACTTCAGATTGTTCAGGAATCAAATGCAGGCAATCCGTTGCGAAGAGGACTCAAACCTCTTATAACCTGCGATGTATGGGAACATGCATATTATATTGACTACAGAAACAGGCGTCCTGATTACATTAAGTCGTTCTGGGAGATTCTCGACTGGGATCAGGTTTCAAATCGTTTTTAATACCATTCATATAACTATAATCAGGAAATCTTATAGCAGAGTTGCTTCTGTCAACATACCTTGAGAATAAAAAAATACAGATCATGAACTTAAAGGAATTAATATTCAAAACACGGTCTTATCGTCGTTTCGACGAATCACACCAGATTGATATACAAACTATTGAATCACTTATTGACCTTGCAAGGCTGTCATCATCAGGGGCTAATAAACAACCGCTGAAATATCTGTATTACAACACTAAAAAAGAATGCGAAAGGATTTTTCCATACCTGGCATGGGCCGGTTACCTGACTGATTGGCAGGGACCTGAAAAAGGCGAGAGGCCAACTGCTTATATTGTAATTCTTGGTGATAAGTCTATATCTGAGATATTTGGTGTTGATCACGGAATTGCTGCCCATACTGTTATGCTTGGTGCCACTGATGCCGGTCTTGGCGGGTGTATTATCGGTTCGATAAAACGGGAAGAACTTAGTAATGAACTATCAGTTCCTGATAATTTTGAGATCCTCTTAATTCTCGCACTTGGTAAACCTGTGGAAAATGTAATTATTGAAGATATTAAGGATGCTGACGTGAAATACTGGAGAGATAAAAATAAGAATCACCATGTTCCTAAAAGGACCTTAAAAGAGCTGATAATCAAGGTATAACTTATAAGTGAAGATGAAGCGAATTAGTATTTGTATCATTTTATCCTTTTTCCTGATTCAATCCTTATTCTGTCAGAAAAAAGAAGAATCAGGAGTGAAGATCCTTTTTCACGGTATTGTGATGGATGCAAGCACTCTTGCTCCAATCTCTAATTCGCAGATTTCAATCAACCGTGCTTTTTCTTCGGTAAGCAGCACTGACGGAATTTTTTCATTTTATGTGAACAGAAAAGATACTATACTCTTCAGACATCTGGGCTATAAATCAACTTCTATGTTTGTAAGTGATACACTTTCAGGTCTGGAATATGTTGCCGGAATATATATGCAAAGCGATACATTGTTGATTGGAGAGGTGATTATTGTTCCAAGGCACACCAACCTTAGATCTGAAATAATGAAAGCACCAAGAAGAGTTCCTTCCACTTTTGAAAATGCAAGGTATAATGTGGCATTAGCTGGATACCAGGGACGAACCAATCAGGGTAAACTGGGAGACCCGGCAACGAACTATAATTTATTGCGCCAGCAACAGAAAGTTGCTGCCTTTGAGAAAGGCGAAATACCTTCTGATATGATAGGAGGCATAAACCCATTATTATTATTTCCCGCTACTTATCTACTTCTGCACGGTCTTCCCGAGAAACAGGCTCCTTTAGAAAAACAATTAACTGAACAGGAACTTGAGCAGATTCAAAAAAAATATCTGGAATCGCTGAAGCAACAAAAGTAGGAAAAGGAGAGGGGGTGGAAAGGAGAAGGGGAGATATTAGTTAGCCTCATACCTCGCGCCTGATGCTTTTCTTATCCCTTATAGAATATTGCTTTGATGATATGACTCGCCATCTTCGGATTCTCTTTGAGACGACGTGTTGAATAGCCAAACCATTGTTTTCCGAATGGTACATATACTCTCATTGTATGTCCTTCATTTACTATGCTTTCTCGAAGTTTTGGCGTTACACCGTATAACATCTGGAATTCATACATATCCTTTGGAACATTGTATTTTTTAATCAGGTTATATGCACCTTCGACAAGAGGTTTGTCATGGGTGGCAATACCAACATAGATCTTATTTCTGAACATGAATTCAAGGTCTTCCAGGTAATGACGGTTTATCTCCTCATATTTTTTAAAGGCAATAGATTCAGGTTCAACATAAATCCCCTTGCAGAGTCTGTAATTCACAGGAATTGACTCGCTGTTAAGGTCTATCATTTGTTCAAGATCTTTCAGTGTTCTTCTTAAATAGGCCTGTACAACTAGTCCCACATTTGCCGGAAATTCTGACTTTAGTTTACGGAATAAGACAATCTCATCGTCAGTGCATGGAGAATCCTCCATATCAATTCTGATAAAACCGTTGTAAATGGCAGCTTTTGCGACTATCTCCCTGATGTGTTTGTAACAGATCTCTTTGTCGAGAAGTAAACCAAAGCTGGTAGGTTTAAGCGAGAAATTCCCATCAATTTGATTTTTAAACGTAATATCAATAAGATTCAGGTATTCTCTTTTATTTGACTCTGCTTCGTCAAGAGTTTTTATAAATTCACCGAGAACATCGAGAGTCACTTTTATGTTTTTGCTATTCAGATCTTTAGATACTCGCAAAGCGTCATTAAGAGTTTCGCCTGAAATATAAGATCTTGAAAAGATCCAGATAAACTTCTTCGGAAAATACGGCAATATTGCAGCAACAAATTTGTTGAACATAATATGAATTTATATCTAAAATAAACTAATTTTCACTTTATATGTTTTAAAATGCTAATTAAGTACATCTCATATTATTTTTTAATGACCTTTGTCATTCAGGAAAGATGAAAAAAGCATAAATTCAATTATTTTCAGAAAACATTTTCATATTGTGCAACCTTTTATTTTATTGAAAAGTCTTAGAAATGTCCTCAGTTTATGATGAGCGACAGGCAAATAATAGAGTTGTGTGCTAAACATGACAGAAAAGCACAACAGGTACTGTACGATAGGTATTCGCGTCTGTTGCTGGGGGTTTGTTTGAGGTACGCAAATGATAAAGCTGAGGCTGAGGATATATTGCAGGATAGTTTCTTAAAGATATTTTTTAATATAAAGGATTTTACAGGATCAGGTTCTTTTATAGGTTGGTTAAGAAAGGTAGCAGTAAATACGGCAATAACACATTATCATAAGAATCTCAAATACAGGTATCATGTTGAGATTGAAGAGTATGTGTCTGTCGAAACAGGAGTTACAAGTTTTGAGGAAGATTATTTTACCTCAGATGAATTGTATAAGGTGTTGAATGAATTGCCGACAGGTTACAGGATGGTTTTCAACCTGTATGCTGTTGAAGGATATAAGCATAAAGAAATCGCTGAAATGCTGGGCATAGATACAAATACATCAAAGTCGCAGTACAGCAGGGCAAAAGCTTCAATAAGAGATAAACTTAAAAAGCTTGGGAAACTGAAAAGCAGTTATTCGGAGAATGGATGAAAAATTAGGTTAACAGATTAAAAGTGAATTGAAATCGAAATATCAAAATATTAGTCTGAGAGAGTTATTCAGGAAGAAACTGGAATACGCCGAGATTCTACCGGATGCGGCAATCAAATCAATCCTTATGCGCAAGGTGGCCAGAAAAGAGTTCATGCATTTTAATCCTGACAGGTTAAATATATTTTATCTTGGAGGAATTTTGATAGCAGGAATTACTGTCGCTGTTCTGATTTTTTCAGCACCAAAGGACTCAGACCAGTTAAAATCTTCAAACATTCAGGAGAAATTAAGCAAACCCGATACACTGGGATATTTTAAAGTCATCGCTGTACCACCGATTAGAACAAACCCTGCCAATTCTATAATTATTCACAATGAATCAACCAGGAGTACGAAGGTTTCACCTATTATCAGTAAGTCAAAACCTGAATCCTCTGAAGCAGTTTCCTCACATCAAATGAACACTCCTCCTCCTGCAAGCATAATTAACTCAATCTCTAAAAAAAGAATATTTACCGGAGCATCACCTGATAACAAAAGACTTCAGAGCGGATTTAAGCCTGAAGATGTCTTTATTGAACCGTCTGATTCTGCAGGTTGTGCTCCCCTGAAAGTACATTTCCACATCAAATCAACTTCTTTTAATTCTTGCAAATGGACCTTTGGAGATGGAGGTTTTTCGAACCAAAAAGATCCTGAATGGATCTTCGATGTTGAGGGGGAATATAAAATTGTTTTGGAAATTGTTGACTATGATGGAAAACATGAACAATTAACTTCCTATGTGACAGTTTATCCCAGGCCACATGCTCATTTTGAAATCACGCCAGAAAAGTCTTTTCCTCCAAATGATGAGATCCGTTTTCTGAATTATTCAACAAATGCTGTACAATTCAACTGGGAATTTGGAGATGGATCTGTTTCTGATTTTTTTGAGCCTGTTCACAGCTATTCAAAAACCGGTAATTATAATGTCCGGCTTGTGGTAATTTCAGATTTGGGCTGCTCAGATTCATTGACTGTTTTTAATGCGCTTTCGGGTTCACAATATTTTATCAATTTTCCAAATGCTTTCATACCAAATACTCAAGGCCCGTCAGGTGGATATTATTCATCCAAGAGTGATGAAGCCGCTCTGGTATTTCATCCTTCGTATTCGGGTGTATCAGAGTACCGGCTAAAAATCTTCAGCAAACTGGGGATCGAGATATTTGAAAGTAATGATATAAATTTGGGTTGGGATGGCTATAATAAGGGACAATTATGCGAACCGGGAGTTTATATCTGGAAAGTCCGCGGTAAATTCAGAAATAATGAGCCATTCATAAAAATGGGTGACGTGACTCTTCTTAAAAAATGATATTTTCAGAATAACGCAGGGCTTAAATATCCTCCTCTTCTTCATCACAATTTATTAGACATTCATCTAATTTCTTTTGCCTATTTATAAAATTAATGAGGGAAGACGAATCTTTTAGATACAAAATTCGTTAAATCATATTAGATTTTAAATTCATTTGACTATTTTCGTCAATATAAACCTAACTGGATCGATCTTGATGAAGCGGATCATATACTTTATTGTGCTGTCATTCATCATATTAACAGATAGTTTTGGTCAGGATCCCACATTCTCCCAGTTTTATGCGAATGCATTGTACCTTTCACCTTCTTTTGCAGGTGCTACAAATGAATACAGATTTGCCGTTAACTACAGGGATCAATGGCCGGCAGTTCCCGGTGTGTTTAATACCTACAGCATTTCGTTTGATAAAGCGTTGACAAACTTCAATTCAGGCATCGGTGTGCTGGCAACTTATGATGTTGCCGGGTCAGGAAATCTGAGTACTACAAATATCGGACTGCTCTATTCATATGATTTTAATATAAATAAGGAATGGCATATTAGACCAGGAGTTAACTTTAAATTCTACTACCTGGGGCTTGATATTGGCAAACTTATCTTTAACAGTCAGATAACAGGGAGCGGAACCTCCCCTGCGGTGACACCTCCTCCTTTCGATAATGTGGCTGATGTTGATTTTGCAACTTCTGCCCTGGCATATAATTCAAGAACTTGGGCCGGCTTTACTCTCGATCATCTTCTTACTCCTAAAACATCATTTTATGGTAATGATGCAACAGTCCCTGTTAAATTTAATTTTTATGGAGGGACACAGATCTTGAAACAGACCCGGTTGCGCCAAAAATCTCAGGATATTCTTTCAGTCGCCATCAACTTTCAGAAACAGGGCAAGTTCTACCAGTCAGATGTTGGCCTGTACTATTATAAAGATCCTATTATATTCGGAATATGGTACAGGGGGATTCCATTAGTCACTTCTCAGCCAGGTGATGCAATTATCGGGCTGATTGGAATTAAAACCAGACAACTTCATATAGGTTACAGCTATGACTTCACGATCTCCAGCCTGATAGGTTCAACTGGCGGCTCTCACGAGATATCACTTGTTTATGAATTCAATAACCTGTCACTTGGCCAGCTTAAAAAACGAATCAGAGCAATACCTTGTCCGGAATTCTAATTAATCGCTCAATAGCATAAAGGCTTAAAAGCGTAAAGGCAAATCCAGCTTTAGTCAGATTTATTAATACTAAATACCGTTGTACCGCTGAGCCATTAAGTCTTACCAAATAAAACAAGTTTAAAATTATGAATGTGAGTTAGTCTAATTTATTAATTTGTTTATATTTGCGGCTGACTAATGTTTAACAAATAATCATTTAGAGATGAAGAAACTATCTATAGTTCTGTATGTTGTTCTGTTCCTGGCTGTGGCAGGCCTATATTGTCTGCATTTTTCAGGGAATAAAAAATCAATTAAAAGTGAACCGACAGGTAATACAGCAGGATCTCCTGGGCAAGGGATCGCTTATATAAATATTGATACAGTTATTTTTAAATTTGATATGTTCTTGGACAAGAGAAACGATTTGATGGCTAAGCAAAAAAATGCTGAAGCAGAGCTTAATTCTAAGGGGAGTCAATATGAGAAAGGTGCAAAGGATTATCAGGATAAAGTAAACAAGGGACTTGTTACAAGGGCTTCAGCAGCACAGATTGAACAATCGCTCGTTCAGCAGCAACAGGAACTCGTATCATTACGCGATAAACTTCAGTCAAACCTGGCGGAAGAAGAACAGGTTATGAATCGGCAGATTCTGGAATATATCACAAAATTCCTTGAGGAAAACAGATCGGATTACAACTATCAGTATATATTCGGAAAGAGCTTCGGAAGTGTTGTTCTTTATGGTGATAACTCCCTGGATATAACACAAAAAGTGCTTGACGCGATCAACAAAAAGTATAAGGGAGAGAAAAAATAGCAGCCAATGGGTTTTGCCTCAACCTATCTTGAAGAAAGGGCTCTGTTTCCCCGGAAAATAGAAGAGGCTGTTGATCCTGAGACCGGTATAATTGTGGTCGTTCCTGCATATAACGAACCCGGAATAAACAAATTACTTGATTCTCTTGCTGACTGCGAAGAGCCGGATTGCATGGTGGAAGTTATTGTCGTCATAAATGCACCAGATAATGGTACCAGAGAAAGTTTAGAGTACAATAGAATAACTTATGACAATATTGAATTCTGGAAGAAAGAAAATAAAAACTGCTTTTTCCGGCTTTTTGTTTTCATAATCGAGCATCCGTTTATTAAGAAATGGGGAGTGGGACTTGCGCGAAAGACAGGAATGGATGAAGCAATACGTCGTTTTAATATCATTAATAAACCTGAGGGAGTTATTCTTTGTCTTGATGCAGACTGTACAGTCGACAAAAATTACTTTTTTGCCGTTTGCAATGAATTGCTGAAAAGAAATGACCGTGCCGCATGCTCTATCTATTTTGAGCATCCTCTTGAAGGGAATGACCATACCGAAACTATTTCCAGCTATATTACTTTATATGAACTTCACCTGCGTTATTATTTTCAGGGGCTGGCATATTCAGGATTCCCGTATGTTTTCCATACAGTAGGATCAGCAATCGCTGTAAAAGCGCTTCCTTATATTAAAGCCGGGGGCATGAACAGGAGGCAGGCAGGCGAGGATTTTTATTTTATTCAGAAGCTGGTTCCGGTCGGAGGCTATTTCAATTTGACCATAACCACAGTCTATCCTTCTCCCAGGGTATCTGAAAGGGTACCGTTCGGGACTGGTGCTTCAATAAGAAAGCTTGGCAATGATAAAAATTCGATGCTCTTAACCTATAATTTCCTTGCGTTTAAGGAACTCCTGATATTCTTTAAACTGATTAATGTATTTTATGAATGCGATACACATAAATTGCATGAACATTTCAGTTTGATTCCTCAAGGTATCAGATTGTTCCTGGGCGAAAAGGAATGGATTGAAAAAATTATTGAAGTAAAGAATAATACTTCGGGAATATCATCATTTAAGAAAAGGTTTTTCGAATGGTTTAATATGTTCAGAATTGTAAAATACCTGAACTTCGTACATTTTGATTTTTTCGAAAAAATGCCTGTGGATATTTCTGCGTCTGAACTGCTCGAAGCAAGAGGTATGATTATTGAATCAAAAGGAACAAAAGACTTACTGCTATATTACAGGATGTTGGAAAAAATCGAAATCCATTAACCATAAAGGGGCACAAACGTTAAAAAATAGCCCGGTGGGCTATTTTAGTGAAGTGGCCAGACTGCAGGGGTGGGTTCTGCACAAAGATCGCAAAGGGCTGAATTAAAGGGCTTTGCCTTTGTATACTTTGTGCCGTCTTTGAGTACTTAGTGGTCAAAAAGAAATTTCAAATAAAGCCAGGAACAGGCAATAAATCGTCAATAACGATTACTTATTCTTTCTTGTAATCTTCCGATCTTCAGAGGGAGTGAGGATGATATAAAGATCTTCATCGGGTTTCTTCATCCTGTATTGTTCCCTTGCAAACTTTTCGAGATTATGGTTGTCGGTTTTCAATTCGTGAAGCTTCTGCCTGTCTTCTTCTATTCGTTTTAAATAATATTCCCTGTCGATTCTGAGTTTATGCAGGTCTTTCATGTCTTTATATCTGGCAATCAGATTATTAGAATCTAAAAGCAACACCCATACTACGAAAATAATTATTGTCAGGACATATTTATTCCGGAAAACAGGAGGGATTTTGTCTTTAAAATTAAACCTGATAATCATGACACAAACCTACAATTTTTTTTAACCGCCACTCATGAGAAATAGCATCTTCACTTCATCACTATTGTGTATAAAAGTTGTATCGTATTCTTCTTTTGATACCAAAATCCTATTGATCTTTATTATTCTCATTTTAAATGAAAACTTCTTCAAATAAAGCATTTCATTTACACTTATTAATTCTTCTTCCCTGTTATATAATAAGATCTTCATCAGTTTATGGCTTGTATCATTTATTTATCCGAAAGATAAGAACCTTTTAATGTTTTTACAATATAAGTATTAGTTGAAACTCTTAATAAAATATATCACTTAGTGATCAAGATCATGCTAAAACAATTAAGAATGTTTTAATTTTGATTTTATTATTTTCAGCACTAATACAATGTAGAGACGCCCGGCTTACTGCTCTCTTCTATATATAAAACGGCACATAATCCTAAATCATTCTGAAATGCAAACCTTTATCTCTTTCCTTCGAGGCGTAAATATGACCGGTCATAACTCCATAAAAATGACCGACCTCTCAGCTCTATTCATCAGTCTGGGATTTAAAGATGTCAAGACGTTTATTCAGAGTGGGAACGTTATTTTCAGTGATTTTAATAAAATACCTGAATCTGATCTTTCCTTAACCATCGAGAAGTCAATCCTCGAGAAATTCAATTATAAAGTTCCTGTTATAATCAGAACGAATCAGGAACTGGGAGATCTTTTTTCTTTCAATCCATTTCTTGATGAAACAAATTTTGACCCGACAAAAATGGCGGTTCTCTTTCTTCATGATGAACCGTCAAAAAGCCAGATTCAAAAAGTTGCAAATGTCGACTACCCTCCTGATAAATTTAAAATAGTTGGAAGGGAAATATTCCTGTATTGCCCTAACGGTTTTGGAAAAACCAAACTCTATACCAACTTTTTCGAGAAGGAAATGGGTGTCATCGGTACTGGCAGAAATTGGAAAACGATAACGGCGATACTGAATATAGCAGGGGAAAAGAATTAGATTCATTTTTATTGAAGTATATATGCCAGACTTGGGCATCTCTACAATTCTTCAAAAACAATCTGATTTTCGTACGCAACCTGGGCGAATCTGCAATTTTTAAACAATAATCTTATTTTGATGTGCAATCCGGATACCTCTTCGAACCATTTATTAATTTTGTAGTTTCTTCAGGAAGTCTTAACCAATTAAAATTATGAGAGTTTTAATGATTCTGTTAAGTTCAATATTATTTCTTCCGAGGGACCCCGATAGTCAATCACGATATACGCAAAAAGAGTTAATTATTTTTCATGCAGGTTCACTGTCAGTGCCAATGAAACAGATAGCTCAGGAGTATGAGAAAAGAAATCCCGGCACCAAAATATATCTTGAATCTGCCGGAAGTCTTGTTTGTGCAAGAAAGGTCACAGAACTTAAAAAGCCATGTGATATCTTAGCTTCGTCTGATTATTTTGTAATCAATGAACTTCTTATTCCGGATTATGCAACCTGGAGTATCAGGTTTGCAACCGATGAGATAGTTATAGCTTACCTTGAAAAATCAAAGTACTCAAAGGAAATAAATTCTGATAACTGGATGGATATCCTTCAGAAGAAAGATGTAATTTATTCCAGATCAGATCCCGATTCCGATCCATGTGGCTACAGGACCTTATTCACATTTATGCTTGCCGAAAAGTATTATAAGAAATCCGGGTTAGCTATGAAGATGTCCTCCAAAAATAACGAATATATCCGGCCAAAAGAGGTTGACCTTGTAGCTCAGCTAGAATCAAACGTAATTGATTATATGTTTCAGTATAAATCAGTTGCAGTACAACATGGATTTAAATACATTGAACTTCCAAAAGAAATTAACCTCTCAGATCCATCAAAAAATCATATCTATTCATCAGTGAGTACTGAGGTTGCAGGAAGCAAACCGGGAATAAAAATGAGAGTCACCGGCGATTTTATTAATTACAGTATTACAGTACTTGACAATGCACCTCAGAAAGATGAAGCCATTAGTTTTTTGGATTTTTTGATGAGTCCCGATGGGATGAATATTTTCAGAAAGAATGGACAGGAACCACTTGTTCCGTTTCTTGCTGAGCCCGTTATGAAATTGCCGCAGAGATTATTAAAGTATTTTATGAAGGTATCACAGGTAAGTCATTGATTTACACTCTACCCGGTTCTGTCAGAGTTGTTGAAGAGTAAATGGCTGAGATAATGAAAACTCTTCAGCATATTGTTTATATGCAATATGCTGTGGACAGACATGATAATAATTAGTTGGTAAGGTGGTTTAGTGTATTGGTAACAGCAGAACCTATAACCCTGTCGTAACGATCACGGGGATTTCTGTAATATATATAAATAACATAATCGTTCTCGGTTTCATAATGACTTCCTTCAAATAATGTAGCGATTCCATTGTTTTCACCATCTTTACGGAAAACGTATTCATAATTATACCACCCTTGCTTCAAAAGCATCGTACATTCATATTGCTTTCTTTCGGTGCTGTACGTCATAAGATTATTTTTATCAAAAGACCAGTTATTAAGATTGCCCGATACATACATATTTCCTCCTGATATCGCATGATCCGATGGAAGCGTAAAATAGACATACACATAATCTGATTCTATATCAGGTTTCTGACCTTCCTGAAAAGCTATGTAATACTTCCCGTTAAAATCCTGCCAGTAGAAATATGGTTTAAATTCTCTGTTATCTGATGGGAAGAGATACACATTATAGTTAGGAGTCGCAAAATCTATTCTTTTGACATATTCTGATTTATAGCGGATACTCTTAATATCAAAATACCGGTACTCATTTCCACCCCGGAAAATATTCTTATCGGATAATGAATTATATTTAAGTTCATTATTTCCATAAAAATCGGGTATAAGGTTTCTTTTCGCATTATCCCACCTGCCATTCTGAAGAACATAGGCAAACACGTTCCTGTAGGGGTCATTGATTGACAGGCCGGAGTAATTAACAACAAAATCAACCTGCTGATGAGTGTTGTTTTCTTTGGTCATCTGAGGCCTGTGAACTGTTATATCAATTTTAGCGGCATCTTCGGTAACAATAAACCTTTGTGTAATTGCCGGCTCTTCAGGCTTGTCAGAAGGATAAACAAGAAGGATATAGTTGCCGGAAAGTTTCAAACCTGCCCTGTCATTAGGAAAAATTAGTTTATAATGTATGTAGCTGACTGTAGTGTTGAATGAATTTTCATAATCTTCAATCGGATTTTCAGTATATCCGGTAATATAATCATTGGGAAAAATATCAGATTTTTCCCAATCCTTATTGCAGTGGATAAAAGTATAATAATATGCTTCCGGCTGATCGCCGAGCAGATCGAAATTCAGAACTAATTTCTCATTACTGTTAAGTTTCATAACAGGGTATGAAAGATTCCAGCCATCCTTGTAAAGTTGCACAGTTTTGATCTTTTCATTATAGACGTGGTTTGAATAAAGAATTGAATCGGGATATATTTGACCGTCTGACGAATAGACTGTGAATATTAAGGAAATAAAGAATATATATCTCATTTTTGTAATGATCTTGTATTTTACAAACTTTAAAATTAACGATTTGTTGCATCAATGTCAGATGAGAAATTGCAATATTTTGAAGAGGAATAAATTTTGAGTAAGATTGTACGTATTTCCGGATAGTTAAATAAAATATTATATGAGTGTCTGGAAAGAGTAATAATTGCATTGGAAATAAATCAAAATATTAATATTGGTGAGAGGGATTAGGGCCGTTGAAAAAGTCTTTTTTTAACCACTAAGAACACAAAGAAGGCACAAAGGATACGAAGTTAAAGCCTTGTAATGTAGCTCTTTGTGACCTTTGTGGTTAATGGATTTCGGCTTTTTCAACAACCCCAATTTCATAATCAATTGTTTTAAGATTATTACTGATAGCCGATACTCAATAAATTTATAAGATTATGATTAATAAATTATTGGCTGCTCTATCAATACTTGCCTTTTTTACAACTGGTTGTAAGGATAATAAGCCTGTTTTTGCAAATTTCACAGGTTTTGCGCAGGGATCAACCTATAGTATTGTATATGATAATAAAAAAAACCCGGATCAGGCTGAACTTAGACAGAAAGTTGAAAAGATCCTTAATGATTTTGACAAGTCGTTATCCCTGTATAACGATTCGTCTATCCTTTCCAGGATAAACCGGAACGAACTCGCTGTTCCTGATTCATTTTTTACCGAAGCATTCAGGAAGTCAGTCATTGTAAATCAAATGACCGATGGAGCTTTCGATATAACGGTGGGTCCCCTTGTAAGAGCCTGGGGATTTGGTCCGGATGCACATAAGAGTTTCACTGAAGCAAAACGCGACAGCCTTATGAATCTTGTCGGGATGAACAAAGTCTCGCTGATTAACGGAAGGCTCATAAAATCTGATCCCCGTGTAAGTCTTGATTTTAATGCAATAGCCCAGGGGTTTTCTGTGGATGTTGTCTGCCGGTTTTTCGACAGCCTTGGAATTAAAAATTATCTTGTGGAAATAGGAGGAGAAGTAAGAGCAAAAGGAACGAAAGCAGGCAAACTATGGAGAATTGGAATTGATAAACCAGTGGACAATAATCTCACTCCAGGACAATCACTTCAGGCAATTCTTAAAATGACTGATAAAGCAATTTCAACCTCAGGAAACTACAGAAAATTTTATATTGAGGATGGAATAAAATATTCCCATCATATTGATCCGCGAACAGGATACACTACAAGGAACAGTTTGTTAAGTGTTTCTATAATTGCTGACGAATGCGCAACTGCCGATGGTGTTGCAACAGGATGCCTCGTTATGGGTAAAGATAAAGCAATAGAATTTATCACCAGACATCCTGAGTTAGAGGCATACATGATCTATTCTGACGATAAAGGGAATTTTGTCACATGGAGCTCTGAAAAGTTAAAGAGATATATTTCAGAAACTGAAAAATAGTCAGTACCCACTAATTCCATGGTTCTTTAAACAACAACGGTAGTAATTTGTTTCTAGTTTCAGAACAACCATTAAACTTTTCAACAGGGATGAAACAAAGCAAAAACCAAGCAGAAGAATATTTTAACAAAGAGAGCATACTTGCCGATTTCCGGATGGCAAACCTTAGCCGGAACCTTAGTATTATAGGACGTCGTGAGGTCCTCACAGGAAAAGCAAAATTTGGGATTTTTGGAGATGGGAAAGAGATAATACAGTTAGCCCTGGCAAAACAGTTTGAAAATGGTGACTGGCGATCGGGATACTACCGCGATCAGACCTGGATGATGGCGATGGGAGTCTACGACTCACTTGAATTCTTTCACCAGCTATATGGGAACACTGACAATCAGTTTAATACAGGAAGCAGGGGGAGGGTCTTCAATAATCATTTTTCTATTCCGAATATAAATCCTGATGGATCGTGGCGCGATTTGACAAAGCAAAAGAACTCTTCAGCTGACATTTCTCCTACAGCCGGGCAGATGCCTCGTTTACTCGGTCTGGCTTATGCATCAAAGTTATTCAGGCAAAATAAGGATCTTCAACAATTTACATATCTTTCTGTAAAAGGAAATGAAGTCGCTTTCGGATCGATTGGTGACGCCAGTACTTCTGAAGGTTACTTCTGGGAGACGATTAACGCAGCCGGAGTTCTGCAGGTGCCAATGGCAGTTTCTGTGTATGATGACGGTTATGGTATTTCAGTACCTAAGAAATATCAGACTACAAAAGGAAGCATATCTGAAATCCTCAAGGGATTTGAAACTGAAAAAGATAAACCTGGAATAAGAATTTTTAAAGGGAAAGGGTGGGATTATCCGGGGTTAATAAAACTCTATGAAGAAGGAATTGCAATCTGCAGGGAACAACATACACCTGTAGTGTTTCATATTGAGGAGGTTACACAACCTCAGGGACATTCCACATCAGGTTCTCATGAGAGATATAAAAGTGAGGAACGGCTGAAATGGGAAGAAGAATTTGACCCAATAAAGAAAATGAGGGAATGGATACTCAATTCTGAAATTGCAGGTTCCGAAGAACTTGATAAACTGGCCCTTGAAGCTGAAGAGGAAGCAAAAGAATCAAGAAAGAAAGGGTGGGAGTCGTTTCAGAATCCAATCAGGATTGAGAGAGATGCCCTTGTAAAAATCATAAACGATCGTACCTGCAGGTGCACAGAAAAGGCTAAAGAGGATACGGTTGATAATTATACTGAAGATCTGAAGAAAGTTCCCGCACTTATTCGTAAAGATAATTTTGTTACAGCCAGGAAGATTTTAAGAAATATCTGCATATCCTGTCTTAAGTCTGATAACCTGAAAGAAGAATTGCAGGGTTGGTTAAAGCGTAATTATGAAGATGCCAGAAAAAGCTATGATTCTTTCCTGTATAATGAAACTCCATCATCAGTTCTTAATGTAAAACCTGTTCCTCCTATTTATTCAGCTGATTCACAGGAAGTTCCTGGCAGACAAATATTGCGCGACAACTATGATAAACTTTTTTCAAAATACCCTCTTTTGGTGACATTCGGAGAGGATACCGGAAAAATAGGAGGTGTTAATCAGTCTCTTGAAGGATTGCAGAAAAAATTTGGTGAGCTTCGTATTACAGACACAGGTATCAGAGAAGCTACTATTCTTGGTCAGGGACTCGGGTTATCGCTCAGAGGTATGAGACCAATTGCAGAAATTCAGTATCTCGACTATCTGATGTATGCATTGCAGGTTTTAAGCGATGATCTTGCAACGACACATTACAGGACTGCAGGCCGGATGATTGCGCCATTGATTATAAGTACCCGGGGGCACCGTCTGGAAGGAATATGGCACTCTGGATCGCCAATGAGTATGCTGATCAATTCTGTACGAGGCATATATGTATGTTCACCCAGAGATATGACAAGAGCCGCAGGTTTTTATAATACGCTGCTTGAGGGCAAAGATCCTGCAATAGTTATTGAACCGCTTAATGGATACAGACTGAAAGAAAAGATGCCGGATAATATAGGTGAATTCCGTCTTCAGCTGGGAATTCCTGAAATATTAAGTCTCGGCACAGATCTGACTATAGTCACTTATGGATCTACAGTTAAGATAGCGATAGAAGCCGTAAAACACCTTGCAGCTCATGATATTTCTATTGAATTAATTGATGTTCAGACTCTTATTCCATTTGATAGAAATAAAATGATATTGGATTCCCTTAAAAAGACAAACAGGATTCTTTTTCTTGATGAAGATTTGCCAGGTGGAACCACTGCTTACATGATGCAGGAAGTCCTTGAAAAACAAGGTGGCTGGCAGTATCTTGACAGTCCTCCAAAGACACTTACTGCAAAGGAGCATCGCCCAGCTTACACTACCGATGGTGACTATTTCTCCAAACCAAGTGCAGAAGATGTTTTTGATACAGTATATGAAATGATGAAAGAGGCAGAGCCGGAGAAATACTAACCAGTCTGAATGTACTAACCCCCTTTGTTTTTCCCCCTCTCTACTTCGTCTACCCTTTATACACATCTTTTTCGCGAAATTGACTTATGTTATAAATAGCTCTGAAAGAGCTAAATATATGAATTATAACAAGATTGGAGATTCCTCGATTCGCTCGGAATTCCAAGTCTCCATACAATTTTTTTGTACATCACAGATTATGAGTATTATGCGAATATCAGATAATGTTAAACTTATGAAATGTCGTATTTAGTAAATGGATTAGGACTTTAAGAAAAGATATGATGAAAAAGGCCGTAGGCCTTATATATGTTAACGTCGGGCCAAGCCCGACGTATGAACTACCACAATAATATCAAGCCCC
>JBARBF010000059.1:0-51045 GCA_049792755.1 Bacteroidales bacterium | reverse complement strand
CGTGCTACCCTTGAGTCAATTTCAATATCCACAATATCACCGGGATGAACGACTTCATATTTTGAATGTTCAGAAAGAATTTTCTCAAGCAATGTCATTGCCATATATTCAGTATTAAAGATTAATTGAAATGGAACAATTTAAAAGGCACTATTTGAATTGTGCCCTGAAATCTCTGGGGGATAAACCTTCTGTCTTTCGAAATTGTTTATTAAAATTTGAGATGCTTGCAAACCCACATTCCATTGCTATTTCGTGCACTGGGTATTCTGTTTCCCGAAGGAGATAACAAGCTTTATTTGTCCTGACACGATTAAGGTATTCTATGAAGCCTGCTCCACAGTTTTTCTTAAAATATCTACTGAAAGCAAAAGGACTCATTTTTGCTATTTTTGCAATTTTTTCAAGAGGAATGGCTTTAAAATAGTTTTCCCTAATGTATGTATAAACATCAGACATTCTTTTATTTCCTCTTTCGTCAAATGCAAGTTTGTAGTTTTCTGAGCACAAAAAGACTCTTTTATCAGAGGTACATAAAATCTTAATGATATTAAAAAAATCAATCATTTTATCAATACCTTTATTACTAACCATCTGCACAAGGAATTTTTCAGCTTTTCTGGAATCTTCAATTGAAAAAACAATTCCTCTGTCAGCTTCACTGAGAAGTTCTTTAAGATTATGCATCTCATGTTGTGAAAGCAGAGATTCTCCTATAGAATCAAGCTTAAAATTAACTACTATACCATGATTTTCAGGAAGAGAATTATTTTGCCGGTAATAGTTCCAGCAGTGAGGTATGTTCCCTGCTATAAGAACCATATCGTACTGATCAAACAACTCAACACTATCCCCGACAATCCGGGTTCCGTTACTTTTAATATTCAGAACAAGTTCATATTCAGGATGAAAATGCCATAAACCGCCTGTATCGTTGATGAAAGCAGCCCTGAATCCGCCGCCATCATCGTAAAGAATTTTCTCAAGTTCAGCTACCATTACAAAAGCTATCAGTTTTTATCTGGTACTATAAAAATAAGAAATATTTTATCAATTTTAATAAGAGCATATGATAATTTTTTCCAGTTTAATTTGATTTAATAATATTATTGTCTAAATTTGTTTCCAAGCTCATGCTATTGGTATTAAGAGGAGATGAGCAAGGGTTGGGAGTGAAAATCAACAGGATTGTATTGCAGACATTGACTTTCACATCAGGAACCTGAGGAATAGCGCCAGCTAACCATGGTTCCATCCTTTTATCAGACAGTAGACACGGGAATTATCTCATTAATAAAACCCGCTCCTGATTCTCACAACCACCCTTCCTCCTCTTATTTTTTTACCCTATTTTAAAGATACTTCAAAATGCACTCGCATTAAACATCCTAATATAATATCTCTCTAAACCGTAATAAGACTTCCTTATTCTGAATTCAAATGTTCGTCATTCTTAGTTTTTATAATTCCTTCTGATTTGAATTAAGAATATTGAACAAACGAACAGCGAAATAGGAATTAAAATTACACTATCTTTGCGTTCATTCAGTAAATGGGGATAACTGAATACTTTTATCAAAAGCTGTATAGAGTAAAATGAAGACCTATATCAGAAGAAGGGAAAAGAATCATCATCTGGTTGTTTTATATGGAGGTTGGGGGACAGACGAAAATGTCTTTACACCTCTTTGCAATGACGAGTTTGATTTTATTCTATTTTACAATTATTCTGCAGATGAAGCTCTGGTACTTCCTGAAATGAAGACCTATGAAAAAATTACCCTGATTGGATGGTCCCTTGGTGTATGGGCAGCTGAATACCTCTCCCCTAGAACAGGTATTAAACCCGATATAACAATTGCTGTAAACGGGACTCCTGTCCCGGCCGATGATATGTACGGGATACCTCTAAATGTGTTTGAAGGGACACTGAATAACATTACAGAGGAAAATATCGATAAGTTCTATTTCAGAATGTTTGGCGATAAGAAATCGTACCAGTCAAACATCGACAGGATTCCTCACAGGACGATTAAATCGTTGCACGACGAGCTACGCTGGCTGTATAACCGTATTATGGAACAAAAAGAACCGGGGTTCAAGTGGGATTATGCTGTAACAAGTGAGATAGACCGTGTCTTTCCTTCAAAAAATCTCGAAGGTTATTGGGAAAAGAAGAAGGATACAAAAAATATTGTTTTGCAACTTCCACATTACCTGTTTAATGAATGGAAATCATTTGCAGATTTTATAAGCTTTGTTGAAAACTATAAGGTAAATAATATTAGGTAGAGGCGCCCAAATTGAGCTTCTCTACATCCTGATAATATTTATAGATCTTTGATTAGTATATTGGAATCCGATTTTGCAATGAGTTTATCGAATTTTTCAAGCATAGAGATGATCTTTTCATAATCTTTATTTCTGATCACCATTATCTGTTCCACACCTCTCTTGTCAAGTCGTGAAAATACAAAACTTACTGACAGTTTGTTTATGTCTAAAGCCGGTTGATATAGCCGTTCTTTCTCTTCATTTTCATGAATAATGGAAACTATATTAGCGCTGCTCAAATCCTGAAGTATATCTCGGGCGAGCCTGACCGGGATTTTAAGATTCGCAGCTATATATGAAGCACTGATTGGTTTTTCACCAAGCATAAAGTTACGGATAATCATATGCAATATCATCAGTATAAGAGCGCGTTTCTGGTAAGTGCTTATATTTAAAGCTTCTGACTCTAACTCATAGCGTAATACATTCTGGTTGGCAAAGGAGATTTCAGCTCCCAGCAATACCACAATCCAGCTGCTCTGTAACCAAATAATAAATAGTGGCACAGCCGCAAAACTACCATATATATAGCTCAGTTTTGATATCCCGAATTGAAGACCAATATATAACCATTGAATACCCTGAAGTATCGTACCTGCAATAATACCTGAAATCAACGCCGGAATAAACTTGACTTTAGCATTTGGCATTATAATGAATAATAAAGTAAGTGTCATCCAGCTAAGAAAATAAGGCACAAATTTGACAAGAAAGCTGATAACAGGTTTAAAAAAATCAAGGATAGGAGCATTAGTCATATATTCCGGGAGCTTTGTGTCTATAAATATTGTGAAGCTTATTGAAAGAATAATAAAAACAGGAGCAATCAGCATAATGGTAAGGTAGTCAGTAAATTTTCTGTGCCATGTTCTCGGTGATCTTATCTGCCAGATATGATTGAATGAGCTTTCAATATTATTTAAAAGCGACATCATTGACCAAAAAAGGATAATAATTCCTACACCCGCCATATAACCTCCGCTCGTTTTTTTTATAGCACTGTCAGCTTCTGTTAACAACCAGTTCAAATTATCCGCTTGAGACTGGAATTTTTCCTGCAGGATAATTTTAATATTATTATCAACATCGAACCCCTTTGCTATAGCAAATACAATAGCTGCGAATGGTATAATGGAAAGTAAAGAATAGAAAGTTAATGATGAAGCCCTGAGTGAAACCTTATCATTAGAAAAACCCCTAGCTGCCAGAAATATTATTCTTAACTGCTTAAATACAAATGTTTTACCTCTGGAAAGCTCTGAAAACGGAGTACGCCAGATCGCATCATTAAGCCTCTTTATCTGTTCAAGTGTCCATGAAACAGGATTTGTCATAATATTATACTTGCATTAATATCAGTATGTTATTAATAAAATCTGCACCCAGGTTCAAATATACGAAATACCTGTTGGCTTAAAATGGATTAAAGTAAAAATAATCGCTATTTTCACCTTAAAAAATGACAATAAAATGAAGATTGAAATACTTGAGTTTATTGACGGAGCCAGGAATGCAAAAGGAGTCACGGTTATTATAGATGTGTTCAGGGCCTTTTCAGTTGCCTGTTATGCGATTGATGCCGGTGCTTCAGGGATAATTGCAACCTCAGATGTTTCGGAAGCATTTCTGCTAAAGAAGAAATACAAAAACTCTGTTCTTATCGGTGAACGCTGCGAGAAAAGAATTGAGGGTTTCGATTTTGGCAATAGTCCCACAGAAATAATTAAAGAGGATCTTTCCGGGAAAATTGTAATTCATACCACAACAGCCGGCACTCAGGGACTTATCAATGCCATAAATGCTGATGCAATCCTGACAGGCAGCTTTGTTAACGCAGGTGCCATTATAAAATATATAAAATCCATTGATCCTGATCATGTCTCTCTTGTAGCAATGGGGTACCGGGCAACAAATTCAGCTGAAGAAGACCTTTTGTGTGCCGATATGATATCAGTTGAACTTAGAAATGAAAAATATATTTCAGAAAGAAGAATTGAAAATCTTCAGAACACCTCAGGCAAAAGATTCTTTGATCCGGCTAACATTGATTTTTCTCCCCCCACCGATTTCTTTCTCTGCACAATGATAAATAAATTCAATTTTGTATTAAAAGCTACAAGAAGATTTGATGGTAATATTGACCTTAGGAAAATCAATGTATAATGAATTTATTCTCAACTGAAAAACCAGTTAATTTCTTAATCTTACCAAAGCGAATTAATGTGTATGAAATTTACTTCAATGTGCTTCGCATAAACTTTATTTTTGGATCCTCTGTTTTCAGATAACCGGCAGAATATTTTTCCTTGTATGAATTTCACGGAATGTACAAAACATGCTCATTTTATAGAATCCAAACAACAAAAGAGAAATATTACCCGATTCGAGTCTGATTTCCATCTGGTCGCGATATTTTATAAAAATTGCCGCCAGAATCCGGGTCAATCCAAAAAGCTTTAGTTTATTGTAAATCCTGAGTATCATAACGGTTTCAGAAAATGATCTCTTATCAGTGACTTTATCATAAAGCTTGCTCAGATTCTCTATTCCCAGTTTAGTCTTATTCAGAAAATCCCTGTTCGATTCCAGTCCCTCATGTATCAGTCCATTATCAATATGTAGTATATTAATTCCGGCTTTTTTCAACTGGTAGCCAAGAAGCGTATCTTCGTGGCCATACTGTTTCAATTCTTCATTGAAACGTATTTTAGAGAAGACAGATTTTTCAATAAGAAGGTTGAATGTCGAAAGACCGGCATGGGGATGCTTATTCCTTTCTGCTGCACTTTTTTGTTCTCTCCATTTTCCGTACTTCCATCTTAACAGTTTATCAGGATCTCCGGGAGGGCTGTCATGATATATAGTTCCACCACAGATAACTCTTGAATTTTTTAAGAAGGGAAGCCATTTCAGAATATATGCTTCAGCTGTTCCGGGCAGAATTACATCAGCATCAATAAAAATTAAAAAATCACCTTTCGCTTCAAGTGCTAATCTGTTTCTGATAGCGGCTCTTCCGATGTTTTTCTTAGAAGATATTATTTTTATGTTTTCTGCCTTTAAGGATCTGTATTTTTCACGATACTCACTGGATGAACCATCATCGCCTATCACAATTTCATAGAATTCCGGAACTTTGCCCAATGCATTTTTCATACTATGAACAAGTGCAATAATATCATAATTGAATACGGGAATCAGCAATGAAATCTTCATTTTGGTTGAGGGTAATTGTATCAAATGTACAATAAATTTTCTTAATATTTACCGGACAAGCTTTGACAAAGAAATTGCATTGGCTATTTTTGCAGATGTCATAATAATCTTAATTATAATGAGAAAGTCATTTCTTCTAATTTTACTTTCGTTATTACCGGTATTTTCATTTGCCCAGTTAAAAAATGGCTATGAAATTCATATCACCATAAACGATCTTCAGGATTCTACGGTTTTTCTGGCCTATCATCTTGGCGATAAGCAATATATTAAAGATACAATTAAGCTTGACAGAACAGGATTTGGAATTGTAAGAGGCAAGGAAATCCTGCCTCAGGGAATATATATGATAGTACTTCCCGGAAGGAAATATTTTGAAATTCTAATATCTGCCGATCAGCATTTTTCTCTCAGTTGTACTTTTAGTGACTACTTTAATACTCTGAAATTCACTGGGTCAGATGAGAATTCTGCATTTGTTGAGTACCAGAAAAAATGGGTAACAATGCAACAACGTGCGGCGGAAATTGCCAGGAGGATCCAAAACAACAAACAGAATAACGATTCGCTGAAGATTCTTGGAGCAATTCAGAAACTTCAGGAAGAAAACATGAAATTGTACCTTAAAAGTGTCGTCAAAGCGAATGAGGGAAATTTCCTGGGAACACTCGTCAAAGGATTACTCCCGATTGACATTCCCGATTCCCCCACACCCATCGGATTCGCAAACCCCGATTCTGTAAAATGGGTAAGAAATTACAACTATAATAAAGATCATTTTTTTGATAATATTGATTTGAATGATGAGAGATTACTTAGAACACCTCTTTTATATGCAAGACTCAATGCTTTTTTTACAAATGTTTTAATACAGTCACCGGATACAATAAACAAGGAAATCGATAAGCTGATTAAAAAATGCAGTGGAAACCATAAAGTATTTCAATTTGTTGCGGTTTACCTGTTTAATCATTTCAGGCAAAGTGAAGTGATGGGACACGATGCGGTAATGGTAAAGATCGCAGATGACATATATCTATCAGGGAAAGCTGACTGGGTAACCAAAGAATTCAAAGATGATCTTAGAAAACAGATTGATCTTATAAGACCAAATCTTATTGGTAAAAAGGCCGAAAACATAGTAATGGACTCATATAAAGGAATATTCGTATCGCTATATGATATTGAAAAAGATTTTACCATTCTCTATTTCTGGGAACCCTCTTGTGGCCATTGCCAGGAAGCTACACCAAAATTAAAAGCTTACTATGATAAACCTAAAGATTACAGCCTCGAAATATTTGCTGTTTGCACTACATCCGATAAGGCAAAATGGACAAAATATATTGAAGATAATAAGCTCACCTGGATAAATGGATGGGACCCAAAAAGAAGTTCTCATTTTGACCATTACTATAATATACAGTCCACTCCCACTGTTTATATCCTGGATAAAAATAAGAAGATCATTGCAAAAAAACTCGGTGTTGAAGAAATTGGTCCATTCATTGATAACTATCGAAAGTTCATCAGATAGGCCTGATTACATCACCACTCAGACATGAAATCAATTCATAAAGGGAGCTGCACTCAAATATATGTGATTGAAATGAAAGCCTCCAGCAATCATAAGTTTCTGAGGGGATTATAACAGAGAGAGAAACTCTTTCTTTTGAAACAGTAAAACCAGCCCGGTTGATTGCTCTCTCAGTCCAGTATTTCTTTGCACCCTCTCCCTCAATATATATACTTCCCCTGGTGTCGCTTCTGGATATAAAAGTACCATCTTCAGAATTGAAGAATACATTTGATGAATTGAACAGGTTATCAAATGCCCCCGCAATCATAAGGTCTTCAGGCGCTCCTTCAATGAGGTTATTATCGAGTATGAGCCAGATCTTATCAGACTGACTAATAGCCATTTGTAAATCGTGAGTTGAAAAAATGATTGTTTTATCACTATTTCTCGATAACTTATGCATAAGGTGAAAAATCTCATATTTGCCGGCTATATCAAGGAAAGCAGTTGGTTCATCCATTATCATTATGCTGGTATCCTGAGCTAAAATCCTGGCAATCATTGACTTTTGGCGTTCTCCATCAGAAAGCTCTGAAACTAATTTTCTGCTGAATAGTTCCATTGATGTCTTTTTTAATGCATCCAATATAACCTCATGATCTTTCAATTCAATTCTCCCGATCCAGTTGGTATGAGGAAATCTGCCAAGGGCAACAAGATCATAAACACTCATATTGCTAACTTTTACTATCTCAGTGGAAATGTACCCCACTTTAAGTGCAAACTCCATTCTCGAATAATCTCTGACATTCTTATTATCACAAAAGATATCCCCGCCAAGTGGTTTTTGAAGACCTGTCAGGGTTCTTAAAAGGGTACTCTTGCCAATACCGTTTCTGCCAATGACTGCAACGAGTTCACCACTATTAGCACTTGCTGTAAGCGGAGGAAGAAGTACATTTTCTTTCCTTCCAGAAGCATATCCGATTTTCAATGAATCAAGAGACAATATTTTATTTGCAGAAGTTTTCATAAGAATTGTCCTGAATATTTTCTGTTGCTCAAGATTACCCAGATAACGACAGGAATGCCAATTAAAGAGGTAACGGCATTTACCGGCAAAACGCTTTCTGATCCGGGCAATTGCGAAATTATATCACTGACGAGCATAACAGCCCCACCCATTAAAATGGTACCGGGTATTAATATTTTATGATCAGATGATTTAAATAGAATTCTTGCCATATGCGGCACAGCTATTCCAATAAATCCAATGGGGCCGCAAAAAGCCGTGACGCTTCCTGCAAGAATACTTGTACATATAAATATCACGGTGCGTGCAAATCTTACATTTAGTCCAATACTGCCGGCATAATTTTCGCCAAGTAACAAGGCATTTAACATTTTGGATGAGAACAAACTCAGAATTACTCCGGCTGAGACGGAAATCAAGAGAACATTAAGCTGACTTGCAGTAAGATTACCTAAACTTCCCATAGTCCATATTACGTACGCTTTTAACATTGTTTCGTTACTGAAATACTGCATAATTGTGACTATTGCAGAAATACCGCTGGCAAGCATAATTCCCAGAATAAGTATGGTCATTATGTCCTTTACCCTCGATGAGATAATCATTATTAACAGCATTACTGCACCGGCTCCTAACCAGGAAGCTGCAACAAGAACCCAATTACCCAGCCCATTAAGGCTATCAGGAGCAATCTTTGAAGAGAAGCCTAAAATAACAAAAGCCACACCAAGACTTGCTCCGGAGCTTATACCAAGTACATATGGTCCGGCCATCGGATTTCTGAAGACAGTCTGCATCTGCAAACCACTTAATGATAATGCCACTCCTACAGTAAGGGCCGTAATAGCTTTGGGTAATCTGAATCTCAGTACAATTGTTTCGAAATTGCTGTTCGTATGCGTGAATATAGCCCTGAATACATCAGAAGCTTTTATGCTTACAGACCCAAAAAAAATGTCCAGGATTAAAAAAATGAAAACCAATATCAACAGACAGGAGAATATCAGGCCCGTATTGTTTCCTGCTTTAATCACAGCAGATGTTTCTCTTTGTCTGGCAGTTTTCAAATTCAATTGTATTAGTAAATTTTCCTGTAATAAAACAATTCCTGATCACCAAAAAGTTCAGGGTGCAGAATAGCAGCTACATCTTTAAGGATAAGATGGGGATAGATACTGCCACTCTCCCAGTAATCATTTCCTCCATCAACAGTTGTCCTGTTGTTATTATTGAATAGCATATCACTTTTGTAACAAGGAAGATCACTTAAACGTTGATCAATAATAGAAATCTCCTTCAGGGATCTTACATTTCCGATATTCAGCCAGAAATCAGCTTTCATTCCACGTAAATAGACGTTCTCTATTCCATAAGGCATCGATACAGAAGATTCAGTATCCATCCAGAGATATTCACCGCCGGCATCACTTATTATTTTGCTTGAAAATGAATTGCCCGGCGAAATATACCATGTATCTTTAAAAGGCAGCCCAAGCATAACTTTAGGCTTGCTCCTGGCATATTTATAAATAAATGACTTTAATTTGGTGTATTCTTTAACTTCAGATTTGAAAAGACTGTCAGCTAAATTCTCTTTGCAATACAAGGCTCCAAATAGTTTTATCCATTCTGCCCTGCTCAACGGATCTGCTTCAAGGTAGTCGGCATTAATTATTACTTTAATACCTAACTCTTTTAATTTTCCAACGTAACCAGCTGATTCGCCTCCTATTCCATAAATCATGATCAGATCAGGAGATATCTTAAGGATAAGCTCCTTATTAAGATTAGCCTCATAACCTACATCCAATATCAGCCCATTCTTAACATTCTTTATCAGGTCAGGCGAATAAATAAAATTCGTACCCGATACACCGACAATTGATTTTTCTTCACCGAGAGCCGAAATCATTGCCAGGTGAGTTGTTGACATGCAAACTATTCTTTGCAACGGGACATAAATCACAGCTAAGGAATCCAATCCTCCCGGCAATCCGGATCCTCGTCTGACCAGATAATAAACCTGGTTAACGTTTGTCGCTCCCTGCCATGGGTTAATAATTTTTACTTCTGTCCATCCCTTCTTTTTTTCAATACTCAATCTTTGGGCACTTACAATTTCATTTCTGGTTTCAGGTAATTTATCAGCGCTTTTCCTGGCATTCTTACCGCAACCTGAAAATGTGAAAATTACAATTATCAGTATGGATTTTAAAGCATTCATGCTTTGCTTTTCCGGAAAATTCAGGAACTGAATGTCAATTTGAAGCACATTGAACCCGGAATTATACCTGCTCTCTGTTTCATAACAAATGACCCGTCATTTTTATAAAGCAATAGCCAACCTTGTTGCACAAAATCAACAGCATCAGTAATGAAAATATCATTGTTTACAGGGTTAATTGCAATTTTGTAGAAAGATGCTCCAGATTCAGCTATAAGGGTAGTTTCAGGCAATTTGTCAGAGCTGATATCCATCTGCTTGACGCCATTATCCAGATAGTAAATTATCTGACCTGTACTCTCTATCTTAAGACAGGAAGGTGAATCCTGTAATGTCGGAAATACAAACTTTTTTTCCACAATATCACTTTCCAGATTTATTACATCAAGTTCTGCAAAGTTTTGTTTTGTCCAACCACCATCACAGAGGACCCAAAGTTTTGCATTTTTATCTATTGCCATACTTTCAGGTTCAGGGCCGACCTCAATTGAATCAATTACCTTATCATTGAACGTGCTAATGACCATAATTTCTTTGCCTCCTGACCAATTTGAAATAAATGCTTTATTTCCTGCGACCGCAATAGATTCTGAAGATCTTCTAATGTTGATATATCCTGAGATGGAATTTGTCTGCAGGTTGATAATGGTCACTGAATCGGAATACAGACTCGATACATAAGCTTTATAATCACTAATAAATGATATATTCCGAGGGGATATCAAACCACCTATCGTTGCTGCAGATTTAAGAGTGGCTTGATCCAGCACTTCGATTTTCCCGGAATTATTTACTACAATATATGCCTTATCTCCTTTAATGGCCATTGCATTTGGGACATCTCCCAAAGGGCGGCCATTAATATTGGAGAAGAGATCGTTATATATTTTTGATGAGTCATAGGAATAAAATGAAAGAGAACCATTTCCTCCTCTGTAGTTTCCCTCATTTACTATAAAAACACCCCCTTCCATTATGTAATCTGAAGGTGGAAGATCTTTCATTTTTGTGCAGGAAATAATTGCAGGCAAAAGAAAAGCAAGTTTTATTATATTCTTCATTTTAAAGCTATTTAATGATTTGAACTAAAATCTTCATAAAGTACGACCTCCCTGGCATTGGATAATGAGCAATTGACTGATAATTAACAGCAAACAAATTATTTATATTTAAACTAATGTCGATAGATGAGCTTCGCAAAGGTAGTTTAATACCTGTAATCGTATTATTAATTGTGTAAAAAGGGAGATAATTTAAATCGGCGTTAGTCGTGTATCTCATTCCTGTTAAGCTTGTGCCCCATGACGAATACAAATTTCCAAAAGAAATCCTGACTGAGGTATATCCTTGATTAACCGGATTGTACATCAGTTGTTTACCTGCAGTATTATCATTCTGTAAAGGTGAAACAACCGTTACAGCTTTTATAAGGGAATAGCCGGCATCTAACCGGGCAATGAGTTTATTGACAGAATAAACCACAGATATGGCGGATTCAAGACCAGTGGAATTGACTTTGTTAATATTATCGGGTATCCAATAATCACTAGTCACCGCATGCCATTGAATCATATCTTTTATAGAAATTCGGAACACCGAAACATCAGTTTTTATATTTAATGAAGATGAAATTTTTTGATTCATTTCGTACGTCATTTCATAATTAAATGCATACTCGTTTTTCAAATCAGGATTTCCTGAATTTGGGTAATATAGGTCATTCATAGTTGGTATACCAGAATTTCTGGAGATACTGGCCTTCATAAAATAATCTCTGTTGTCAATTATCCTGTACTGCAACCCTGCTGAAAAGTCAGGAATAAGAAAGGAATGATTAATTAATATCTCGCTTAAAAGAATCGTAATACCATATCTATCAATGCATTCTCTCTCCAGGGAAGCTGTAACAGTGCCCGAATTCCTGTTGACCTTTTGATTATAATCAGTTGATTTTACAATAGTAAACTCATTATTAAGGCTTATTTTCAAGTCAGTATATTTCCATGGATGACTCTCTCTTTCTGCCTTCATAATATATGTTTCAGTCAGGCTTCGGGAATCTATTGAAAACTGGCCCTGATGACTAGTGTAATTCAATCTTCCCAGCAGCCAGGCTCCCGTAAAAGAATATCTGCCGTTTTCCCTTGAGAGGCAATCATTTAACATTATCCTTAGAGATTCATCAAATTGTTTCTCATTATCATCTGACGAAAGAATATTCGGAGGAAGATGTTTGTCTGATGACTGATACCATACTCTGGCAGATGCAACATTATCGGTATTTCTACAGTAAAGTTCCTGAATAAACCCCTGTTGATTGGACTGGCTGTTCGTCCTGGTCCTCCAGACGGGCGGAATACTGTTTTCATTATCAAGATATCTGAAGTTATTTTCAGCAGACTGCAAAAATCCTTTTGTCACTGACTGAAATTGTGTATTTCCGGTTTTAACTTTTATCAATCCCGAATATTCCCCAAAACTTCCTATTCCCGAGTTGAGTGTAACCAGAGTCTCATTTTCCCAGCTTGGTTTGGATTCAAGATTTATTGCTCCGCCTATCCCCCCGTTATTAAGCATCATTGAGGCACCTCCGAAATATACATGAATGTCATCAATCAGTCCAACAGGTATCAGCGAAATATCAGACTGTCCAAGCATAGGATTATTTATATTGATACCGTTCCAGTCGATCACTGTCTGATTGGCTCCTGTGCCTCTGAATGATGGTGAGGCAACTCCACCTATACCATAGCTTTTAATAAAGATCATCGATTTTCCGGAAAGCATTTCTGAAAGGTTACTGTTGCTGTGATCAGCAATAACTGCAGAATCGATCATGATTTTCTTATATCCTGCAGGGATTGAATTTATTCTGTTTCTGCTTATAATAACTTCCTTAATTTTAATTGTGTCCTTATCCGGCGACATTTGTCCAAACAATGGCAAGGGGGAAAAGATCATAATATATAATAAAGTGTTTCTCAATTACTTTTCCTTATTTCTGATAAAACCACAATATCAAAATCTGAATTGTTTTTATAACAATGTTATATTCTGCATGCGTTTCCAATACCCGGCACTGACTAGGAAATTTAAGTGGGAATCAATAAATGATTCGACGCCTCTCTTCCCGAAAGCTTTGAATATTAGAATTATATGGCAGGTCTTCTGACTTATCCCGATTTCACGAAGCCTTCCCATCCCGATAAACCGGGACAGTGGCAGGTATTTCGTAAAATCATCATCCCGCATTATGCGGGATCGGGCATCACAGCAGCGGGTACTGTTGCGGATTCTGACCGCATTCCCTTTTCATTACAATGATTATATTTCATTGTAACACCAAAATATAACAAAGATAATTGATATTTTTATCCTGACAAGATTGAATTCTATCAGATATCAACAATTGTTAAAAAAAATTATCTGATATATTTTAATATCTGTTCTCCAATTCCAATTCTATATCCTGTAGATATGTATAGAATATTTCCATCCTTGTCAGTCACCATTACTGCAGGCAGATTTATCTCCGATGGTGGAGTAATCTTCAAGGAATTCTTTAAAACAGTCATTTGATTGTCAATACCAAAAGATGAATTTGAAGGCAGTCCGCTAATGTTTTGATGATTAAATTTATTATTATCTTTAACTGAATCTGACAAAAAAAGAAATCTGCCACCCCAGCTATCAAGTTCTCTTTTGAGCGAAGGAAGATCATTGAATATATGTTTGGTAGGTTCCTTTTCAAGATCAATCCAAATGATTACCAAACCCTTATCACTGATACACGACTGAGAAGATGTCAACGAATCCGAAAGGGCATAAACGCTTTTCAAATCAATTTTACCAAGTATCTTTTTTGCAGATAAATCCTTTCTGATTTTTACCTCAACCGTTTTATGTTCGTTTGCCAACAGATCAAAAAATGAAATATTAGACAAAATTCTTCCGTCGCTTAACCTGTTCCCGGTAACAAGCATATAATGTCCGGATGGTAGGGGAAGTTCGTTCTTGAAATCATCGATTTTTTTATTGAAATCATATTCAAGGGTGTTGTAACGGCCTTCTTCAAATCTTGCAATAGTGAAGTGAATGTAATACTCCGGAACCGGGTTTTTATCAGTTGATTGCAGTTTAAGATAACCTTTATTCTGATCAGGTTCTTTCTGATCAGAAAAATAAACATCTTTCCAGATATTATTAAGGAAATACTGAGGTACTTTTCTTCCGGGTTCAAGTCGCGAGGGTATACCGAGACTCCGGCATATTGTAACAAAACAAATTGCCCGGGAAACATTGTCTGAAACCCTAAGTTCATTAACTCCTACAGGTGTTAAGGGTGTTTGATAATAGTTCTCATTGTCGGTAATTTTAATATTATCATTAAGATATTGAACAATCAAAGAAGGATCGTGAAATCCATTTGCTACCAGTTTTGCCGGTAGTTTTGTCAGAAAATAGTGTCTCCATGGGATTAAAAGTTCATTTGCAACTCTCGGGTTAAGAATATACTCTAAAAATATCTTATTATGAGATTCATCAGAAATGCTGGAATATAAGACACTATTTCTTAAATGATCTGTGAGGACAGATCTCTTTACATCCCGGAGATCTTTATCAGAAAGAATTTCAAGCAAAGACATTGCGATTGAAAGTAAAGAATCAGGTGTTTCTGAGAGGAATGACCTGATCTCTTTATAATTGCCCATGCTTCTGCCAATAATTCTTATAACTCTGGTTGTATCAATATTCAGTCTTAATGCAAGAGCTTTTGATTCAGCAGGCTTTATCCATGAATCGATATACTTTTGGCGGATATTGTTTTCATCAATAACTCTTTCTGAATTTTGTTCTGTCAATTCTTTTGGAGGACCGGGAAGTGGCGAAAGGACAACCGGCACATCCAGGTCGAGATCGAAACTACTTCCGGGGATCTCTTTCCTGTTAAGCTTTAAGTTTAATGTATCAGTTTCGCTAACTGTAATCTTCTTAAAATCATAATTATCACCTTTATATGCCCAAATCAGCAGATCACCCAATCCGGTTTCAAATTGGCTTATTCCATGTTCGTTCGTAGGAACAGTTGCCAATGGATAATACTCCGCATAATTATAAATCTGGTACTCCACTCTGGCACCATTTATGGGGAAATTGTCCTGATCAACCACTTTTACAGTTATTTTTTTTGTAATTGCATATCTGGCCAGATTATTTATATCTGAATAATTATTAAAGTTCCTGATTACATTTTCGCTGCCCAGAAAAGCCCCAAAGGACTTTGTATGTACAAGCATAGCTCTTCTCGCCGGTTCTGTAAACCATCCACGATCAGGAACCGGCTCCGGTTCACAAGCACCCATATAGTGCCATTCTCCTTCAGACCAAAATTCAACCCAGGCATGGTTGTCATCAGTGTGTGCCCACCGTGGAGTATAAACTTGTCTTGCTGGTATTCCAACTGTCCGGAGTGCAGCCACAGTGAAAGTTGATTCTTCGCCACATCTTCCTCTCGCAGAGAGAATTGTACTAATTGGTCCTGAAGTCCGGTCATCAGCAGGTTGATAACTGACTTTTTCATGGCACCAATGATTAATCTCAAGGGCAGCCTCACCGATATCTTTCCCTTTTATCCTGGTCATAAGTTCATTGTAAAAGTCAATACGGAATGAATCAAGGTTTTCATTGTTGATCCTGCATGGAAGAACGTAATGGAGAAAAACCTCTTCAGGTATTTTTTTCCCCCATAGCGACTCTGATTGAGCACGTAATGACATATCAATGTTAGCCAGAAAAAAGTCACCATTATAGTCAGCCAGGTCGCTTAATGGCATGAATGCATATAAAAACTTAAGGGCTTCGGATTGTTTAGTTGATAGTCTCCTGTTAAATACAGAGAACAGAGCCGAATCTCTGCTTTTAGCAAGCACTTTCTTTTGATTAAAAGCCTGTTCTGTGATTAAGAGATATTGCCTGTTATTAATCAGGTGATTATCGGAACAGGACAATAAAAGCAATGTCATTAATGTCAAAATAGTAGGGACAGGTCTCAGACCTGTCTCTACATAAAATGCCCTTACACCTTTTAGGATTATCTTCATGTCTGCAACATTTCTATAGAGTGCCGCAGGAATTTCTTACAATAAGTTCCGGTGAAATATTAACCTGCCGTTTAAACTTGCCTTTTCCACAGTTTTTAACTTCAGACCAGATCATATTTGCAACTTTTGTGGATATTCCGGAAAGAGGTTTACGAAGACAAGTCACAGGAGAAAACATCAGGTCAAATCCTGTTCCCTCCTCCATTGAGATAACTGCAATATCCTGTGGAACTCTTAGTTTCTTTTTCCTGAGCAAAGTCATTATCGGATAAACCAGGTTTGCATTCATAATAACCATAACATCTGCACGGTAAGGAGGACGAAGATACTGTTCGAACTGTGCCGAATCAATTTCATCGCCAGCCGATCGCTTGTCCAGTTCAACAATAACAGGTCTGTTGATACCGGGCTTTTGACCAATGGCATTGATAATATCCTGAATTGCTGTTTTATCGAAACCACAAGATCTGTGGTCAGCCACAATAATTATATTCTTATATCCAAGCTTATCCAGATGATTCACAACTAGTTGAGCTCCAGCAACAGTATCTGTACTGACCGTATTGAGTCGCAATGTCTTTGAAGGTTTTTCAAGAAGTACAAATGGATAATCCGTGGTTCTTAATGCTCGTATTGTAGCCTCATCTGCCGCATCTCCAAGAAGGATAAGTCCACTATAAAACTTTTTAAATGCCCCAACAAGCCGGTCGTATCTCTGATCATCCGGATCTTTGGTTACTATCGAGAAACCCACACCTATACTTGAAAAAGCTTTCTGCAGGAAAGGAGTTATCTGAATAACGAAAGGATCATTTATTGAAGGAACTATCATTCCGAGCACACCTGGTTTCTCTTCAACCGGTGAAGATTCGATCTTTTCATTTTTGGATTCATAATATCCCATTTGTCTGGCAAGCATAAAAACTTTCTCCTGGGTATCCTTACGGATTCCTTGCTGGTCAGCCTTATTGTTTAAAACAAGTGATACTAATGTACCAGATACACCAAGCCTTGCGGCTAAATCTTTATTTTTAAATTTTTTTCCCATTTCCCCGTTTAATTGGAAGAAATAAATTTAGTTCTTTTTTTGAATCACAGCATTAATTTAATGATTTTTAACTTTTAAAATAAAAAGAGTAGAGACGCTCAATTTGGGCGTCTCTACTCAACAGGAAATCAATGTTTATTATTTTTTCGGAGGATTAATTCCTCTCTGCCTGGCAGCTGCTTCGAGTCGCTGCTGCCATTTTGATTTATTCATTGGTTTCTTTTTGTTCTCCTCCAGGGTCGCTAAGACAGCATCTGCATTTATGAATCTTTTGGATATTATATTCTGCAAATAAGTAAGCATATTAGCGAGGAAATAATAATAAGTAAGACCTGCAGAGAAGTTATTAAGGATAAGCATAAACATTACAGGCATCATGTACATCATCATTTTCATTCCCGGCTGATCTGATCCGGGAGATGATCCGGTCATCTTCATTGTCAGCAACGTTGAAGCAGTCATAAGAAGAGTAAACAGACTCACATGATTACCGTACATAGGTATTGCGAATGGAAGTGTAAGTATTGAATCGTATGTTGACAAGTCTGTTGCCCAAAGGAAGTGCTCCTGTCTGAGTTCAATTGAAACCGGGAAAAACCTGAACATTGCGAAAAGAATAGGCATCTGCAGCAGCATTGGCAGACAACCTCCCATGGGATTAACCCCTGCCCTCTTGTACAGATCCATAGTTGCCTGCTGCTTTTTCATCGCATCTTCTTTCTTTGGAAATTTCTTTCCAAGCTCTTCTACCATCGGTTTAAGAACCTGCATTTTTGCCTGCGACTGATACGATTTAAAGGTCAGCGGAAAAAGAACTACCTTTATTATAATAGTCAGAATCAGAATAATTAAACCAAAATTGCTGATAAAATGATTAAGCCAGTTGAAAATCGGAATAATTACAAACCTGCTGATCCATCCGATAATATTCCTGCCAAGGAATACTATCTTTTCGAGTTGAAGACCTTCCTTTCTAAGAATAGGAATAGAATTTGGTCCGTAGTAAAGTTTTATATTGATCGGATTCGCAGTGTTTCCATTGAAAGGGATACCTACCTCAGAAGTATAGTATCTCAGGAATTTCCTGGATGCCAGGGTACGGGTTGACGATACAGAAGCGTTAAGAAAGAAGTCATTTGTAATTATTATTGACGAGAAAAACTGGTCCTGAAATGAAATCCAGCTCAGTTTTGTCGTGATATCGGTATTCACAATCTCTTTTGATTGTCGAAGTTTCGGAACAGGGACCTCTTCCTGATAGTATTTGTAATTTATAGTGGAATAATTCTCTTCATTCTGCCGCCCTTTTTCCTGCTGTGGAATATACATTTTCCAGTCCAATGTAAGGCTGTTCTGGTTAGAAGCAATGATGCCTTCCATGGATTTAAAACTGACATTAAAGTCAACAGAGTATTTATCCGGAGCAAGAGTATATTTATACTCAATATACTTATCATCACCCGCAAATAATCTTAATACAACACTCTCAGGACGGGAAACAACCTGATACGATTTTTTATCGGATACCGGTTTAAAATAGAGATTATTAGTCTGTACTGCTTTATTGTCTGTAGTAAAGAAATTAAATCCGAATACGGTCGAGTCACCGGAAAACAAGATAAGAGGTTGAGCATCAAATGTCTTGTAATCTTTGAGCCTTGCAGAATATACCCTTCCGCCTTTAATTGATATTTTAAGATCAACCTTGTTGTTTTCAAGAGTAATGAACTCATTTTCACCTGTAGCCGATTGTGCAAAAACACCATACTGATTGATATCTGTTTTTGCTCCGGGTGTACCAGTTACAGAAGCTGCCGGGGTCGGCTGAAGCGCACTCAGGGAATCAGATTTCTGTTTCTCCGGTGCAGTACCAAGTTTATGATTGATCTCGTTGATTCTTGCAATAGCATCGGGCTGATTTGGTTTAAATCTCAGAGCGTTTATATATTCTGATCTGGCTGACTCAAGATCTCCTTTTGTATAATCAGATTCTGCTTCAATCAGAATCTTCTCCAAGGCTTTACTTGTCCGGTTAGTATTATATATACTGAACCCTATAAAGATTAAAAAAATCAGAATAAGGCCTGTTATTGTATTTCTATCCATTCTTTAATGTGAATTAAATATTTGTTTAAAAATTAAGAATTTATTATTAAAAATTATTGTAGAAATAAGTTGTATTGCGTCTCTAGCCTATGCAGGCTTTAATGAAACTGACAAATAAGGGATGAGGGTTTATGACTGTACTGCTGTATTCGGGATGAAACTGAACTCCAATAAACCACTTATGATCAGGTATTTCTATAATTTCTACCAGACCTGACTCAGGGTTTATTCCAACAGGTATCATTCCATGATTTTTGAAATCGTCGTAATATTTGTTATTAAATTCGTACCTGTGCCGGTGTCTTTCAACTATTTCAGTTTTCTGATATGATTCAAAGGTTTTTGAATGTTTATCTATAATGCACTTATATCCGCCTAACCTCATAGTGCCACCCTTATCAATAATACTTTTTTGTTCCTCCATCAGATCAATGACAGGATATTTTGTTTTATGATTAATTTCAGTCGAATGAGCGCCTTCCAGGTTAAGGATGTTTCTGGCAAATTCTATGACAGCACATTGCATACCAAGACAAATTCCAAAAAATGGAATGTTATTTTCCCTGGCATACCTGGCAGTTAATATTTTTCCCTCTATACCACGCGATCCAAAACCCGGAGCCACCACTATTCCATTAAATCCGCTCAATCTGTCGGTCACATTGTTCTCAGTAATCTCTTCTGAATGAATATATTCAACATCGATTTCGCATTCATTCATAGCGCCACTATGGATAAATGATTCGGCAATAGATTTGTAAGCATCAGGAAGTTCAACATACTTTCCAACAAGACCAACTTTTATTGAATGTTTCGGATTCTTCAGCCTGGTAAGGAATTCCCGCCATTCAGTAAGTGGAGGCTCAGTGTCGACAGGAAGAGCCATTTTTCGCAGAACAGTCCGGTCAAGACCTTGCTCCAGCATTTTTATGGGGACTTCATAAATAGTTGAAACATCAACTGATTCGATTACTGCATTCTCTTCAACATTACAGAAGAGAGCTACTTTTCTTTTTATATCTTCATTAAGGTGCCTTTCTGTTCTGAGTACTAAAACATCAGGTTGAATTCCGGTTTCAAGAAGCTCCTTAACCGAATGTTGTGTAGGTTTAGTCTTTGATTCTCCGGTAGAAGAGAGATAAGGAACCAGTGTCAGGTGAATTACTATACAGTTTTGTGCGCCAAGTTCCCATTTTAACTGACGAACAGATTCAATATACGGAAGTGATTCAATGTCGCCAACAGTGCCTCCTATTTCAGTAATAACTATATCATATTTATTACCTGAACTTACCAGTTTGATCATTCTTTTTATTTCATCGGTAATATGAGGAATAACCTGGACAGTTTTCCCCAGATAATCACCTTTTCGTTCTTTATTTATAACTGACTGATAAATTCTTCCTGTGGTTACATTATTAGCCTGACTGGTAGGTACATTTAAAAACCTCTCATAATGTCCGAGATCAAGATCTGTCTCAGCTCCGTCCAGCGTAACATAACATTCACCATGTTCATAAGGGTTAAGAGTCCCGGGATCAACATTTATATAGGGATCGAGTTTCTGAATTGTAACAGAATAACCTCTTGCCTGTAACAATTTGGCAAGAGAAGCTGAAATAATGCCTTTCCCCAGAGAGGAGGTCACTCCTCCGGTCACAAATACATACTTAACGTCTGTCAAAGCAGTGAAAATTTATAGATTAGATACACCAATTCAATTTCATCAGTCATCAAGACCTGACTGGTCAATCATCTTGACTTTTTCTTCAAGGGTTTTTATCAGTTTCTTGGCATTTTCTATTTTCTCTTCAACCTCTTTTATCATGGTATCAGCATTTGTAGATTTTGCAAAAAATCCAATATTATTTTCCCATAAGACGATATCGCCCTCAAGTTGCTTGATCTTTGTAAAGAACTTGTCACGTTCATTTCTGACTTTTCTAGAGGCTTTCGGATTTGCCTTAAGATTATCAAGTTTGGTTCTATATTTCAGGATGCTCTTATCCTCATCTCCAATTTTCAGCTTATCAAACTCTTTATTTATAGCAATCCTGTATTTATTGGTAATTTCATCTTTTAAATTAAAAGGGACAAAACCAATATCAGTCCATTTCCTTTGCAGCTCTTTTAAACGTTCAAATGCAGCCTGAACATCGGTCCCTGACTCGAACTTTTCAAGTTCTTCAATAATTGCAAGCTTAGCTTTCAGGTTATCTTCGTATGAAGTATCAAGAGCTGCAAAGAATTCAGTCTTTCTGTTAAAAAAATGATCACAGGCTTTACGGAATCTTTTCCAGCATCGTTCAGATTGTTTTCGCGGCACAGGACCTATCTCTTTCCACTCTTTCTGAAGTTTGATAAGGGCATCAGAAGTGGCTTTCCAATCTGTACTTTCCTGAAGAGCCTCAGCCAGAATACACAATTCTGTTTTCAGCTGCAGGTTATTAAGTTGAATCTCTTTGTTATCGGCGTAGAATCCTCTTTTCTTTTCAAAGAATGTATCACATGCATCTCTGAACCTCTGATAGACTTTGTTGTTTTGTTTTTTAGGTGCAAATCCTAAAGTGCGCCATATTTTTTGTAGTTCAACAACCTTATCAGCCTGTTCATCAAATTCTTTAAAGTTTTTGATTTCAAGCAAGTTGATTTTATCGACTTCATCACAAAGAGCTACCTTGGCATCAAGATTTTTCTTTTGATCATCTTTCTGCTTTTCGAAGTATTCATGATGTCGTTTGTTAATCTGAGAAGTTGCCTCCTTAAACCTTTCCCAAATCTCATTTTTTGATTCCTGTGGGACAGGCCCAATTTCGCGCCATTGATTGTGAAAGTCCTGCAAAAACCTGAAAGCATTTACAGGATTAGGCTCAAGAAGAAGTTCTTCTGCTTTCTCACAAAGTAATACTTTTGCTTCTAAATTCCTTTTCAGGTCAAGGTCTCTAAGTTCTTTATTGATTTTAATATAATCGTAGAAGATTTCTACATAATGATGATAATTCTCCCATAGGTCCTTCAATGATGTCTGAGGAACAACCCCAATAGAATGCCACTCATTCTGAAGTGACCGGAAGTCGTGGAAAGTTTTATTTATTGATTCTTCCCTGTTAACAAGATCCTTGATTTTATCAATTATATCGTATTTTTTCTTAAGGTTTTCATATTTTTCAACCTCCTGAATCTTATTATAATCAGTTTTTTTCTCCTTATATTTTTCAAGAAGGTGTTTTACCCGTGCATCATCAGGATCAATCCACTGCCTGTAATCTTCCGGTTTACCCCCGCCTTCAAGAAATTTATTTTTTCTTTCTTCGGATTCACTTTTCAACTTTTTATAGAAGAGGATTTTTAGTCGCTCAACATCGTTCCTTATCTCTACAGAAGGCCGGTTTTCTATAATCAGACCAAGTGTTTCGACTAGTTCATGCTTGGAGTATCCTGAATAATCAACCTGTGGAAGTTCCAGATTATCAGAAGTTAGAGAATCCTCATTCGACGATTCTTCTTTCCCTGTAATTGGTTCTGGTTCTTTGTCCGGATTAAAATTCTCATTTTCAACTACTTTCTCAGAATCATCTTCAGGCTTTTCAACATTGTCCGCAGGGACAATTTCTTGCGCGTTTTCCGCTTGTGTGGCATCCTCAGTTCCGAGAGCGTTTTCATCCGCCCCGGATTGTTCTTTACGAACAGAGTCATCCGGATTTTCTTTGGTCATAATCAATCCTTTTATAGTTCACCTCTTTATCAGTAATTTACACCACGGCAATCCATGGGAATTTCAGAGTACGAAAATATTGAAATATTTAATAAAACTCAAAGTTTTGTCAGAAATAAATGTGAGGATCAGATATTAAGACAACTTAGGCTGGTCAGAAAAAAATTACTGAAATTATCAAATCCTTCTTTTCAATCAGCCATTATTAGATTTTAGTAAGATTAATTATATATTTGAATGATAATTTCAAGCTATATTAAAGTTCTTAGAAACTGCAATTAAAATAATGATCAAATGCATAAATCTCAAATTCTACTGTTTGCTGCAGTGATAGCGGTATTAGTAGTCAGGTTATATCAGAAATATTTAAAAAAAGATAAAGACAAATCACGAAATGAATCAAAATCTGTTTCCGGATCATCTTTCCCTTCCACTTCAAAAGATGAAGACTATGAGCCTTACTCTAAAAAATGAAAGTAATTATTTTCTGTTTTTAGAGACCATATATCTGAACGGATTAACAATCTTCTGAAGCAACCTGATATTTTCGGTAATTATTTCAGCGGTACCCTGCATATTCTGAGTGAAATCGAGTTTTTTCCCATATAATGTCGTCAGACCTTCCGGAAGTTCAATTTCAATAACATAGGCATCTTCAGCAGGTACAAGCGATTTAGATTTTACAATACCTCTTACCATACCATATTCCAGATAAGGATAGCCGCTTAGTTTAATATTAACCATCAATCCTGTTTTTACTTTGCCCGATCTTTCCATTTTCAGATTTATTCTGCCAAGAAATTTACCGGCCTCGAAAGGTACGATACTGACTACAGGTTCATCTTTGACCACTGATTGATTAGCACTCCAGAACTTAGTAAATGAAACAATCCCTTTAATCGGAGAAATAAGCAGATAGGTGTTTTCCCATAAATTAATTTGTGCTTTAAGGTTTAAAAAAGATTCACGAAGAACCGAAACAAGCTTTTCTCTTTCGTCCGTCCGTGTAATACGATAATCCTGAAGCAGTTGACGTTTTTCAGATAATTCAATCGACTTTGAAGAATGGTCAAGCCGGGCCTGCTGCAATTCCATATTAACTCTTAAAAGCGATTGGTGTGAACTCTCAAGTTCACTTTCAGGTATCACATTACCGGCAAAAAGAGAAGAGTCTCTTTTATACTTCTTCGTTTCAAGTCGCTGATTTTCAGAATATAGATTTTCCTTTACACTCAACCTGCCGATAAACTCCTGAATTCCTTTTATCTCATCTGTCAATGATGCTATTTTACTGCCATAGAGATCATTCTTAATGTAATTATTTAAATCTGAAAGATTCTTAATAAATGTTCCATAAAAACCCTGAAGTTCACCTAGTTCCGAGAAGGAAGGCAGCATTTGAGGAGAAAGAGATTCCGGAGTCTTAACAGTGTCTATTGTCTGTTTTAGTAATTCAATCTCCTTCATCGAAGCTGTAGTTTCCATTAAAGCAACCAGTTGACCTGCATCAACTTTCTCTCTTTCTTTCACATAAAGGGAGTTTATATGTCCTGTTATCTTGGTAACAAGAGTTACAGGAGGGTTGGTTGTGGTAATTTCAACCGGAGCCGGAATTGTATCCGGATACCTAATTAGCCAGGCAAAGAAGATAAACAGGACAAAAACCAGAAACATTATGGTCGTACCCCATCTTAGAATTCTTCGCGGAGGTTTTCCCATAATCTCTCTCACAGGTTCAGAATATAATATTTCAGGTTTCCTGCTTTTCATCAGTCGAAATTAACTGCCAAGTTCAAGTTGGTTCTTTACCAGATTATAATATGCACCTTTATTTATGATAAGCGATTCATGACTGCCTGTTTCTATTATTCGTCCATTGTCAAGAACAACAATCTTATCAGCGTTTTTGACAGTGCTGAGCCTGTGAGCAACAATAATAACCGTTTTACCTTCAAAAAAATCAGTTAAGTTTTCAACAATTACTTTTTCATTATTAGCATCGAGAGAATTAGTTGCTTCATCAAAAATTATTATATCGGGATTCTTATAGATAACCCTTGCAATAAGTAAACGTTGTTTCTGACCTTCGCTTAATCCATGACCATTTGCTCCTATCCTGGTATTATATCCAAGCGGCAGAGATTCTATGAATCCTCTGATGTTTGCAATGTCAGCTGCCTTAATTAACTTTTCATCATTTATTTCTTCTGAACCGGGAGCAATATTGGCAGCAATTGTGTCGGGAAATAAAAATCCGTCCTGCATAACTGCCCCCACTTTTTCCCTCCATACTTTAAGGCTTAGATTAGCCAAACGCAGGTCACCTATCAGTATTTCACCTGAAACAGGATGGTAAAAACCTAAAAGCATTTTTAAAAGAGTTGTTTTTCCGCTTCCGCTGGTTCCTACGATTGCAGTTATTTTATTTTCTTCAACAAACAGGTTAATATCCTTTAATGCAAATGGTGAACGAGGACCCTCATACTGATACGAAAGACTATTAAAATAGATATCTTTCTTATCGGGAAGTTTTCGCACTTTCACTTCCGGGTCAGGTTCTTCCTCTTCAAGATTATGAACTTCAGCCAGCCTGTCAAGACTCATCTTTGCATCCTGCGACATTCGGAAAAAACTAATAATCTGACTGACAGGCACATTTAGCTGACCTATTATAAACTGGACAGCTAGCATCATACCGAGTGTCATATTACCTTTAAGAACTGCAGTTGCAGCAACAATAGTAATAAGAACGTTGGTTATTTCATTAATAAATGTTGCTCCTGCAGACTGATACTGAATTATGCTTAATCCTTTTACCTTCAATCCAAATAAGGTAGCCTGAAGCTTTTCCCAGTCCCATCGCATGCTTAATTCACTTTGTGTCAGCTTGATCTCCTGCATGCCATTAACAATGTTTATTAGCTTATTACCTGAAACTGACATCTGTTTAAAACGCTGATGATCAAGCCGGGCCCTTGATTTCATAAAAATCGAAACCCATACTATATATAACACTGATCCTGTAAGAAATAAGGCAAGGATCTTAATACTGTAAACAGCAAGCACTATACCAAAAACAACAAGATTGAAAAAGGAGAACAAAATGTTCAGGCTGGCAGATGTGAGAAACTCTTCAATCCTGTTATTATCTTCAATACGTTGAAGAATATCTCCCGTGAGTTTTGTATCAAAAAAGGCTACTGGCAGAGACATCAGTTTTTGAAGAAAACCCGATATAACCGCTACGTTCACTCTTGAACCGATATGAAGCAATAACCAGCCTCGTACAAACTCAACCGACATCCTTCCAAAAACCAGTGCCAGCTGTGCAAAAAGGATCAGGTATATAAATCCAATATCGTTATTATTTAAGCCAATATCAATAATCGATTGGGTAAGAAAAGGTATTACAAGCTGAATACAACTTGCAAGTACCAAACCCAAAACAAGTTGGTAAAAATATTTCCTGTAGAGATGAAAATATTTAAACAGGAATTTAAAACCTGATGACCTTTCCTTCTCATTATCATTATTAAAAAACGACGGTGTTGGTTCTATGATAAGTACAAGACCGGCAGGCTTTTCATCAACAACTGTGGATGCCCAGTTCCGTATGAATTCCTCACGGCTGAATTTAACAAGACCTATAGCAGGGTCAGCAGCCCAGATTTTTTCATTTTTGATTTTGTAAATAACAATAAAATGTCTTTGCCTCCAGTGGACAATGCATGGCAAAGGAACACTCTCATTCATTTTTTCAAAAGGGATTTTTACACCTAAAGTTCTAAATCCCAATGAATCAGCAGCTTCTGAGAGTCCTAAAAACGAGACTCCCTCCCGGGTTATATAACATTTTTTTCGCAGAGATTCAAGGGAAAAGTTCATTTTGTAAAATCCTGCCACCATTTTCAGGCAGGCAGGTCCGCAATCCATAGCATCAGGTTGTTTTACAAAAGGGAAAGACATTTGAAGTTTTTGGAAATGAATTTTTAGCCAAAGTAAAGATATTTATATTTTGATTAAGAATATCTCATGCTTCAGACAAAATAAGGCCCTCAGGCATCGTAAAAAGAGTTTTGGAGTTTGGAAATACTATATTTGCCAATGTTTCAACAAAGCACAAGGGGTTGTTTAATAAAATTTCTGATATTAACATAATAAACGGTGTCCTTAATCAGGATGATAAAATTCTGAACTGGCTATATGATAATTATTTTCAATCAGTTAAAAATCATGTTCTTAGTAATAGCGGATCAGATGAAGACGTTTCCGATGTTTTCCAGGATGCCATTATAGTACTTTATAATCAGATCACTGAAAATAAACTGCATCTTACAACTGATCTTAAAGGGTATTTTTTTGGAATCGCCCGCAATGTCTGGAGCGCGCAACTTAGAAAAAAACAAAAGACCATAGAACTGGAGTTTGACCTCCCCGATGAGAAAGAAAATGAAGATGAATCTGATCCCACACTGGAAAGAATTATCAGCAGAGTATTTCAAAGATTGAAACCGGACCAACAAAAGGTTCTGAATTTATTCTCCGAAGGGCATTCCTATGAAGAGATTGCAGCTGATCTGAACCTTAAAAATGAGGTTTATGCCAGGAGAAAAAAGTATCTGAGTAAGGAAGCTCTTCTCAATCTTGTGAAGGAAGATCCTGAATATCAGGAATATCTGCGTTTCCTGAAATAAAATCCAAGAGATATAAGAAGAATTGCAGCACTTGCGACAAAAGCTATTTTCAGCTTGTTATTGTAGCATAATGGTGTATTATTACCATAAACGACAAGTGCAGACCAAAAATATGGGTGAGATCTTAACTGATCGGCCTTTTCCAAAAAAGCAATCCTTGCTTTTTTTAGTGCAGCACTTTTAGAATATCCTTTTTTCAGGTATTTATAGAACATCTCAACAATCTCTGTTCCTGATTTATCTTCAATCTCCCACATCGACATTACGACTGACTGGCTTCCGGAATAGATAAAGCCGCGTGCAAGACTTAATATACCTTCTCCGGAATACAACAACCCGTTACCCGTATTGCACGAACTAAGAACTACCATTTTTGCTTTAAGAGGAATGCCGTAGATCTCGTAGGTTTTAAGATATCCGTCTTCCAGAGAATCATTTCCCTTGCTGAATATCAAGGTCGAACGCATCGGGTCCTTGTCATTCAGAAGAGTATGCATTGCCAGATGGATTATGTCATATTTTCCTGACTCCTTTTTATATACCGATTCTTTTGCTGCGCTGTTTTCATATATTGTTCCACCCATAATATCTGATACATACTTTGCCTCAATCCGGGCATAAGGAAGATCATTCAGGACTCCCATTCCAGCTTGTCTTGACATTAAAACTGATTGGACATCAATTGGTTCAGGATAATCCGGGGCAAATGCAATCAATTTATTTCTTCTGCTGTTCTCTTTTTTTTCTGATTCTGCCATAAAAGTTGCAGAATAGGTATACGAAATATCATAATCATTCATGAGATAGTTAAGGCTTTTGTACATTCCCGTTTTCTTTGAATCAGGAGAAGCTGTAATAGTTTCGAATGGAAGATTTGAAAGTATATTGTCTGGAGATATAGTTATCTTTTTGGAAATCAGGTAAGATTTTACCGGATCAATAAGGATCTTATATAATCTGTATCCAACAGTCTGAAATTCCTTGAATTTAAGAGTGACATTATCCGAAGGTGACGGCATGGATAATAAATTCCTGAATTTTCGGATGTAATTGAAAAACGATGAATCTACAGGTTGTGCGATAAGTTGTTGATATTTCCTGTTAGCTATAAAAGTGTATAGTAGCGTGTCAGATAAAACAAAATTTATATAATTTCCATCGTGTCCGATAATTTCAGGAATATCCTTAAGTTCAGCTACATGAGTGTTGTATTTGATCTTATAATAAACAGGGTATTGCTGTTCAAAGATTAAAATTAATGAATCCCTTGACCGCGTAGTTTTAAGCAGGTTCCCCTTCCATTTATTTATCAGCTCAGAATTTGGTTTCTCCCTTGCAATCTCTTCCGATAAACGTGCATTAAACAGACTTATGTCCGCTTGAAGTTTCTTTTCAAAGTCACCGATATTGGAAGGGATATTAAGCTGTGTCGCTCTTAATTCCCTGGTAGATGTCAGCAAACCCGCGACTTTGCTTTTTTCAGAATACTCAAATGCTTTCTCCAGAAAATGAAAATTATTTGTCCTGTTATACAGTATATTAAAATCACGAATTGCGTTTAGATATAAATCTCTGTAATTGTCACCCAGGATAAGTCTGCTGTCCTCTTCGCTTATATTAATTCTTACCTTTTCCAGTAATGAAACAATTAATTCAGAAGTCTCTGAAGCGGCTTCAATTAATCTCTGATCATTTGTTTTCTCGTAGATTTCCCATAATATCCTGTACTTAGTATTAAGTATCTTTAAGGATATTCTGTCAGGTATTAAATTATCAAGATCCGGATTAACATATTTTCCTTTATCCTGTCTAATTTTCTTACCTGAAAAAAGCAAAGATTGTATTGTTTCAAGTGCTTTTTCCTTTTCACCGGCCTCATCCAGAGATAGCGAATATCCTAATAAAATAAATGTCTTCAGAGTCAAGTCCCAGTCATTCACCTGAATATATTTAAGGCATTTACCGAAACATTCAAGTGATTTGTTATTATCAATATTATACTTCCGCAGGTAATTTGCATAGTTGATCAGTACCTCAATATAATTTCTGGAAGAAGATTTAAATCTGGTTCCAGCCCTGTCAAGAGCATCTTTAAGTAACTGCTCTCCTTTCTTTGAATCGCCATTTTCTGCCAGAATTATTGAATAACTATTTATTATATTATAAGCCATCGGTGAATTATAGGCCAGAGCGATCGGAATAACCTTCTTATAAAACCCCTCGGCTTCCGCTGTAAGCTTCAGTTCACCATATGTTATTGCCAGACTATTTATCAGATTGATATAATTTTCACTAATATTTAAGTCAAATTGCTTATATAGCGATTCTGACTTATCGAGGTATATCTTTGCCTTTGAAAAATCAGCTAGTTTAATATAACTTCCGCCTAAACTGGCATAAATATCAGCTTTTATTGAAGGAGGAACGCTATCAGGTTTACTATTTGCTATGGTCAATGCATTATTAAAAAAATTCAATGACTTGTCATATTCCTGAAGTTCAGAATAACCTAAACCAAGGCTAAGATATATATTGGCCAGAAGCGGGCTTGCCTCGCCATTTATTTTTTTTTCGATTTCCAGAGATTCCGAAGAATATTCTTCATGTCTTTTTATATCTCCGAGACTAATGTAGGCAACTCCAAGATTATATAAAGCTTTGGCATAGCGCTCATCAAATTCTCCCATTTTCGTCTTTAAAGAAATACAGAGATCAAAATAACGGATTGATTCATTATAACTTTTTGTAATCAGATAATAAATTCCTATTAAATAGTTTGAATCACATAAGACCGAATCACCTACATTTTTAACACTTATTATCTTGAGAATTCTTTCAGTTAAAACTTTGCTTTGTGTTGTCGCGCCACCTGACAAAATATTTTTAAGTGAGCTTTCAAGAGATTCATTCAGTTGTATAACTTTCTTTGTTGGGTCGTTGATCACATAAGGGAGAGGATATTTAGCAGAATTATTTCCTGAAAATTTATTTACGGATGACCCTGTGCCCTGGATCAAAGAAGAATGATCAGAACAGGCAAAAATGAATATATATATAACAACAAAGCTGAAAATATGCTTTTTAAAATTCATGTATCGGCTTCATAGTTTTGACAGACCCCAAATATTTTCCTGACCAAAGATAATAAAACCTGTTCATATCCGGAACTTTTCAGGAATATTATACTCTCTAATTATCTGATTATGTGCAGATAAAAAAATAGTCTGAAAATAATTGAATTTTTCGTGTCACAAATCCGTATACAGCGACATGTAGCAGTATAAATACTGAGTTAAAAACTACTTTGATAAATATTAAAACTATGAAAAACCTGAATTCCAATTTGACGACAGACATTTTCAGCGAATTCGCACTTTCAAATGAAGAGATGATTTATATCCGTGGTGGAGAAAATGATCAGGTCGTAAAACCAATACAGCCTCCGATTGTAATCTGAAATCACAAATATTTTCTGTTTTAATAATCGATATAATTGCTTTTTTAGTACAGCTGGTTTAATATACATTAAAGTCTATTATATAACTTAACATGCACGTTGTTTCATATTAAGTATGAAATATGTAAGATTAGCAAGCCGTTAATATTAAACGCATAATTATAATATAGGAAACAGATAAAAATGAGATTTATTTAAATGATATAATATTTAATATTCATGAAAACAAATGATTTTTCATATTTCATCGAAAGGTTCAATGCCGGAGAGATGAACGAGGCAGAAAAACAATGGTTCCTTAAGGAGATTGAAGGCAACGAAAGTCTCAGCAATGAGGTCAGTCTAAGAAAGCGTACTGATGAGATCCTGAAGAATCAGAAAGTAATGTCTTTAAGAAACAAACTTTCTGAGATTGAAAGACAACGAAATAAGGTAATGAAACCAGTAATAGATTCTAAGAAAACAACTTATGCCAAATATGCTGCTGTCTTTGCCGGTCTGATTCTGATCGGAAGCATTACAATGTTTTCTGGCAAGACTCTAAACAGTGAGAAAATAATGAAACGCTATTACAAGGTATATGAACCTCCGACAAGCCAAAGGTCTGCTCAGTCGGGAACTGATGCAGATTTCACTCAGGCTCTTGAGTTTTATAATACTCATGAATATGATAAGGCTGCTATTCTTTTCAATAGAGTTCTGGAAAACAAACCGAACGACATGCAGACTATTTTATTAAGAGGAGTTTCAAATTTTGAAGAGAAGAGGTATCCGGAAGCAAAACAGTCATTTGTTAAGGTGATTGATAATAAAGATAACATGTATATCGACCAGGCTCAATGGTACCTGGCGTTATGCTACCTCAATACAAATGACACTGAAAAGGCGAAACAACTATTTGAAATAATAGGAAAAGAAGACGGCATTTATAAAAGCGATGCAAAGAAAATAATCAGGGGTCTGAAGTAATTGAACAGAGAACCCTCTCTTTAATGACCAGTTCATATGGTGATGATAATTCACAATTAAAGATCAGGTAATGGGGAATGTTATGAATTCATCGAATAATAAAATGATAAATTGTCCAACAGTTTTGACAGGTATTTCTCACGAGATGAGAACAAATATGAATGCAATAGTTGCGTTTTCATTTCTGATGAAAGAAGGTAATTACAATAATTCTGAACGTGAAGAATTCAGTACTCAGATTTTAAAAGCATGTGAACAATTAATTGGTCTGTTCGATAGTTTTCTTGATTCGGCAATTATTGATACAGGTAATTCAAAAGCTGATTCAAAAATATACAAACTCGACAGTCTTCTTGATGACCTTTTTTCAGAATTTAGGGAAGAGCTACATAAGGAAGGTCACAAAGATCTTGAACTGGTAACTGAAACAAAGTTCTCCAATTCTACTGAAGTTATTATTGATAAAAACAAGATTTACAGGGTAATCCGCTGTCTGTTCCAAAATTCAGTAAAAAACACTAATTCAGGATATATAAAGATCGGTTACTTTCTCAGGGACGATAAAGTGGATTTTTATGTTCTCGACTCAGGTCAGGGTTATTTCAAATGTAAAGAATTTCTTCTGGCTGAGGATTTGAATGAAGCTCTGATACTCCACAATGATACCTATACGGCTATTAACATTTCTCTTGCACACAAGCTGATTCAGATGTTGGGAGGTTCTATCCGCATCGAATGTAATGGCCTTACGGGAACAGGAGTTTATTTTTCTATACCAGTCAAAGTGATAGTAAGCTCCGGCTTCAATATTAATAAATATTTAAATTCCATGATAGCTATCTGATAAAAGCTTGGGTATTTACTTTCAATGTCTGAATTCAATCAGCATGAGATCAAATGGCTGTTTTGCCAATAAACAGCCATTTTTTTATTTTTTCAATTCTATAATCTTTGCTTCGGTTCTTCTGTTTAACTTTCTGCCTTCTGTTGTAATATTATCTCCCAGTGGCGAAGTATTTCCGTATCCTTTATATTTTAACCTGTCAGAGGAAATACCCTTATTGATAAGGTAATTGACAACCGACAAAGCTCTTTTTTCTGATAATACCATATTATATTCTACCGATCCGGTTGAATCAGTATAACCTCCTATTTCCATTACCAGGTTCTTATTTTCTGATAAAAGGGTCACCAGATTATCCAGCTCTGTCATAGATTCGTTCTTTAACTGCCAGGAATCGATCTCATAAAATACATTTGAAAGCTGCATCTTTTCACCTACAATGGCAGGATTAAGAATTATTCTTTTAATATAAGGTTTAGAAGCGGTGTGAATCCCTTCAAACATAAAATTGTCGGAATAAAAAAGGTAACCTGGTTTGCTTACATTTATCCCGTAATTGTATCCTGAAGGAAGACAAACCAGAAAATTACCAGTCTCATCAGTGACATTATTTATAATTACCTTCCCTGTTGAAAGATTAATCAGCTCATAATCTGCTTTTAATAACTTGCCAGTCTCTTTATCGTAGACTTTGCCTTTTATATAAGATACAGGATTAGGCCTGGCCGATTCATAAAGGTCAAAAGAGAAGATATCTTTTCCTCTCGACTTATCTCGTACCGATGAATAATAGGCTTTTTGTCCGCCTGATTCAATTATAAGCCCCATTTCATCATTAAAGGTGTTGATTGGATAACCCAGATTCTTTGGCTCGGTCCATGTACTATCATCCTTTAATCTGGTCACATATAGATCAAATCCACCCATACCTATCCTGCCGTCAGAAGCAAAATATAAGGTTTTTCCGTCGAAGTGAATGAAGGGAGACATTTCATCCCCATCAGTATTAATTATGCTTCCAAGGTTTACCGGTTCTGTCCAGTTATTTTTCTCATCCAGTCTCGTCAACCAGATGTCTTTTCCGCCGAAACCTCCTGGTCTGCTGCTTGAAAAGAAAAGCGTTCTTCCATCTGCGCTGATTGAAGGCGTTGATTCCCAATGATTTGTATTAACAGGGGCTCCCAAATTTGAAGGAATTGACCATTTGCCGTTGCTATAGGCTGAAAAGTACAAATCACAATTTCCTAATCCTCCGGGTCTGTTGCAGGCAGTAAAATACATATAACTTCCATCTGAAGAAAGTGTCTGAGCTCCTTCATTTTGAATTGTGTTCAACGGCGCTCCGGCATTGAATGCTTTCTGCCATTTACCTTCAGAATAAGTGCTTACATAGAAATCCTCCTGGACTACTCCTTTAAAACCCGGATTTGTAGATATATTTGGCTGCCTGGTAAACATAAGTGTCTGACCATCTGCAGTTATCGATGGCCAGTATTCATCATCTATTGTATTAATTCCTGGTCCTACACTTACCGGATTAAATGGCACAGGCTTCTTCATAGCCTTAATTGCAAATTCACAGTTTTTTATTCGTTTGGCGGCGACAGTTTTATTCAACGATGACATTCCCTCCTGCACCTGATAAACATTAAAATGAATAAGTGCATTGATATAATCTCCAGACATCATTTCTGCATTAGCCAGACTGAAAAAGACGGGTTTAAAAAACAGAGAATCAATTTTTACTGCTTTCTTATAATTAACAGAAGCTTCGCTGAACCTGCTTTGTTTTGCCATTAATTCACCAAGCATCATATAAGCTTCAAAAAATTTATTATCAATAGAGATAGCTTCCTTAAATTCTGTTTCAGCGTTGCCATAATCCAGAAAATCGTATGCAGTAACCCCCTCATTATATATCTTAAGAGCTTTATTCGAAGAAGTATGCAACCCCTGGGAAAAACAGACCGGAGATAATAAACAGCAAATTATCAGATTAAATATATATAAAATATTCTTCATGTCTGAATCACGGGATATGCATATATTTATGAGCCTGCAGCGAAATTCTCCATATTGGATTCTTTTTTATGTATTCAACCATTTCAGGAACAATTATATCGAATTTGCTCCATTCAGGTTGAAGATATAATATGCATGCTCCATTTACAATACCTTTATATTTTTCTGCCCATTCAAAATCACTTCGATCCTCGATAATTACTTTCAACTCGTCGGCGACTTTACAGATTTCGCTGACAGGCGGCATGTTTTTTTTGGGGGAAAGACATATCCAGTCCCAGGTTCCACTTAAAGGGTGTGCTCCTGAAGTTTCTATAAAAGTATTGATATTTTTATTTTTTAATCCATTACATAAGAGATCAAGTGACCACATAAGCGGTTCTCCACCTGTTACAACTACTGAATCTGCACCCGATTCACTAGCACGGTCGATTATACCATGAGTTTCAACCATAGAATGTAAAGACGAATCCCAGGAAAACCGGGAATCACACCAGTTGCATCCTATATCACATCCTCCTAACCTGACAAAATATGCTGCTTTGCCGGTATGAAATCCTTCGCCTTGTAAAGAATAAAACTCTTCCACTACAGGAAGGCTGGTCCCGTCTGATATTATGTCTTTCTCTTTTTCCACTATTGAAATTTTTCAAATCTATTTATTTCCACCAAATAGCATAGCATATTCAGAGGGTCTAGCCGTTTTAACCCATTTTTCGGGAATAATTTTCCAGTTATTCAACGGTATCGGATTTATTGTCTTTTTCGCTTCAATGGATTTTAACATATAGTACCTTAAATCACGATCGGTTGAGGAAACAAGTCTTTTTCTGAGTTCATCTTTTGCTATACCTGCCCCTTCAGTTAAATGTCCCCCTCCACCGTTACCGCGATATGAGTTAACGGCCACCCTGTACATTTTATTTTTATCGAAAGGTCTTCCATCTGTAAATCCTTTAATTTCTACTCTGGCACCTTCCGGTTTGCTGACATCAACAATATAATTAATTCCGGCAGCAGAATCGAAATTATATGATTGGTTTTTAAACCATGCTTTATCATTTGTTAAGATCGGCTTTCCATTCTTCCCTACACGCAGTTTAAGCAATAAATCAGAGGCTCCTTTCATTGTATTTAGCCATTGAGAATAAGAATATTCAAGATATTTCTGAATCTCATTGCCTGACAAATCCATAGTATAAAGCATGTTTTCAAATCTGTATAGCTTAAACATATCTCCAACCGTTATCGGACCTTTATTAATCTGCACATCAAAAGAAAGAGGTGCTGCAAAAGAAATATCTGCTCCTGTAATCTCAAGTTGAATCGAATGAATCATATCAACAAAAGCTGATGGACCAAAATAAGCGTCTCTTGATGTTATAGTAGCAGATGAACTGCCAATAACCCTGTTTACATATTCATCAATTATTTTATATTGTGGAGCAAATCTTGCAGCGAATTCAGGATCAGGTTTATAATCAGCAACATTTATAATTTTCCCCGAAATTCTCATTTGTTTCTTTCCCTTGACCTTTCTTGAAAGTAAAGTTATATCTGCTTCAGCCAGTTTTTCCGACCTGCTGCCTCCGTTTAGGATAAGTACAGTATCTCCAACTGAATTGACGAATTTTTCATTGGCCACCTTATGATCATGCCCGCAAAATATTATGTTAAACCCCGGAACATACCAGGCGACAGCAGTTGATCCATTTTCACTCATATTATCACTATGCTGTGCCTTACCAAATGTCTTATCCCAACCTGAATGGAATAATCCGACTACAATATCAGGTTTCTCATTTAAAATAACCGGCATCCATTGTCTCGCAGTTTCAACCATATCTTTAAATTCGATGCCTGAGTACAGCTGAGGTGGAAGCCAATTTGGAATAGCAGGTGTAACCAGTCCAAACACAGCAATTCTGATGCCCTCCTTTTCAATAATCCGGAATGGTTTGAAGTATGGTTTACCTGTTTTAATATCAACAGCATTTGCAGCCAATAAAGGGAAGTTGTCTTCTCTAATTAACCTGTCATAAACTGCATGACCGGCTTCCACATCGTGATTTCCTACAGTACCCGCATCATATCCCATAAAATTCATTACTTCAGATACAAAATGTGGCTGCATCGTATCTATGTAATTATAATAATATACTTCCGGTTGACCTTGCAGATTATCTCCGTTATCAAGAAGCAGAGTTGCATTCTTTTTCTTTCTGATCTGCTTGATATAATTGAATGATGAAGCCATGGAAAAGTTCAGTTTTTCTTTCTCTATGAAATCATATGGAAGTATAACTCCATGGACATCAGTCGTCTCAAAGATAACAAGACTCTTGTTTCCTGTTCCTGAACATGAAACAAGAAGCAGTAAAAAGAGTAATTTAACCGGAAGATAATAAATCGAGTTTCTCTTCATAATTTAAAAATATTTAATGCCAAACTTATAAAAGAATAATCATTTTTAACGGTTATGATATAAGTTATTGATCATTTAAGCCTGATAATTATATATTTGCCAATAAATAATATCTTATGGTAATAACAGGATTGGAATCTGTTCTGCATGAGTTTCCTGCTAAGCTTAAAGGAAAAAGAATTGGAATTTTATGTCATGCGCCAAGTGTTACTAGGGAATTCATTCATATTTCAGATATCTTTTATCGAAAGAAGGACTGCAAATTAGCTGCACTATTCGGACCACAACATGGTATTCACGGTCAGACACAGGACAACATGATTGAGTGGCAAACCCAAAAACATCCTGTATTCGGTATTCCACTTTACAGTCTTTATGGAAAGTATCGTAAACCTACTCCTGATATGCTGGCAGGAATTGATGTATTATTAATTGATATGCAGGATGTTGGAGCAAGATTATACACTTATATATGGACAGTTAAGTTATGTATGGAGGCATGTACTGAAGCGGGGATACCTGTATGGTTACTTGACAGACCAAATCCGATTTCCAGACTCTCCTATGATGGTCCGGTTCTGAAGAAAGAGTATTTTACATTTGTTGGCGGTGCCTCAATCCCTTTATGTCATCGGATGACAATAGGGGAAATGGCATTGTGGATCAAAGAAAATTATTATCAGGACTGTGACCTGAATGTTGTAAAAATGAAAAACTGGAGAAGATCTTCATTGTTCAGTGATACAGGTCTGCCCTGGATAATTCCATCACCAAATATACCGACAGTTCAAACTGCATTGGTATATCCTGGCACAGTCCTGATTGAAGCACTTAATCTATCAGAGGGAAGAGGTACAACTATACCATTTGAGCTTTTTGGCGCACCATTTATTGATCAGGATAGTCTAAAAAAGAACCTTGATAACAGGCATATTGAAGGATGTGCATTCAGAACTCACGATTTCATTCCGACTTTCCATAAATTTTGCGGAGAGCTTTGCCATGGTCTTCAGATACATATTACGGATATTGACAATTTTAAGCCTGTAAGTGTCGCGTTCGAAATCTTAGATGCAATAATTGAAACAACTCAGCCTGACTCTCTCAGATTCAATCTGCCACCATATGAATACGAGTACATGCTTATGCCATTTGACATACTTTCAGGTGATTCAGGTATTAGGGAATCTTTGATATTCAGGAATAATATCAGAATTGAAAAAGAAAGATGGTCACACGAAATTGAAGAATTCAGAATTGAATTCAGGAAAATTGCAATCTACTCTGAGTAATGTGAATATGTTTAGTTCTCTGCATGCCTATTTCTGATTAAGGTTCGCAACCAGTTTTTCGATCAGGTTTTGAGAAAGAATAGGCTTAATAATATAATCATTAAAACCCGAATTAAGAATTCTCTCTTTATCCCCTAAAAGGCCATAAGCTGTCTGAGCAATGATGATAGCATCTTTCTTTACTTCCCTGATTTTAATCAAAGCAGAATATCCGTCCATTACCGGAAGCTGAATATCCATTAATATTATGCTGATATCAGGGTCATTTAATGCAATGTTCACCGCCTCCTGACCATCACCGGCATTCAGGATAATTACACCAGCCTTTTCAAGAATTTTATTAAGATATAATCTGCTTGACAAGTCGTCCTCGACAATTAAAATTTTCTTTCCTTTTAAAAACTCATTTTCCATAAGTGGTCATATTATTCAAAAAGTCCGTCATCCCTCAGGAGTAGCAAGATTGCGGAATGTGGCACTACTATATATTTCTCCTTATTGAATTCTATCTCTATTGCACTGTTCTGAAGATACACTGCCTGATCTCCCTCCTTTGGCTGAAGTGGAACATATTTTGGTTCATCAGACCTGTTTTTCCAGGGTTCATCATTATCATTTACTGAAGGAATAGGATATCCCGGACCAACCTTTACCACATAACCGATTTGGACTTTTTCATTTTCGTTCACACCGGGAGGAAGCAGCAACCCACTTTTTGTCTTTGACTGAGGAACCTTGGGTTTGATAAGAATTCTGTCGCCAATAACTATCAGTTTATGCAGATCCTTTTCATCTAATAAAACACTCATACGCCTTCTATAATCAACAAAAGTATTATTTTTTATACATATTTAATTCTTTTTTGCCACAAAGACGCTAAGACGCTAAAATATTCACATTCGATTATAATTCCTGATCCAACTTCGTTCCTTTGTGCCGTAGTGGCAATAACTTTGAATAGTGGTAAAACGAAAATATTTTTTGACAAACTAAACACCGGATTACACAAGAAGAAACCTGTGAAGAGCATTATAGAACCAATTAAATGTATTAATTTTCAACAATGAATTCAGATATCTACAAAACGATAACGTCATCCTCGCAGGGAATATATAAAGAAAAAGGAAGCAGGTTTGTTTCAATTGCTGTTCCGGTCTCATCTCAGGAAGAAATTAAACCAGTAATTAACAAAATTAGGAAGGAACATCATGAAGCTAGGCATCATTGTTACGCCTATATGATTGGACATGAAAGACTGTCATGGAGAGTGAATGATGACGGAGAACCGTCAGGTACTGCAGGCAGACCAATTCTTGGTCAGATAAATTCATTTGGTTTAACGAACATCATCATCATTGTAAGCAGGTATTTTGGAGGAACATTACTGGGAGTCAGCGGATTAATTAATGCCTACAGATCAGCGGCAATGTCTGCTATACTAAATGCAGAACTTAAGGAGAAGACAGTACATGAGTACTATGAAATCATATTTCCATATATTTCTATGAATGATGTTATGAGAATACTTAAGGAAGAAAACATTGGACAAACAGAACAATCATTTAATATAGAATGCCGTATCTTGTTAGATTTCAGAGTATCGGTAAAAGAAAAAGTTCTTAACCGTTTTTCACGGATAGATGGTCTGAAATACAGATATATTGAAACTCGTTAAAGTACTATTCTAATCAAAAGTTTTTAATTAATTATCAACATTAAATGAAGTTAAGACAATTCTTGACTAAATTTGATACCGGATCATTGCAGAGCATTTAATGTGCCATATTAATGAAAAACAGAAGCTTAGTATCAATAGATGATTTTTCAACAGAAGAAATCCTTAGGATTCTTGATCTGGCAGAAGAATTCGAAAAAGAACCTACACAGAAATTGCTGGAAGGAAAGGTTATTGCTACGTTGTTTTTTGAACCTTCTACCCGGACAAGATTAAGTTTTGAAAGTGCAATTAACAGGTTGGGAGGGAAAATAGTCGGATTTTCTGATTCTTCAAATTCAAGCGTATCAAAAGGTGAGACATTAAATGATACAATACTTACAGTTAATAATTATTGTGATCTCATTGTAATGAGGCATCCGATTGAAGGGAGCGCAAGATATGCCAGTGAGATTTCCAGTGTGCCGGTTATTAATGCAGGTGATGGGGCAAACCAGCATCCGACCCAAACATTGCTTGATCTTTATTCAATAAGGAAAACCCAGGGCAGGCTAGATAATCTGAATATTTTTATGGTAGGTGATCTTAAGTATGGAAGAACTGTTCACTCTCTTATGATGGCTATGTCGAGATGGAATACAACATTTAACTTCATATCTCCCGAAGAGCTAAAAATGCCTGATGAATTTAAATTATACCTTGATAATCTTGGTCTCAGGTATTATGAGCATAATGATTTCACGGATATAATCTCCAAAGCAGATATTATTTATATGACACGGGTACAGAAAGAAAGATTCTCCGACCCCATAGAATATGAAAAGGTTAAAAATGTATATGTTCTTAGAAACTCAATGTTGAAAAACACTAAACCTGGCATGCGGATATTACACCCTCTTCCCAGGGTAAATGAAATACATCAGGATGTGGATAATAATCCTAAAGCCTATTATTTTGAACAAGCTTTGAACGGGGTATATACTCGTCAGGCTATTGTCTGTTCACTGTTAGGAATAAAATAAGAAAGGTCAGAGTAATGAAGGAAGCAAAACAAATGAGTGTCAGTGCCATTGAAAATGGAACAGTGATTGATCACGTACCGGCAAGGAATCTCTTTAAGGTAATTCAAATACTGGGACTGGATCGTATTGATAACCAGATCACGTTCGGAACAAACCTGGAGAGTAAAAAGCTTGGCAGAAAAGCTATTATCAAGATCTCAGGAGTTTTTTTCGAAGATGAAGATATAAACAGAATTGCACTGGTAGCTCCTGAAGCAAAATTAAATATAATTAAAGACTATGAAGTTGTTGAGAAAAAAGTTGTTGAGGTGCCGGACAATATAGTGGGAATAGCCAGGTGCATGAATCCAAAATGTATAACCAACTTTGAATCAGTTACCACAAGATTTAAAGTGGTTTCAAAAAAGAATGTCTCGCTGAAATGTCACTATTGTGAAAAAATCACCACTCAGGAAAATATGCAGATAATCTGAATTCCTGATTCCATAAAGGGTTTACATCAAATAATGAAGACAAATTATCATAGGATTCCTCATTTCGCTTCGCTTAATTCCGAGCATAAGCGAGGAATCTCTTCAAAAAAATCCCAAGGGTGGTAACAGTATTTATCTCAGCCTGTCATAGGATTTAACGAGACGGTCATCCTTTTTTATTCCCCGGAAAGCTAATACTGAAGTGATTAAAATCAGAACCGGTAAAATCATTTTAAGTCCGGGAATTATACTTGCATCAAACTTTGTAACTATCCTGAGGCAAATATGGATGATAGCAACAACCAGTATTGCGGCAAGAAATATCAGGAACCGCGAGAGTTGAATCTGAATCTTCCTGTTTTTAAAGAAAAATATGGTCGACAGTGAAATAACCATTATCAGAACAATCAGTAATGATAATGGCAAAAGCTTTTCAATAATCTCCGTCGCTTTCACGGTGTTATCCCGAACTACTGTATTGAAAGACACCCTTATGGCAGATCCTGTTTTATCTGTGAAGTTTAAAATACTTCCGGGGATCAATAAAGAGGATAAAAGAGCCATTATAAAAAGATAAACGGTTTGAATACGCTGGATCATAATCATCGGATTTTGGTCAAAATTAGCTTCTTTTTATTAAATATCTTAAATGAATCACATGATCTGATAAATAAATTTAAAAACTTATTTATGAAATTTTAACATATTATTCATAATTCAGCCTATTCAGAACTACAATAAATGATCTACATTTGTCAGTTTAATAATTTAAAGCGGATCAAGCTCAGGAATTGAGCTAATGAACTGATTGATTAAAGAATAATTGGGAAATTTACATGCCACATATTATGACAGAATTTAAGCTTAAGAGGAGTGTTTTCTTTCTTTTTGTAATAATTGCATCGTCGTTGATTTTTAACGCCTGCAAATCAGGAAGTTCTAATAATAAGACCGTAAACAGGCAAGCTGCCATTCTCAGGGTGGAAGGTGTAATCGTAACTCCTTCTGTTCTAGACCAGACTATCAGTATTTCAGGAACTTTGAAGCCTTTCGAAGAAACAGTATTAATGCCTGAAGTTGCCGGCCGGGTAGTTGATCTGAATTTATCTGAAGGGGGATTCGCTAAAAAAGGGACTTTACTTGTTAAGCTTTTTGACGGAGATTTGCAGGCTCAGCTAAAAAAATCAAAAGCCCAGTTGGAGCTTGAAGAACAAATAGAAAAAAGACAGAGTGAACTTATGAAAGTCAGTGGCATAAGCCAGCTGGACCTGGACCAGACTATACTTCAGATAAATTCAATAAAAGCCGATATTGAGGTATTGGTTGTTCAAATAAATAAGACAGAAGTGCGCGCTCCTTTTGACGGAACTATCGGTCTGAGAAATGTGAGCATTGGAGCTCAGGTCACATCTTCAACAGCTCTGGCTACAATTCGCGACGTTAAGCACTTAAAATTAGATTTTAGTGTTGCCGAAAAATACGGCAGTACCATAAAGCCCGGTTTTAAAGTGAAATTTACTGTTCAGGGAAGCGATATTAAATATGATGCAACAGTGATGGCAACCGAACAGGGAATTGAAGCTGAAACGCGGAATCTGAATGTCAGAGCTGTGGTCGCAAACAATAACACCTCCCTGATACCAGGGGCATCTGCACATGTTGATCTTAGATTAAATGAAAATAACAATGCACTTATGGTGCCAACAGAAGCAGTTATTCCGCAGGCAAGAACAAAACAGGTTATAGTTGCTAAAAACGGGAAAGCCAGCTTTGTAACAATTACCACAGGGATTCGGACTTCTTCATCTGTGCAGGTACTAAGTGGCATAAATTCCGGAGATACTGTTGTTACAACCGGAATACTCTTTCTTAAACCGGGTGCTGCTCTGAAATTTTCAAAAGTAAAAAGCAATCCGTTATGACATTATCCGATTTTGCAGTAAAACGACCGGTAGCTTCAATCGTAATGAGCCTTATCATTGTGCTCTTCGGGGTTGTTGGATACAACTTTCTTGGAGTTCGTCTTTATCCTGCAATTGATCCTCCAACGATAAATGTGCAAACCTCTTATGCCGGTGCAAATTCCGAAATTATGGAATCGCAGATAACCGAGCCATTAGAGAAGGCAATAAATGGAATCGAGGGAGTTAAATCTATTTCCTCTTCATCTACGGTCGGCAGCAGTAATATTACAGTTGAGTTTAACGTTGGCGCCGATCTGGAAAAAGCCGCCAATGATGTACGTGATAAAACATCACAGGCTGCACGAAGTTTACCCCAGGATATTGATGCTCCTCCGATCGTTACCAAAGCAGACGCCAATAGCGACCCCATTATAACGCTGGCCGTTCAAAGCACAACACTTACAGCTACCGATCTTAGTGATTATGCGGAGAATGTTTTGCAGGAAAAACTGCAGACAATTCCGGGAGTCAGTGCTGTCGGATTATATGGACAAAAACGTCCTGCAATGCGACTCTGGCTGAATCCTGATAAAATGGCAGCGTTCAACGTTACGGCTCAGGACATCTTTTCTGCCTTAGTTAAAGAGAACATAGACCTTCCGGGTGGAAAAATAAGAGGTAATGGCACAGAACTTTTAGTAAAAACTCACGGGTTACTAGTTACTGAAGAGGAATTTAATAACCTGATCATCAGGCAGACCAATAATCAGATGATAAAGCTGAGCGATATCGGAGAAGCGGTTCTTGGTCCTGAAAATGAAGAAACACAAGTTAAGCTGAATGGAGCCGAAGGTATAATGCTTGCTCTTGTGCCGCTGCCCGGAGCCAACACTATTGACATTGCGAATGAATTTTTTAAAAGATTTGATGATATTCAAAAAAATCTTCCAGCTGGTTTGACATTATATGTCGGCTATGACAAATCAAAGTTTGTACGCCAGTCGGTAAAAGATGTGACAGAAACACTGCTCATTGCCATTATCCTGGTTGTAATTATTATTTTCCTTTTTTTCAGAGACTGGGTAATCGCCTTACGACCTCTTATAGATATACCAGTATCACTTATTGGTTCATTCTTCATAATGTACATTTTCGGGTTTTCCATAAACGTTCTGACTTTGCTTGCCATTGTTCTGGCGACAGGACTTGTTGTCGATGATGGTATAGTCGTAACTGAGAATATCTTTAAAAAAAGAGAACTCGGGATGGACAAATGGACCGCCGCTTTGCATGGTACACGTGAAATATTCTTTGCTGTTATCTCTACCTCGCTCACACTGGCAGTTGTATTCATTCCTGTAATTTTCTTACAGGGATTTACCGGACGATTGTTTCGTGAATTCGGTATTGTGCTGGCAGGTGCAGTCCTGATTTCAGCTTTTGTATCTCTTACGCTGACACCAGTGCTGAATATAAGACTTGGAGGGTCAAGAATCGGACATTCACGCTTTTATAATAATACCGAACCATTTTTTTCCGGGCTCGATAAAGGTTACAGATCTATGCTTAGCTATGTTATCAAGCACAAATGGATCTCCATTACTGTACCTTTTATATGTATATTAATGATTTTTACCATTTTACGATTCTTAAAATCAGAATTAGCACCGCTCGAGGATCATAGTATTATCAGGGCTTCAATTACTGCACCTGAAGGAGCAGATTTTGATTATACAAATGTTTTAGTCAACAGAATTTCAGATCAGATGACCGACAGTATTCCTGAGTCACGGATACTATTTGCCAGGACAGGTGGCGGAGGTGGACCTTCAAGCACAAATGTAGGAGGAATTAATATATTCCTTACGGAACCAAATGAAAGGAAAGCCACCCAGCAGGAGGTATATGACAAGCTGATAAGGATATTCCGGCGGCATTCGGAAGCAAGAATTATACCGACCCAGGAACAGACTATTACCACTTCCATGTCGGGAGGATCGCAATTGCCGGTTCAGTTTGTAATACAAAACCTGGAATTTAAGAAGATTCAGGATATACTGCCAAAGTTTCTTGATGCAGCAAGAAAAGATTCTATATTCAGCAACGTAGACGTAAACTTAAAATTCAATAAACCTGAACTCAATCTTACAGTTGACAGGCTTAAAGCAACAAATCTTGGAGTAAACGAATCTGACATATCTTCTACTTTACAATTAGCTTTAAGTGGAGGCAGGTACGACTATTTTCTCAGGAATGGGAAACAATACCAGGTAATCGGCCAGGTTGAACGTTCTGAGCGTAGTCAGCCCGGGGATATTACTTCGTTGTATGTAAGAAGCAGGACCGGCAAATTGATACAGCTCGATAACCTGGTAAAAACTGAAGAAGGCAGCAGTCCTCCTACTTTGTATCATTTTAACCGATATAAGTCTGCCACTATTTCAGCCACCCTTGCTCCGGGTAGGACACTAGGTGAAGGTATTTCTGAAATGCATAAGATCGCTGCAAAATTGCTGGACACATCATTTCATACTGATCTTTTTGGAGCATCGCGCGACTTTGTCGAAAGCAGTTCCAATATTCTATTTGCCCTGGTACTTGCGATAGTACTTATCTATCTTATCCTGGCTGCCCAGTTCGAGAGCTTCCGCGATCCCTTTATTATTATAATTACAGTACCGATGGCTCTAGCCGGTGCATTACTTTCCCTATGGTTATTTAAACAAACTTTAAACATATTTTCTGAAATAGGAATGATAATGCTTATTGGTATCGTTACTAAGAATGGAATCCTTATTGTGGAATTTGCTAATCAGAAACGTAAAGCAGGACTAAATATCCCGGAAGCAGCTTTTGAGGCTGCAGCTTCACGTTTACGTCCGATACTGATGACTTCACTGGCTACCATTTTCGGGGCTCTGCCAATCGCGCTGGCTTTAGGGGCCGGAGCTTCAAGCCGTGTTCCTTTGGGAATAGTTGTTGTTGGCGGATTGCTCTTTGCTCTGATACTGACTTTATTTGTGATTCCTGTTATGTACATATTAATGGCCGACAAAAAGTTACAGCATAAAATTTCAGAAGACACAAATATTGAGGTTAAGTGAAAATGTATATTTCCATGAAAAAAATCATTCTGAATATAAGTTTAATTGTGTTTTTAATACCAAATACTTTTTCCCAGAAATTAATTACGGAACAGGATGCAATAAGTATCGCATTGAAGTATAATTATGACATCCTGATCGCCAGGAACAATGCAAGCAGCAACAGCGTTAACAACACTGCCGGAAATGCAGGTATGCTTCCATCTATCGCTATCAACGGGTCTGAAAGCTATTCTGCTTCTAACAGAATTCAGCAATCATTTTCGGATGGAACTTCTTCAACAGCTGCCAATGCAAATTCAAATTCGCTTGATGCAAATGTCGGACTCAACTGGACACTTTTTGACGGAGGGAAGATGTTTGTAACAAAGAGAAAACTGAATGAGATCCAGGCTTTAGGGGAAATTCAATTCAGGGACCGTGTCCTTCAAACAGAGTATGATGTTATTCTTGCATATTACGACGTAGTCAGGCAAAAACAGGAACTGGCTTCCATCAATGAGGTAATTACGTATAATCTTGAGCGGGTAAAAATCTCCCAAACATCCTATGATGCAGGACTTTCTCCAAAGACTAATTTATTACAGGCTAAAATTGATTTGAATGTATATCAGGAAAACGCCATAAATCAGCAAACAATAATTATTGCATCAAAAAGAACATTGAACCAGTTGCTAGGAAGAAATGCCGATATCCAATTCGATGTGCTTGATTCCATTCCGATCAACGAGTTCGTGGACAAGAAGGAGCTGTCTCAGAAACTTGATTCAACCAATACCAGCATACTTGCTTATAAAAAGCAAGTTGATGTATCCAAACTTTCCCTTAAGGAAACGAATACACTGCTACTTCCCAGGATAAGCTTTAATGCCGGCTATGGGTTATTTCAGTCCAATACTCCGGAAAGCAATCCGGTAAGAAGCCGGACTACCGGTCCGTCATTCGGGGGCACAATTTCAATACCTATATATCAGGCAGGAAACGCTGGCCGGCAGATCAGAGCTGCCAGAATTCAACTTTCATCTGATGAGTACAATCTTGAGAGCATCAGGTTGCAAATAAATCAGCAATTGCAAAATGCTCTTACTCAATTCGAAAATCAAATGAACTTATTGCGTATTGAAAAGAACAACGCGATATTAGCCAAAGAAAACCTGGAAATTTCCATTCAGCGACTTAGATTTGGAGAGACAACTTCTCTGGAAGTCAGTCTTGCAGAAGGCAGTTTTGTTGATTCATTAACTCGCCTCATCAGTTTTGAATATAATTTAAAAGTTGCCGAAACAAAATTGAAGCAATTATTATCGCGGTTTTAATATTGAAATAGTATCTGCTAAACTATTAAGACAAGTCACCATCTCCAGGTTCTTAATTAAAACTCAAATAAAATAAGTTGATAAGGTCAGCCTTTAGTATGATTTGAAGTTATACGGGATTATATTAAATTTGAGCCTAAATTTTGATTATGCAAAAGAAGACAGAGCTCATTACCAATAAAGATGGAAGTATTTATCATCTCAACCTTCTTCCCGGAGATATTTCAAACAAAATAATTATTGTCGGCGACCCCGGCCGGGTTGATATGCTGGCATCATTGATGCAGGATATAAGAGTACGGAAAGAAAACAGGGAATTTCATACTGTTACCGGCTCATTCGAAAATACAGAGTTTACTGTTATCTCTTCAGGAATTGGGACTGACAATATCGACATTTTGGTAAATGAGCTCGACGCCCTTGTCAATATTGATTTGAATACCGGAATTGCAAAGGAAGAGCCAGTTTCTCTGACTTTCTTACGACTTGGAACCTCAGGCGGACTTAGGGCTGATGTCCCTGCAGGTTCATATGTTCTGACTGAGACTGCTATAGGGTTTGATGGTCTTTTACATTTCTATGAAGGATATGACTGGATACTTGATACAGGTTTGGCAGATAACCTTGCAGACTATCTTGAGTGGCCAGATACCCTCTCCTATCCCTATGCTGTGAACGCAAATAAAGAGCTCATTGAGTTATTTCAAAATGAGGATTTCAGGAAAGGGATAACAATATCGGCTCCCGGATTTTATGCTCCGCAGGGCAGAAGACTCAGGCTTGAAACATTTGATAATGAAATAAACAACAAACTGTCCGAGTTTTCATACAGAGGAAGGACTATTTGCAACTATGAAATGGAAAGCTCTGCTATTTATGGTTTGTCTGCATTACTCGGTCACAAAGCTTTGACAATATGTTTGGTTATCGGTAACCGTGTGACGGGAGAATTCATACAGGATTATAAACCGCTGATGAGTGAGCTTGCATTTAAAGTGTTCAAACTTCTCTGAACCCTTGAAATGATTCTTGGATTAAATCCAATTTTGAATATATTTGTATAATTAACCAGTCAATTATTAAAAAATGCCTGAAATCACTAACAATAAGAATGACAGAGACGATGAAATAGATCTTCTCGATCTGTTCAGGAGAATGGGAAGAACAATCAGCCGAGGGTTTGGTGCATTGGGAAGAGCTTTTCTAATCTCTTTTATCTTTATGTTAAAGCGTTGGTTGCCATTGGGATTAAGTATTGCTGCCGGAATTGGAGCATCGTTTTTGCTGAAGAGTACAACCAAATCATCTTTCACATCTGACATGACGCTCAGGAGCAATGCAATTGCAACATCTGAAATGATTTCATATGTGAACAGGCTTCATAAATTTTGCATGGATAGGAGTGCAACTGCTCTTTCCAGGGCTATGAATCTGGACCCTCAATCTGTTGGAAACATTAATGATATCAGTGCATTTTGGGTTATCGACAATCATAAAGACGGCATTCCGGATTATGTAGATTACAAAAACAATCACAGTGTATACGATACGGTCAACGTCAGAATGCAGGACCGGTTGGATATAAGAGTAAAGATAAAGTCTCCGCAGGAATTAACTTTAGTGCGCGACGGCATTATTAAGTTTATTGAGAGTGACTCTCTTTTTCAACAGCTGAACAGGGTCCGTCTAAGACAAAACCATGAATTGCTTACAAGACTTGACTATGATATCGTTCAACTTGACAGTTTGCAAAAAGTCAAATATTTTGAAGAAACCAGAAATATGCATCCGCAAAGTGGTGGACAGATGGTATTTTTACAGGAACAGAAAACTCAACTGGTATATGAAAATATTTATACTCTATATGCCAGGAAACAGGGTTTGGAATCACAGAGAGATTTATATAAGGGAGTAGTGACCGTATTAAGCGAATTTTCTCTGCCTACGAGGAGAGTTAACGGAGGTTCATATTACGCCATTAGGATCGTCCCTGTATTATTTCTCCTTACATTACTGATATTGATATTGTCAGCTAATAAGAAAAACCTGACAGAAGTATTCGATAAGTACAAATAATAAAAGGGAGCGCTCGGCTCCCTTTTATCATAACTTCTGACAATTAGTGCGGTAGAAGATCCAAGTTTTATTAGTCGATAAACTCTCTAAACCACAATTCAACGTTCAACATCCGGAAAAGATAACGGGAATGATTTTTAGAACCTGATTTTTGTTCCCTGAAAGCCTTGAGTAACGCGTTCCTGGAGAACAAACCTCGTTCATTACATTTAGCGGACAGAAGAATGTTTTTAGCAGAATTCTCATCTTCTTGCACAAACATCTCAGACAATGGGGAATCGAATCCAAGCTTAATCGGGCTATTTATTATATAATCAGGCACAATCCCCTGCATAGCTAATCTATGTAGATACTTTCCCTTCCCGTTATGCAACTTAAATCGGGAGGGAAGGGTAAAAACAAATTCGACCAGGCGATAATCCATGAAGGGTTGGCGACTTTCAATTGAGTAGCACATTGAAATTGCATCTCCATAA
>JBARBF010000058.1:0-68567 GCA_049792755.1 Bacteroidales bacterium | reverse complement strand
GAAGAATTTGATGAAATGAAAGACATTGAAGACATTAAAGAAGCATTTTTCCCGATAGCAGATGTCTTGCAATATTCAATTCCAAGCATAGGCTTAAAACTTTATGGAACAAATGATACCGATGAGGTAGTAAAAGATAAATTAGTATTTATCTGACATGGTTTTCCTTTCCTGGCATAAAATAATCAACAAATTGTTTTTTTATCTGAACAGATTTGTATCCAGAGACCTTATATTATTTTTAAAAGCTACTACAAACGACTGTGGATAACCCGATTGTCTGCAGATCCTCTGCAATTCTACCGCAAATTTAAGTGTTGTGAATTCACCGATAGTACAACGAGATGCTCCAAGATAATAATATTCGAAAATCTTATAGCTTTTACCATTTAAGATAATCTCTTTTTCACTTTTCTGTTTAGTACTCGGAAGGAACTGTATTCTGTAAATCACTATATCTTTTTGTTCAACGGTAACAGGGATGGAAGGTTTTATCGCAACTTCTTTAGCCTCACTTGGTTTAACAATAGTTTCAGGTCTAATATTACTCAATTTATCAGGGATATTCTTTGAGCTGACATTCTGTTCAGGGGCTTTTACATCTTCTTTTTTTATGATTTCAGTCCTGGCATTATTCATTGCAGTTTTTACTTCAGCTGGTTTAAATTCAGTTAAAGTATCTGTAAACAGTCTGGTTTCAGTAAGAGGTTTTCCATTAAACACATATGATAAAGTAAGTAAATTCCGATCTTGAACATCCTTTTTTAATGTAACCATGAACAATTGCATGTTATCTTTTCCTGATTTTTGCCTTCTGGTAAAAAATGCAGTCTTCCCATCTATTTTATTAATTGTAAATGCTATTTCATCATTAGCTGAATTAATACGGCCCGACAGGTTTATAGGTTTATCCCAGCCTGATCCGTTGAATTTACTTGTAAAGATGTCATAGCCACCATATCCCGGTAACCCGTCAGATGAGAAAAACAGGTTATTTTCTGAGTCAAGAAACGGGAAAAATTCATTTCTGCTTGTATTAATGAAGTTTCCAAGGTTTTCCGGTTCGGACCATTTGCCTTTGGCTAACCTTGAGACGAAAAGATCCATGCCACCAAAAGATCCTGTTTTGTCAGAAGCAAAAATCATCATTTTCTCATCAGCGGATAAGGCGGGATGAGTATAGTTATAATTCCCAGTACAAAAATCCACAGGAGTGTTTTCTGAAACCCAACCCGTTTGTCTGTTCCTGTTTGAAGTAAACTTCGCCATAAAGATTTTTTCCTTATTATCTTTCTTTAAAAGTTTTGTAAAATAGACTGTATCATAATCGCGGGTAAACGTCATGGCTTCACATGGAAATGAGAATGAAGATATTTGAGAAAAAATCTTGTGTCTGCCCAGTACAGAATCCTCAATAGTCGCATTGTATGCTTCTACAGCTCCGAAGGAGATATGATTAGAAGACATTTTCCTCTCATTTTTTGTCAAAGAAAGGAATACAATTCCATCCTTAAAAAACTGAACACCCGATGAAGGTGGCGTAATATTGAGTTTGAAGGGATCTATTTCCAAAAGGTGTATTAAACCTGTAGTATCCTCCTTTATTGTTTCTGAAGAATAATTACGAAATATATTCCGGAATCTGATTTCAGTTGTTCCAGAAGACAGTAACCCTATTGTCAGAATGAAAAACGTCATAGATTTTAGAAGTCTTATCATGCCAGAAGTATATAAGTAAGTTTACCAGTGTTTGTGATTTGAAAGCCTTGATTTATCACTTTGTATATTCATCCCTACAGTCAATTCTACAATTGGTGATTTTTTGAAGTAGGGTGTTTTTTCAGGCAATTCATAATATGCTCCAACATAAAATCTTGGATATCTGAATTGAATAAGAAAAGAGATTTTACTATCGTTTTGGTAAGATACTCCAAGACAAAAACCCTCTAAATAAAGTTTGATTAAAGGATTAATGTTGTCCGATATTTTCCTGATAGTCGAGTCATTAACAATGATTAAAACTGACGGTTCAAGAACTATATTCAGTGATTTGCTAATCAGGATTTTATATCCGGCAGTGAAGAAATACTGTCTGGATACAGGTATCTTAAAAATCTCCAGACTATCTGATTTCCATGGATTCCCCAGTATATTAGTAGCTGACAATCCTGTAAAAAAGTTTGTACCATAATAATATATTCCCAGGTCAAAATCGGGGAAAATTGTTTTTTTAAAAGAATGCGCTGGTCCAACTGAATCATTATCAAGTGTATTGTATACTCCTTTAACTGAAACACCAAATGACAAAAATGAAAGATTAGCCGTGTTTAACGGAATCTGATATGAAAACGCTCCACTTATTCCGATATTTTGGGATAACCCGTTTATGTCTTTATATATTGAACCTCCAATACCTATGTTCTTAAATTCCAAAATATCAGGAGAAGAGAAATAGCCAGCCTTAGTCTTTGAAATTCTGGCATTTCCACTAAAAAGCTGGGTATTGGATTTACCCTGAAAAGCTGCATTCAGACCAATTGAAAGGAAATCCTTGCTTCCAACTATGGCAGGGTTATAAATATATGGTGTAAAAACCCAGTAAGAAATAGGACTAAGGGGTGTCTGTTGCCCTTTTAAAATACAAAATGTAGAAACAAATACAATTGTAAACAAGATTCTTTCAACTACTGGCATATTGAATTTGAAATTCATATTTTCCGATCAAGCAAGCTTTAAATCCTGAATTTAAATAGATTATAAAATTACGATAAAATTCCTGAATTTTATAACATGACCTCATCACAGGAATTTTATTTTTCAAATAAATTATCAGAAAAAGGCTATTATTTATAAATAAAAAGACAGAATAATATACTGTGATCAATTTATATCAGACAATTCCTTTTTATAGGTTAATCATGCAATTGTTGCTTATTGCTTTCTATTTCTATACTTGAAGTTTTCAGTCCTGAAGAAGTTGCTTTCAGATTAATTTTACCACTTGTGGTATCGGATTTTATTACTACCATACATCTTCCATGCCAGGCTTTACGTTCCGGCAATTGAAAACTTTCCAGGCTTACCGGATTGGCATTACCTACTCCAGCGATAGTTCCCGGTCCATTCACTTCAAATGAAATAAGATTATCTGCCTTGCGATTACAAACGCCATCATTATCAATTAGTTCTACTGTAATATAGCTTAAATCCTGTCCATCTGCCCTGATTTTATTTCTGTCGGCTGATAGTTTAAGCCTCGTGACTTCACCAGCAGTTTGTAGTTCAGAAACTGCTACCTGTTTTTTCCCGGTAAAACCAACTGCTTTGAGAGTTCCCGGCTCATAAGGTACTTGCCATACCGCCAAAAATTTGGTTGACCGACCGGTCATCTTTTTTCCCAGTGATTTACCATTCAGGAAAAGTTCGACCTGCCCGCAGGAAGAGTATATATTCACTTCCATTATTTTTCCTTCATACCCATTCCAGTTCCAATCATCAACAGCATCAGTCCAGTGCCACTTAGACCAGGATTGTCTTTCAGGATTAAGTGCAAAAGAAGGATTGGGAGGTTTAATCCATATTGATAACTTATTCTCATTCCACAGCACGTCGCGATAATAAGATTGAGCCCGTTTCCATCCGCAAATATCTAAATCTCCACAGTATGCAAGATTCCATGGGAAAAAATCCTGTTTTTGAAAATAGCCTCTCCAGCCAATACTTGCTTCACCAATGTAATCAAAGGCTGTCCATACAAAATCGCCAACTACATAAGGATGATCCAATACATCCGTCCAGCTTCCGAATGCTTCAAGAGGATAAGATTCTGTTCCAATCATCACTCGCTGTGGTACTCTTGTATGGTCTATCTCATAAAGGTTTTTTTGATTGTGGTCCCCACCTGACGCATAGTTATATCCTGCAATATCAAGAGCAGCGAAAAATGGATCTTTATCGGGACTGAGATCGTTAACTGCTGAAGTAACTGGTCGGGTTGGATCAGTTTGCCGTACGAAACCTCCTAATATTTTCGCCAGATCAACGACTTCAGGCGTCTGCCTGTTCGGTATTTCATTACCAATACTCCATAAAATGACTGAAGGATGATTTCTGTCTCTAAGAATCATGCTCTCGACATCTTTTTTCCACCAGTCACTGAAGTAAAGATGATAATCATTTGGATTCTTTCCATCTTTCCACATATCAAATGATTCATCAATAACAAGCATACCTAACCTGTCGCAGGCATCAAGAAATGCCGGAGAAGGCGGATTATGAGATGACCTTATGGCATTAAAACCATTAGATTTCAGAAGTTCTACGCGTCGTTCTTCAGCCCTGTCATACGCCTTTGATCCCAGAATTCCATTGTCATGATGAACACAGCCTCCTCTTAATTTTAAAGGTTTGCCATTTAGCAGGAATCCGTTGACAGCATCAAATGATATTGACCTGATCCCGAATTCTGTTTCAACCCTGTCAGCAAGTGATTCATCTTCATCTATTTCAGAGATAGCCTTATATAATACCGGCGAATCTGTCGACCATAATTCCGGATTATTAACTTTCACTTCCTGAACAATTTCTATTGTCTTACCCGGTTCAACAGTTTTTTGAGTCTCGGCTGCTATTTGTTCAAGTCCTTTTGCATTAACGACTTTTGTAACAAGTGTGATTTTTGAGGCTTTTTGGGTTTGGTTTACAAGTGAAGTTTTTATATTTATCAAGGCCTTTTCCTTACTAACTTCAGGAGTAGTTATAAAAGTACCCCATGTTGCAAAATGGACAGGAGAAACTATGTTCAGCCAAACATGTCTGTAAATGCCTGAGCCGGAGTACCATCGGCTGTTTTCTCCTTCGTTTCTCACCTTGACAGCCAGAACATTTTCTTTTTCAATTTTCACTTTGGCTGAAATATCGAACCAGAAACTTGTATAACCATAAGGATGATTCCCAAGAAATTCGCCATTAAGCCACACGTCGGCATTCATGTAAACACCTTCAAATACCAGTATAAACTGCTTGTTCCTTAGTTTTTCGGAGACTGTAAATGTTTTTCTGTACCAGCCTGTACCTCCTGTAGTAAAGCCTCCGTTAACCTGACTGATAGCATTTATGCTGAAGGGAGAATTGGTCCCCGGCAAATCTTCTATACTCCAGTCATGAGGAAGATCAACAACTCTCCATTGAGAATCATCAAATGTTATTTCTTCTGCCCCAAGGGCACCTCCTTTGTGAAATTTCCAGTTAAAATCAAACAGATTATTCCGTTTAAGTTCTGATTGGGCTGAAATCCTGATAAATACGAAAATAAATAATAGGATCATACAGCCGGATTTTATTCTCCACATTTTCATATTTCTGTTTTTTCAAAATATTCAAATATAATCACAATATAGAAAATTTCAGATCAATTGCAGGTTTTCGGGAATAAAGAAGTTGTTTGAACTTAATGTCTAATCTTTTAACTTTACCATAAATATTTTTAGCTATGATTGTAACCTGTGTTTATATCCATGTAAAGCCCGGCGAAGTCAACAATTTTATTGATGCAACCTCAGCAAATCATCATGAATCGGTAAAAGAACCTGGTAATCTTCGATTTGATTTGATTCAACAGGCTGACGATCCGTGCCGGTTCATGATTTATGAAGCTTATGAATCTGATAAATCTGCAGCTGATCATAAAACCACTTCTCATTATCTTAACTGGCGCGATCGTGTAAGTGAATATATGGCTGAGCCAAGATATGGTGTAAAATATAACATCATTGAACCAAATTACAAGTCATTATGGTAAAACCTTTTCAATTTTCCCGGTTGCCCAAAATTTATTTTAAGAACGGGATAATTGCAGAACTACCATCGTTAGTACACCGGTATGGCACAAAGATTCTGCTTGTTACAGGAAAACACTCGTTTCTCAGTTCACTTCATGCCGATAAACTTTTTAATGATTTTAAGGAGGAAGGTATTGAGTACTATATTCATTCCATTCCGGGAGAACCATCGTCCGGAATGATTGATACCGCCACAAAAATGTTTAAAAATGAGCCAATTAACCTTGTTGTCGGTATTGGAGGTGGAAGTGTGATTGATGCAGGTAAGGCGATTTCAGCAATGATGAACAGACCGGAATCTGTAGTTGATTTTCTAGAGGGAGTCGGAACCATCGAACATCCTGGTACAAAATTACCCTATATAGCAATTCCAACTACTTCGGGTACAGGAAGTGAAGCAACAAAAAACGCAGTGATCTCTAAGATTGGAAAAAACGGATTCAAAAGATCCCTGCGACACGATAACTTTGTCCCTGACATAGCTCTTGTTGACCCGGAATTGACTTTTCATTGTCCGAAGAATGTTACCGCTGCAAGCGGAATGGATTGTTTTACACAGCTTACAGAAGCTTATCTTTCAGATAAATCGAATGAATACACCGATGCCCTGGCGTTTGAAGGACTCAAAGCAATAAAAGAATCATTAACAAGAAGTTATAATAATGGTGATGATACAGAAGCCAGAACCGGGATGTCCTTCGCTGCTCTTACTTCAGGAATATGCCTGGCAAACGCAGGGCTTGGCGTTGTGCATGGTTTTGCATCTTCCATAGGAGGGCAGCATGATATTCCTCATGGTCTGATTTGCGGTACTCTTATGCCAATATCAAACGAGATAAACATCCGGGAGTTAAGGAAAAGCAATAAAAATCCGAAAGCTTTAAAGAAATATGCACTTCTTGGGGCGTTGTTTTTGGACATACCCGGGTATTCAGATGAATATTATATTGACAGTTTTGTCAGCTATCTGTATAATCTCTCGTATGATCTGGGACTGACAGGTTTAAAGAAATCAGGACTTAAAGAGAAAAATGTCAGATTACTCTGCTCTATTACTGAGAATAAAAATAATCCTGTTAAATTAGCTGAGGAAGATTTAATAGAGATATTACTTAAAAGCCTTAAGAATTGACTTTCGTTTTTCAATTAAGATTTTAAAACTATTCTGCATGAAAACAAAAACCTTATTTACAGTTCTTTTATTAGTCCTGACGTTATTTAAATCCCAGTTTTCGTTGGCTCAGCTTCCTAAAGAGACAGAAGCGCAGAAAGCCGAGCGGATGAAATGGTGGACCGATGCGCGTTTTGGAATGTTTATTCATTGGGGCCTATATGCTTTACCAGCACGTCATGAATGGGTAAAGAATGCCGAAAGAATGACTAATGAACAGTACCAGAAGTATTTTGAAATATTTAACCCCGATTTGTGGGATCCGCATGAATGGGCAAAAATGGCAAAAGCTGCCGGCATGAAATATGTAGTATTGACGGCGAAGCATCATGAAGGTTTCTGCAATTTTGATTCAAAATTTACCGATTATAAATCTACAAATACTCCATTTGGAAGAGATATAATTAAGGAATATGTTGAAGCATTCAGGTCAGAAGGATTAAAGGTTGGATTCTACTACTCCCTGCTTGACTGGCATCATCCGGATTATACAATTGACGGTAATCATCCGCAGCGACAGACTTCCGATTCTGCATATGCCCGGCTGAACAGAGGCAGGGACATGAGTAAATATAGGGAGTACATAAAAAATCAGGTACGGGAATTGCTAACAAACTATGGTGAAATCAGTATTATCTGGTTTGATTTTTCGTTTCCGGGAAAGAATGGCAAGGGGCATGATGACTGGGATTCCGAAAGCCTTTTAAAAATGGCCCGATCCCTTCAACCCGGTATTATAGTTGATGATCGTCTTGATCTTGAAGAAGTTGAAGGAGGATGGGACTTCACAACACCTGAACAGGTGCAAGTTTCGAAATGGCCCGAAGTAAATGGCAAGAAAGTTCCATGGGAAACGTGTCAGACATTCTCAGGCTCATGGGGCTATTACCGAGATGAAAATACATGGAAGAGCCCGGCGCAACTTCTTGAGCTTCTTATTGAATCAGTAAGTAAGGGAGGTAATTTATTACTGAATGTCGGTCCAACTGCCCGTGGTATGTTTGACTCAAGGGCACAGGAAAGGTTGAAAGCAATGGGGGAGTGGATGAAGTTTAATAATCGTTCGATTTATGGTTGTACAGAGGCTCCGTCGGGTTTTACTGCACCGGCAAATACGCTGATGACTTATAATCCGGTTACAAGAAGATTATATATTCATCTGTTGGCTTATCCGCTAGGAAGCCTGACATTATCAAACATGGCTGAGAAGGTAAAATATGTGCAGTTTCTGCATGATGCTTCAGAAATAAAATTCAGAGCAGGGAGCGATGAGGCCAAAAACGATCTGATCCTCTCACTTCCGGTACAGAAACCTCAGGTGGAAATCCCTGTGTTGGAGGTTTTTCTAAAGTAATAAACAGATTTATCGAAAATGGGAATAACACTCTATATATTGGTTGGCCTGGTGCTGGGTGCTTTGGTAGCTTATCTTGTCACAAAGTCGGAATTAACCTCTTTACATCAAAAGGAGTTGATTTTAAAAACAGAGGAAATTAATGTACTTAACAGGGAGAACAGCATTCTCCAGGCACGCGTAGATGCGCAGACATCAAGTCTTGAAGAGGTAAGAAAAGCGATGTTAGATACCTTTAAATCAGCTGCTTCAGATGCAATGACTCAAAATAATAAACAGTTCCTTGATCTGGCAAAATCTCAGCTCGAGACTCATGTTAAAGAGGCTGAAGGTAACCTTGATGAGCGAAAGTCAGCTATTGCCGAGATGCTAAAGCCCGTAAAAGAGTCCATAGACAGTTACAAGAAAAGGATTGAAGAGCTTGAAAAGGGTTCAGAAAAAACTTTCGGTCAGGTTACGGAGATGTTGTCAAACATACAGACGACCAATGCAAGTTTGCAGAAAGAAACAGGGGCACTGGTAAATGCATTGAGAAATCCGAGAGTCAGAGGAAGATGGGGTGAGATAGGTCTGAAACGTGTCGTTGAGTTTTCAGGGCTATCAGCTCATTGTGATTTTATAGAGCAGGTTTACACTGAAGGTGAGGACTCAGTACTAAAACCCGATATGATAATAAATCTGCCAGGGAACAGTCACGTTGTCGTCGATTCAAAATTGCCTCTTGATGCTTATCTGCAGGCGCTCGAAACAGATGATGAAAATTCAAGGAATCTTCTTTTTGCTAAACATGCAAAAGACCTGAGGGATCATGTTAACAAATTAAGCAAAAAACAATATTGGTCCCAGTTTGAGAATACGCCAGACTTTGTAGTATTATATATGGAAGTTGAATCTGCATTAAATGTAGCATTAATGACAGATAAGACTTTGTTGCAGGATGCAATGAATAACAAAATTATTTTAGCTACGCCAACAACCCTTATAGTTGTTCTTAAATCCGTTGCAATGTCGTGGCAGCAGCATAATATTACAGAGAATGCTTTACAGATAATGGAAGCTGCCATGGATTTCTATGGAAGAGTAAATGTGTTTGCCGATCATCTTGATAAAGTTGGCGGAGGTTTAAAAACCGCCCTGAAAGGTTATAATGATGCTATAGGATCATGGGAAAGCAGGGTAATGCCGGCAGGCAGAAAACTGGAACAGTTAAAAGCAACTGATAATAAAAATATTTTGCCTGATTTCGAGATTATAGATAAACCTGTACGGGAACTGAAAAAATCAGAGGATTGATTTTGATGACAGAATAGAAAAGAATTATTGTCGTTTCTTAAAGCTTAATTTGTATGAAGAATCTGTTTTTTTCTCTTATTACTTTTGGCAAAAAAGCCGGAGGAAATCTGGTCATTACTGCTCCTTTGCTTACCCCCGATGACAACCAGCTTGCATATGTGTTTAAACGGTCTGATTAATTAAGTACCCGGAATGTTAAATATTATTAAATTATCAAACTTTAAATACATCAATCTGCTGAGTGATTCACTTTTTAATAACTTTAGGGACTTTTAAAACATCGAATATTTTTACGGAATATTTTACATGTACTGATTGTCAAATGAAAATAAACCATAAACTTGTGTCCTATTTTTTAATAATGCTGAACTTCCCTGATAGTATAAATCTATTAAAAACAGACAATAAGATAAATCTGCCCGGGATGCTTTTTAAGCTACAGTAAACTTTTTAATGACCAGAAATAATCTACCATTCTTATTCTTATTTGCCATTTTTGTCGGCACTGTTTTATACTCTGACCCTGGCTATGGGCAATCTTTCCCGGTTAAAATAAATCAGGAGGATCCTGTTAAAGAAGATCAGATTCTTTATAATGGAAAGCTGTGGCATAATCTTTATAACAATGTCAAAGGGGACCAATTTCTATTTTCAAAAGATTTCCTTCAGGGATCGCTTACCATTAGTGGTAAATTATGTAAGGATGTAATCATCAATTATGATATTTATAATGATGAGATCATCACAATTACAAATCATGGGTCTATGTTGCAACTGAACAAGGAAATGGTAGATAGTTTTTCTCTTAACTTTGAATATAAAACATACAGGTTTAAAAATACTCAGGAAGATAGCCTTACAGGTATTAAAGGTTATGTCAATGTATTATATAAAGGTAAATCAGCGCTCTATGTAAAATATAAAAAAGAAATTCAATTGCTTGCAGTTGATGATAAGTATGATCTGTTTTTTCAAACTTATCGCATCTATTTCGTGAAAGAAGGTACAGCCTATCAGATAAACAATAAAAAAGACTTATTAAAGGTATTGTATGAGGATAAAGTCCAGCTTAAAGAATTCATGAAAAAGAATAAGTTAAAGATTTCCAAATCAGCACCAGAAAGTTTTGTTCCTGTTATCAGGTATTATGATAATATAAGCCGCTAGACCTGCATTTATGAAGTTAAAGTTAAATATCCTCATTTTAATATTGTCCTTATCAATAAATCTTGGAGCTCAGGAAAAATACAGGATATCATCAAATTATAAGGATATTTCATTTATTGACTTTGTCAGAAGAGTTGAAAGCATACTTCCTGTAAAATTCTTTTACATGGATGACTGGGTAAAAGATCTGAAATTAGGCGAGTACCCGGATTGTACAAATCTTTCGTGTATTATGGACAATCTTCTTAAAGGAACATCGCTTTATTACTATATCGATGATTTTGGGAATGTTGTTATTACGAATAATTACTCTGTTAAGGTTTCAAATACAGCTATTGAAAAAAACAATAAGTACCTTCCTCCTTCCGATTTTTCAGGTTCCTCAGAGAGTCAGCAGATATCAGGAAATGCAACTGTGGAAATAGGGAATCCGGCTGATAAAAACAAACCGGGTACTGTTGTTATCTCCGGATACATAAAAAACAAGATGACAAAGGAACCAGTATCAGGAGTGACTGTATTTATTCAGAAGCTTTCAATTGGGACAATCTCCAACGAATATGGATATTATACGCTGACGGTACCGCACGGAGTTCACTTAATGCAGTTTTCATTCATCGGTATGCGGGAAAAAACAATCAATCTGAACCTTTATGGATCAGGTGAACTTAATGTTGACATGAACAGTGTTATGATTCCGTTAAAAGAAACAGTTGTGTCAGCTCAGAAAAGTGTTACACTTCAGAGGTTTGAGGTTGGAGCTGAAAAAATCAATATAACCTCTTTCAGGTTGCTGCCAACAGCGATGGGCGAATCGGATATTATTAAAAGTGTTCTTTTGATTCCTGGTGTTCAGTCTGTAGGCGAAGGTTCAGCAGGTTTTAACGTAAGAGGCGGCTCGGCCGATCAGAATCTTATTCTTTTATATGGGGCGCCGATTTACAATTCCTCACATTTCTTTGGATTCTTTTCTGCCGTCAATTCTGATATAATAAAAGATGTTACATTATATAAAGGTGGAATCCCAAGCAGGTACGGAGGGAGGATCTCTTCAGTTCTTGATATCGGATCAAAAGAAGGAAACAGAAATGAATTTGCCGGGAATGCCGGAATTAGTCCTATAACGGCACATGTATCATTAGAAGGCCCGATAATAAAAGACACACTTACCTACATTCTGACTGCCAGAACCACTTACTCAAACTGGATATTCGGCCTGATAAAAGATCCATCTCTTCATAACAGCAGGGCATCATTCTATGACCTGAACGGTAAACTGACATACGACTTTAACAAAAACAATAAAATTGACTTTTCTGCATACACCAGTCACGACTCTTTCCGATTCAACTCCGATACGGTATATAGTTATGACAACAATATTTTGGCATTAAAGTGGCGTCATTTTTTCAGCAGCAGGTTTTTTTCCTCACTCTCAGTAAATAACAGTTCTTACAATTATGATATTTCTAGTCAGTATATCCCTACTGAAGCATTTATGCTGGCACATAAGGTTAACAGTTCCAGTCTTAAAGCAGATTTTAACTGGTTCCTTGGAAGGAATGAGATAAATTTTGGTCTCGATCTTACAAAATATGAGATTTTGCCAGGCAGCTATCTCCCCAAAGGTGATTCCTCGCTCGTTATTCCTAATACCATCGAAAGAGAACATGCCTGGGAAGGAGGATTATATGTCGATGATAAGCTGATATTAACTGATTTTCTGTCGGTTAATGTCGGAATGCGTTACTCTGAATATTATGCTTTAGGGCCTAAATCGGTTATGATTTATAATCCTGATTATTCAAAAAGCACTTCAACGATTATCGATACACTTAACTTTAAATCTGGTGCTGTTATGAGCAAGTATGGAGGACTGGAACCAAGAGTTTCATTTAATTTCCGTATTTCAGACAGGAATTCTTTCAAAATAAATTATAACAGAACACGTCAATATCTTCATCTGCTTTCTAACTCAACTTCAATTGCTCCAACAGATACATGGAAACTTTCTGATTATTACCTGAAACCGGAAATTGGCGACCAGGTTGCAGTTGGATTTTATGAAATGTTATTCAAAAATAACTTAGAGGCTTCTGCGGAGATGTATTACAAGAGAATCAGAAATATGGTTGATTTCAAGGGTGGAACAAATCTTATTATGGATGAGAACATTGAGAAAGATATCGTAAATGTTGAAGGCAAAGCGTACGGCATAGAACTTGTGCTTAAGAAAACGGAAGGAAAATTTCGTTACAGTATAGGTTATACTTATTCCAGGACCTTTGAAAAAAGCATTGGCACCTTTAGTGATGAAATTATAAACGGAGGAAAATGGTTCCCTGCTAACTTTGATAAGCCACACGATCTGGTTGTTACATTCAATTACCTCTTCTCCCGCCGGATTAGTTTCTCTTCCAACTATACGTACAGTACCGGACGGCCGATAACTTACCCTATAGCTACTTACGATATAAGCGATAAGCTGCTCGTAACTTATTCGGACAGGAATGAATACAGAATCCCTGATTATTCGAGGCTTGATCTTTCTTTAAAAGTAAGCGGAAACCTGAAATCGCACAGAATTGCTCATCCTAACTGGATATTCTCAGTTTATAATTTCCTCGGAAGAGAAAACGTTTACTCAATTTATTTTAAAAACGACGCGAATATGGTGAAAGGCTATAAGTTGTCAGTGTTTGGCAGAGCCATTCCTTCAGTTACTTTTAATTTTGACTTTTAAGTTTATTATGAAGCATAGCCGACAAATATTATTATTTATATTTATTTTTCTTATTCTTGCCGGTTGCATATCGCAATTTATTCCCAAAACGAGTGAGGATAAACAACTTCTTGTGGTTGAAGGATTGATAACTGACCAGCCGGGGCCAAATACAATAAAACTTTCCAGATCGCTTCCTCTTGGAACAAGAGGCAGTACAAATCCTGTTAAGGGATGCACAGTTTCAATATCCGATGATAACGGTCAAACATATTTCCTTTCTGAAACGGACCCCGGGACATACGTAACAGACGGCTCACAATTTCAGGGTTCAATAGGACGATTCTATACTTTGCATATCAATACAAACAATTCTGTCAATAATCATACTTACGAATCAATACCAGTTGAGCTGAAACCTGTTTCTCCCATCGATAGTGTATACTATGAAAAAGTTACAATTCAGGCCGGAACCGGCACTTCTGCTGCTGAAGAAGGCGCCCAGATTTATTTGAACACCCAGGATCCTTCAAGCCAGTGTAAATATTTCAGATGGGAATTTACTGAAACATGGGAATTCATTCTTCCATATGCGGTACCAAATAAAATATGCTGGATATCGGCAAATTCCAACATGATTAACATAAAAAACACCTCAGCTATTTCTGAAGATAAGATAGTGAGGTATCCGTTGAATTTTGTTTCGAACCTGACAGACCGATTGAAGGTTAAATATAGTATTCTTGTGGACCAGTATTCTCTGAGCGAAGATGAATACAATTACTGGGATAAGCTGCAGAATATGTCACAGCAGGTCGGGAGCCTCTATGATATAATACCTTCCTCCGTTTCAAGCAACGTTTATTGCCTTGATAATCCGGGTGAAAAGGTACTTGGTTATTTCAGTGTTTCCGCCAGGTCTTCCAAAAGGATCTTCATAAAGGATCACTTTGCAGGTCTGGCTAACCCATATTCTGCTGATAATTGCATAGCTGATACCATATGGGGCGGTTCTCCTCTTCCTCAGGGTTTAAATTCGACTGTTTGGATTATTATAACAAGTATAATGCCACCCTATAATGTTACTACATATTCAAAGGGTTGTTATGATTGCACTGTAAGAGGAACAGATGTGGAACCTTATTTCTGGACAGATGATAAGTAAAAAATTACCGATGAAAGCATTATAAATGATAAATAAAATAAAACCGGCGATTCTTTTTTTGATTCCTGTACTCTTTCTGCAAGGGATATCTGGTCAGGTACAGATGAATATGACTGATTACCTGAGTAAAAAGTTCCTGAATTTTACTGAATCAGTTCCGAGAGAAGAGATATATGTTCACTCTGACAGGGATGAATACATTTCGGGAGAAAATATGTGGTTTAATATCTATCTGATTGACAGGAAAAGTCTGAAACCTTCATCGGAGAGTAAAATTGCCTACTTCGAACTTCTTAATTCAGAAAACCGTCCGATTGTACAAAAGAAGATATTGCTCGATGGAGGTTCTGGTCCGGGACAAATTGTTCTCTCCGATACATTGAGTACCGGAACATATACCATCAGGGCATATACCAGCTGGATGAAAAATTTTCTGCCTTTTAATTGCTTCACAAAGCAAGTAAATATATATAATGCATTCAGTTACAAGACATTAAAAAAAATTATTAATTCAGGTACGAGATTAACAGGCAATACAGGCTCAGAGAATTATTTTACCGCAAAAAATAGCGGAATTACACTGAAAGCAGATAATCTTAAGCCAGATGTTCTGGAAATCGATATAGTAACTGATGAAAATTTCAGGATCAGGAATGGGAATCAGTTATATCTGTTTATTCAGACCCGTGGGAATATAGACCATGTAAGTACTGAATCGATAAAAGGAGAATCCACAAAAATCTTTATTCCTAAGAAACATCTTACGGCCGGAATAAACCAAATAAATGTTTTTAATTCAAAGGGGCAACCAGTTGGTGAAAGGTACGTTTACACCCCGGATTATGATAATCAGGTCGTATCAATTATCTCTCCCGACAGCTCAGGACTCAGAAATAAAATTCCTGTCGATCTAAAGTTTGGCAGTAAATCAGGTGGTACATTGAAATCAAGCTGTTTAAGCATATCAGTCGTCCCTGAGACAAATAATCGGCAGTTCATAGATATTAATGATTATATGATATTTGGTACGGAATTTGGCTTGCTGCAAGCTGGCGTATTTAAAGGTGAAAAAATTAACAGGATTGCTCCTGAATTAATTGATAGCATTCTACTGACTGTGAAGAGCAACTGGATAGACTGGAACAATATACTGGCAGATGAACAACCTGTTTTTAAGTACAAGTTTGAAAAAGAAGATCATTATCTTTCCGGAAGACTTTTAACTGATGATAAGAAAGCAGGGGCTGCTGATAAATTTGTTTTATTGTCACGTCCTGGTAAGATCGCTACTTTTCAATATGCAAAAACGGATAAAGAAGGGAATTTCAGTTTCAGAATTCATATCGACCAAAAGGTAAATGATTTAATTGTCCAGCCGGATATTGCGACTAAAAACCAATCTTTTAGGATTGAATCACCTTTTTCGGATCAATATCTTAAATCAGAAAAATCAATTGATTCTACAAATAATACAATTCCTGATTATATCTCAAAATGGAGTGTAAATCACCAGGTAAGGAAAATATATGGTACTTCTTCTATCGGAGACCCTCTGACTCCAATGATTTCAGTTCCCAAAAACAGAAGATTTTATGGGAAGCCTGATATTGAACTAAAAATGAAAGATTATATTACCCTGCCTGTTATGCAGGAGGTCTTTTTTGAACTCTTAGCCGGTGTCTTTCTGAAGAATAAAAAGTCGGTTTATGAAGTAACTGTTGCTGATCCTGATAATAATAAACCTTACGATACTCCTCCCGGGTTGTTTATTGATGGCGTAATGGTTAAAGACCCATCCATAATAGCCGGACTTGATCCTGAGCTGGTTGAAGCAATAGATGTTGTAAGAGAAAAGTACGTTGTTGGGGATTATCTTTTTTATGGAATTGTGAACATTATAACCAAAGCTGGAGATTTCAGCAATGTGACTCTGCCTGATTATGCTGTCAGAATACCTTACAGAGTACTAGATAAAGTAAATTCGTTTGTTTCGCCTGATTATTCATCTGAAGCTATGAAGAAAAGCCGGATTCCGGATTTCAGAAATACACTGTACTGGAATCCATCAGTTAAGCAGGATGAAGAGAGCAAAGCCAGAATAGAATTCTGGAGTTCTGATAATCAATCAAATTATTTAATTAATATTCAGGGCATTACTCAGGAAGGGAAATTATTTTCAATTCAGAAGAGTATAAGGATTAAATAGGTAAGTAACTACTCTGGATACCCAATTCTTTAAGCCTCATTCCCCTGTTTTACTGTTTCCGTAACCGCAGATATTAATTTTTTAGCAATTATTTTGATCCGTCAGGTCTGAATATTCCGATTAATCATTTTTAATCTTAGCTATATTATCCAATTTGCTTTACAAATTTGTAAATTAGAATTCTTAAATTTTCAAGTATAGACTTTAATTATTCTGTTATGAAGAAAGTTATATTGATTTTTAATCTGGCTTTAGTGAATCTCCTGATCCAGGCACAAACTTACCCGTTTCAGAATCCCGGTCTATCTGATGATGCCAGGATTAAAAATCTAATTTCTTTGATGACAACAGATGAGAAAATCAATTGTCTTTCAACCCGAATCTCTGTTCCACGTCTTGGAATAAAGGGCACTCATACTGTGGAGGGACTTCACGGTCTGGCATATAGCGGTCCGGCAAACTGGGCTGTGAAAGGCGCTAAAGGATCTCCAACTACGACCTTTCCGCAGGCAATTGGTCTTGCCGAAATGTGGGATCCTGAAATGATTCAACAGGTTGCAGACTGGGAGGCCACAGAGAGCAGGTTTCTTGCACAGAATAAAAATTTCGGAGTTTCGGGACTCATAGTCTTTGCGCCAAATGCTGATCTTGGAAGAGATATCAGATGGGGGAGGACAGAAGAATGCTACGGAGAGGATCCTTTCCTGACAGCCACTCTTGTGACTGCATTTGTTAAAGGACTTCAGGGCAATAATCCTGTCTATTGGAAAACTGCTTCACTTATGAAGCATTTCCTTGCCAACAGTAATGAAAACAACAGGGTATATACGAGCTCCGATTTCGATGAAAGATTACTTCATGAATATTACGCTTATGGTTTTTACAAAGGAGTTACTGAAGGCGGCTCACAGGCTTTTATGGCATCCTATAATAAATATAATGGTATTCCCTGCACAGTCAATCCTGTCTTGCGCAGTGTTACAATGAAAGAGTGGGGTTTAAGAGGAATTATTTCAACTGACGGAGGGGCTTTCAAACAGCTGGTCACTACGCATGCATATTATTCTTCACTACCTGTTGCAGCTGCAGAATGTATTAAAGCAGGAATAACAATGTTTCTTGATGATTACAGACCATCGGTCAAAGAAGCAATGGAAAAAGGATTAATAAATGAAAAAGATATTGAAGATGCTATTTATGGAAATTTCAGGGTACTTCTTAAACTTGGTATGTTAGATAGCTCAACGCAAAATCCTTATACTGAGATAGGAGTTACCGATACAATTGCACCATGGACAAAACAGGAGGCATATGAACTGGCCAGGAAGGCAACAGTAAAATCAGTTGTGCTCCTTAAGAATGATGAGATGCTTCTACCTCTCAGGAAAGATAAGATTAAATCGATTGCAGTGATAGGTCCCTCTGCAAATTCAGTTATATCAGACTGGTATTCCGGGACCCCGCCATACAGAATAAGTATTTTGAAAGGCATTAAAAATATGGCAGATTCAAATATTATTATCAGGTATGCAGGCAGTAATAAGGCTGATTCTGCCGTTGTTGCTGCAAAAGAATGCGATGTTGCTATAGTATGTATAGGTAATCATCCGCTAAGCCATGGTCTGGGATGGGGACAGAATTATGTAGCAAGTGATGGACGTGAAGATGTTGATAGACAGGCAATTACTACTGAGCAGGAAGACCTGGTTAAATTGGTTTATGCTGCAAATCCCAAAACCATACTTATTATGGTATCCAGCTTTCCCTATGCAATTAACTGGTCAAAAGAACATGTACCTGTCATTTTACATGTCAGTCAGTCGAGTCAGGAAATGGGAAATGCAATAGCCGAAGTGATATTTGGAAAAGTAAGTCCTGCCGGACGATTGGTTCAGACATGGATTTCCTCTATTGATCAGTTGCCGCCGATTCTCGATTACAACATCAGGGATGGAAGAACTTATATGTATAAAAAGATTGCACCATTGTTTCCCTTTGGATACGGTTTAACCTACACGACTTTCCGATATACAGACTTGAAAGCTGAAAAAAAATCTCTTTCAGATAATGAAGTTGTCAATCTCAGTTTTAATCTTCAGAATACGGGTAATTTTGACAGTGATGAGGTAACCCAGCTTTATGTGAGTTTCCCTGGTTCCAAAGTAGAGCGTCCTGTTATAGCATTAAAGGGTTTTAAACGCATTTTTGTTGGTAAAGGGGAGACTTTAAAGGTTTCAATTCCTCTCAGGGCATCAGATCTGACTTACTGGGATATCAGCAAGCAGGCATTTGTTCTTGAAAAGGGCAAAGTAAAGTTTTATATAGGCTCATCATCAGAGGACCTTAAGCTCCAGGGTGAGATTCAAGTCGAATAGTAATTGAATCCCGGTAAGTGTCAAATACATGATAATTGTCATGTATTTGATTTCTATTTAACTTTCTGCCATAACTTATACAACTATCATTTTATTCAGATATCTGCCGGTAAAAACATTACAGGTTTGATATTTATGGATTAAATGAATATTCTAAAATATTCAATATCCCTATAATATGTTCACATATTCTATTAATTTTGCGACAAACTTAATTATATCGTGTGTTAATAGTTATAAATTGAAAAACAGTAAACCGGATTTTAACAGGATTGCCATCAAAGTTGGCAGCAATGTTGTAACTCAAAAAGACGGATCACTCAACGACGGAAGAATTTTGCGTATTGTTGAGGATGTCGCTATCCTGTACAAACAGGGGATTGATGTTGTTTTAATCTCATCGGGGGCCGTAGCGGCCGGCCGGAGTGAGGTAATTCCTTCAAAAAAGACAAACATAGTAGCAGCTAAACAAATATGGGCTGCCATCGGTCAGGTCAAACTGATGTCGAGCTATCAATTTCTTTTTGGGAAATATGGTATTCAGGCAGGTCAGCTGCTGGCAACAAAAGAGAGTTTCAGGGACCGAAGGCATTATCTGAATATGAAAAACTGCATATCAGCTATGCTGGAAAACCATGTATTGCCGATTGTGAATGAGAATGATACAATTTCAATAAATGAGCTCATGTTCACAGATAATGATGAATTATCAGGACTCATTTCATCGATGATGGATTGTAAGTCGCTGATCATACTTTCAAACGTTGATGGAGTTTATAAAGGAATTCCCGGGAAGAATGGTACTGAACTGATAACACAAATAGATGAAGAATCAGAAGACCTGGATAGATATATTTCTTCAGCAAAATCAGGTTTTGGAAGAGGTGGGATGGTCACCAAATGTTCTATTGCCCGCAAAATTGCTTCTCAGGGCATAGATGTTTTTATAGCAAATGGAATGCGGGATTCAATCATATCAGATATTGTAAAAAGAAAAGAAGTTCCGTTCACGCATTTTATTGCTAACGGCAAAAGAGAGTCGGGAGTGAAAAAATGGCTTTCCCATTCCGATACATTTGCGAAGGGTGCTGTTGTCATAAATGACGGAGCGAAAGAAGCTTTGTTTGACGAGAAGGCAACCAGCCTGCTTATGATCGGCATAACCAGGGTTGAAGGATTTTTCAGAGATGGCGACATAGTCAGGATTGTTGATGAAAAGGGAAACAATCTAGGATTAGGTAAATCGCAATATGATTCAAAAAAGGCTGAACAAAACATTGGGAAAAAACTCAGCAAGCCATTTATTCATTATGATTATATGGTTATCAACGAAAAGAGTAAGTCATCTGTCCAGGAATAATACTTAATTGTTTTAAAAGTGAATTAACAAATGGATTGTACACCACTTTTCAGAAATGCAAAGAAAACCAGCAGGGCATTAAATGTTTTGGATGAGGAAATAATTAATAAGGTTCTATTATTAATTGCCGTATCGGCTGTTGAAAATTCAAAGTACATTTTAACAGAAAATCAGAAGGACCTGGCATTAATGCAGGAATCAGATTCAAGGTATGATCGTTTGATTTTGACGGCTGAACGAATCAATGGTATTGCTGCTGATATTAGAAACGTCGCTGCCATGCCAAATCCGCTGAGTAGGATTCTGATGCAAAATACAAGACAGAACGGATTGATTATTTCAAAGATCTCAGTGCCTTTTGGTGTAGTCGGTGTTATTTATGAAGCGAGGCCAAATGTCACATTTGATGTTTTTTCGCTTTGTCTTAAATCGGGGAATGTCTGCATTCTTAAAGGCGGTAGCGATGCTATTCACTCCAACACAGCTATTGTCAAGATTATAAGTGCTGTACTTCAGAAAAACGGACTCGATCAGAATATACTTACTCTTCTTCCGGCAGGTCGCAACGAAACTATCCAGTTATTGAATGCCCGGGAATATATCGACCTTATAATTCCACGCGGAAGCAGGGAGCTGATTGATTATGTGAGGGATAAATCCTCAATCCCGGTTATTGAAACAGGAGCGGGAATTTGTCATACTTATTTTGATGAATCTGGCGACAGAGAAAAAGGCCGGCTCATTATTAACAATGCCAAAACACGGAGGGTGAGCGTATGTAATGCTCTTGACTGTCTGATTATTCATGAAAAACGTCTGAAAGACCTGGATTTTCTTGTCGGTTTATGTTCTGAGTCGGGTGTAGTAATTTATGCAGATGGAAAGGCTTATGAAACACTGGCAGGAAAATACCCTCAGGGACTTCTTAAAAAGGCTGCAAAAGAATCATTTGGCACCGAATTTCTTTCCTACAAAATGGCTATAAAAACTGTCAGTTCATTTGAAGAAGCAGTTGAACATATTTCCACTTACGGATCAAAACACAGTGAAGCCATTATTTCTGAAAACAAAAAGAATATTCAATTGTTCTATAGCGTAGTTGATGCTTCATCAATTTATTCAAATGCCTCAACCGCATTTACTGATGGGTCGGAATTTGGGCTGGGAGCAGAAATAGGTATCTCCACTCAGAAATTGCATGCCAGAGGACCAATGGCTCTGGAGGCTTTGACAACTTACAAATGGATAATTGAAGGGAACGGACAAATAAGGAAATAAACTGTTAAAAAATACCGATTTATGATATTTGATTTTGAAATGATCGATTCTTTTTATAAGCAGTTGAATATACGAATACTGGAAATCAGAAAAAAACTGATTCACCCGTTGACCTTAAGTGAGAAAATCCTATACAGTCATATTTATAATCAGAATCAGATAAAATCCTTTGGCAGGGGAAAGGATTATGCAGATTTCCTGCCCGACAGGGTAGCTATGCAGGATGCAACTGCGCAAATGGCCATTTTGCAGTTTATGATGGCCGGGAAAGAAAATACCGCTGTTCCGACTTCTGTTCATTGCGATCATCTTATTCTTGCACAATCAGGAGCTGAAGCGGATCTGAAATCGGCAGGAATTACAAATAAAGAAGTATATGAATTTCTGAGCTCGGTATGTAATAAATATAATATCGGATTCTGGAAACCCGGCGCAGGTATAATTCATCAGATAGTTTTGGAGAATTATGCGTTTCCCGGAGGGATGATGATTGGCACTGATTCACATACTCCCAATGCCGGAGGACTTGGTATGGTAGCTGTTGGTGTGGGTGGAGCAGATGCCGTGGACGTACTGTCAGGAATGGCCTGGGAGTTGAAATTTCCTGAACTTATCGGAATAAAATTAACAGGCAAACTTAATGGCTGGTCTTCTGCAAAAGATATAATCCTGAAAATTTCCGGATTATTGACGGTTAAAGGTGGCACAGGTTATATTATTGAATATTTTGGAGAAGGTTCCGAATCACTCTCATGTACAGGAAAGGCCACTATTTGTAATATGGGAGCTGAGACAGGCGCTACCAGTTCGATCTTCAGTTTTGATAATTCTATGAGGGACTATCTTATCGCTACAGGAAGAAAAGATGTTGCTGATCTTGCCATGAAAAACAGGGAACATCTTTCTGCTGACAGGGAGGTCTATGCAGATCCTTCCAGATATTATGACCAGTACTTTGAGATTAACCTTTCTGAGCTGGAACCATATATTAATGGACCCTTCACTCCTGATCTTGCAACTCCCCTGTCGCGTATGAAAGAGGAGGCTGTTAAGAACAAATGGCCTGTGGATGTGGAAGTGGGGCTCATAGGATCATGTACAAATTCATCATATGAAGATCTTTCAAGAGCAGCTTCGGTGGTAAAGGATGCATTATCAAAAAACCTGATAGCTAAATCAGAGTTCACTATTACTCCTGGTTCAGAACAGATCAGATCTATAACTGAGAGAGACGGGTTTCTTGAATTATTCAGAAAAATTGGCGGTGAAGTGTTTGCTAATGCCTGTGGGCCATGTATCGGACAGTGGGCACGTAAAGATACCGATAATAAAAAGGTTAATACAATCATCCATTCTTTTAACAGGAATTTTGCAAAACGTAATGACGCTAATCCGAACACTTACGCTTTCGTTGCTTCCCCTGAAATTGTTACTGCAATTGCTATTTCAGGTAAGCTTACTTTCAATCCCCTGACTGATACCTTGATAAATTCATTGGGTAAGGAGGTTAAGTTATCTGAACCCGTGGGATTAAATCTGCCTCCTGATGGTTTTGGTAATGTAGATTCTGGCTATCAGAAGCCAGTGCATGGCAAAAAGGAAGAGGAGATAATAATTGCACCAGGTTCGGACAGGCTTCAACTGCTTACCCCTTTTAAAGAATGGGATAGGAAAGACTTTATAAGCCTGCCTTTACTGATAAAAACCAAAGGAAAATGCACAACCGATCATATTTCAATGGCTGGATACTGGTTAAAATACAGGGGACATCTCGGGAATATTTCTGAGAATTATATGATAGGGGCCATAAATTATTTTAATGATCAGACTAACAGAGTTTTAAATCAATTATCCGGATCATATGAAACCGTACCTCGCACTGCCAGAGCTTATCGTGATTCAGGATCAGGTTCTGCCGTGGTAGGGGAGGAAAATTTCGGCGAGGGATCTTCACGCGAACATGCAGCTATGGAACCCCGATTTCTTGGTGTTAAGGTTGTTCTGGTAAAGTCTTTTGCAAGGATTCATGAGACAAACCTGAAAAAGCAAGGTGTATTAACATTGACCTTTGTTGACAAGGATGACTATAATAAAATAAAAGAGGATGACAAAATTGATATAACCGGTCTGGCAAAATTTACTGCAGGTGAAACACTGACGGTTACTCTTACTCACTCAAATGGAACAAAAGAAAAATTCCAGGCAAACCACTCTTATAATGAACCTCAGATTGAATGGTTTAAAGCAGGAAGTGCACTAAATATTATTAGAAAATCAAACAATAAAAATGTCTGAAAAAATAAAACTTATTGATGGGAAATTAATCGTACCAGAAAATCCGGTTATCCCTTACATTGAAGGGGACGGAACCGGCCCTGATATCTGGAAAGCTTCAGTCAGGGTTTTTGATGCAGCAGTCAGTAAGTCGTATAATGGAAAAAGGAAAGTGATATGGAAGGAAGTACTTGCCGGGGAGAAGGCATTTAAACAGACAGGAAGCTGGATGCCGGAGGAAACGCTGGCTAATTTCAGGGATTACCTGGTTGGTATCAAGGGCCCGCTCACTACACCCGTGGGTGAAGGAATGCGTTCATTAAATGTGGCCTTACGTCAGATTCTTGATCTGTATACCTGTTACAGACCTGTCAGATATTTCAGTGGAGTGCCCAGTCCTGTAAAGAATCCTGAGAAAGTGGATATGCATATATTCAGGGAAAATACCGAAGATATTTATGCAGGAATTGAATTCATGAATGGGAAACCGGAAACCGAAGAGGTGATAAGATTTCTTATCGATAAGATGGGTGTTAAATCAATCAGGTTCCCTAATACCTCTTCAATAGGGATTAAGCCGGTATCGGTTGAAGGTACTGAACGCCTTGTAAGACAGGCTATTAAGTATGCAATTAATAAAAAATTACCTTCTGTCACACTTGTTCATAAAGGCAATATTATGAAGTTTACAGAGGGATCTTTTATGAAATGGGGATATGCATTAGCCGAAAGAGAATTCGGGAAAGATGTTTTTACCTGGATGCAGCATAAGCAGATCTCGGAAAAGCAGGGATTGAAAGTTGCTGACGATATGCTGAGAGATGCTGAAACTTCCGGTAAGGTCATTATTAAAGATGTTATTGCAGATGCTTTTCTGCAGCAAATACTTACCAGACCTGCCGAATACTCAGTAATTGCTACTCTGAATCTGAACGGTGATTATATCTCAGATGCACTTGCAGCTATTGTGGGCGGAATCGGAATAGCTCCGGGTGCAAACATTAATTATGAAAGCGGACATGCAATATTTGAAGCAACACACGGGACTGCACCAAAATATGCCGATCAGGACAAAGTGAACCCCGGTTCAGTGATTCTTTCAGGAGCCTTGATGTTTGACTACATGGGATGGGAAAAAGTTGCTCAAAGTATCTATTCAGGGTTGGAACTTACAATACAAAGTAAAAAAGTCACTTACGATTTTCACAGGCTAATGGAAAATGCAACCTTATTAAAAACTTCGGAATTTGCAGATTCCATAATCTCTAATATCATAAAGCAAACACTATAAAATTTAATTTCTTATGAAAGACGATAATTACTTTGTACAACTGGAGGAATCGGTAAGAGCTTCATGTAAGATTGATACTGAACTTTTCGAGCAATTTGAGGTTAAAAGAGGTTTGAGGAATAAGGATGGAACTGGAGTTTTAGTGGGGTTGACAAATATCGGTGACGTCGTAGGATACAAAAAAGAAGACGATAAGGTAGTCGCTATTCCCGGAAGATTATTATACAGGGGGATAGATATTGAAGATATTGCCAAAGGCTTCCAGAAAGAGGACAGGCATGGTTTTGACGAAACGGTGTTTCTGTTACTGACAGGACATTTACCAAATAAAAGTGAATTGTCTGCTTTTTCGGAACATATGGCGTCATTGAGGGCTCTCCCTGATGATTTTGTAAAAGACATGATATTATCCATGAAAGGTAAAGATGTCCTTAATATTCTTGCAAGATCAGTTCTGGGATTATATACTCTTGATGAAAAACCAGACGATATCTCACTTAATAATATGATCAAACAATCTTTAAACATCATTGCCAAGTTTCCTACGATAGTTGCATATTCATATCAGGCTTTACGTCATTTGTATAAAGGGAAGACTCTTTCGATCCGTCACCCTCAGGTTAATCTGACCCCGGCAGAGAATTTTCTTTACCTTATAAAAGGCGACTGTAAAGGTTTCTCAAAACTTGAGGCTGATCTGCTTGACCTTATGCTCGTTCTACATGCAGAGCATGGTGGGGGAAATAATTCAACCTTTACAATGAGAGTGACCAGTTCCTCTGAAACCGATATTTATTCTTCAATAACATCCGCTATCGGATCATTAAAGGGACCATTGCATGGTGGAGCAAATGTAAGAGTTCTGGAAATGATGGAAGATATGAAAGTTCATGTAAAAAACTGGACAGATGAGGAAGAAGTGAAGCAGCATCTTCTGAAGATTCTTAACAAAAAGGCTAATGATTTTTCAGGTAAGATATATGGAATCGGACATGCAGTTTATACTATTTCTGATCCGAGGGCTGCAATTCTAAAGTCGAAAGCAAGGGAGCTTGCAATTGAGAAAGGACGTCTTGATGAATTTGAGCTTTATGCACTGGTCGAAAAACTGACTCCTGAAGTGTTCAGAGTGTTTAAAGGAGAAAAATCTACAAAGGTAGTTTGTATAAACGTAGATTTTTATTCCGGTTTTGTTTATGCCTGTCTTGATATTTCAAAAGAACTTTACACACCGCTTTTTGCAATTGCCAGAGTTTCAGGATGGTGTACACACCGGATTGAAGAACTCACTTTCTCGGCTAAAAGGATCATCAGACCTGCATTTAAAAATGTCTATGGAAAACACGAATATATTCCATTAAATGTGAGAAACTAGTAAAATGAGTGAAACAATTCCCAGTTATGAAGTGCTTATTGTCGGAGGTGGTGTGGTAGGAACTGCCTTACTCTATACTTTGAGTAAATACACCGACATAAAAAGAGTAGGGCTAATCGAGAAGTATTCCGACTTTGGCCTGGTAAATTCTGCTTCTTATAATAACAGCCAGACTCTCCATTTCGGCGACATAGAGACTAACTACACTATTGAAAAAGCCAAAAGTGTAAAGCGGATGGCTGATATGGTAATGAAGTATCTGGAGAGTGAAAAAATTAATTCACCCGACGGGAAAATATTCAGTAAATACTCGAAGATGGTCCTTGCCGTTGGAACTGGTCAGGTTAACGAGCTGAAAAAAAGATATCCAGCTTTCAGTGAGCTCTTTCCAAAACTTAAAATAATAGAAAGAGACGAAATCGGGAAGCTCGAGCCAAGGATACTGGAAGGAAGAGATCCCGGACAGGAAATACTGGCCCTGGTCACTGAAGATGGTTATACGGTTGATTTTAAACGACTTTGTCATTCCTTTGTTGACAATGCACTTGTAAAAAATCCTGTGCTGGACATTCATCTTAACACGAAACTTATTAAGATCTCGAAAAAGGATGACCATTATATTGTTTTAACTGATAAAGGCGAATTAAGATCCTCAGTAGTAATTATTGCTGCCGGTGGCCATTCTCTGATGATTGCAAAATCACTTGGATATGGGAAGAACTTATCAATATTATCAATGGCAGGAAGTTTCTATACTGCTCCAAAAGTGCTTAATGGTAAAGTTTATACTATTCAAGTGCCAAAACTGCCTTTTGCAGCAATCCACGGAGATCCTGAAGTTCACAGCGATCAGATAACAAGGTTTGGACCCACCGCAAAGCCTATATTCCAGCTTGAAAGACATAACATGTCGACCTTCTTCGAGTATTGGAAAACCTTTGGTTTTGGTTTGAGTCCTATTCTAAGTCTGCTTAAGATTATATCTGATAAGATTCTCTTAAGTTATATATTCTTCAATTTTCTTTATGATCTGCCGTTTATTGGTAAGCGTCTTTTTATAAAAGAGATAAGGAAAATCGTACCATCTCTGAAATTAAGCGAACTCAAATATGCCAAAGGGATCGGGGGTACACGGCCGCAAATAGTAAATAATACAACCCGGAAACTGGAAATGGGAGAGGCAAAGCTTAACGGGGACAAGATAATTTTTAACATAACCCCTTCACCCGGAGCTTCCACATGTCTGGGTAATGCTTACTCTGATACTAAGGAAATCATAAAATTTCTGGACAATAATTACAAGTTCAATAACGTGGCTTTTGAAAAGGACCTGATGTAATAAGATAGGTCTTTTATAATCCATTTGTGAGACTTAGTGATCCCGACAGTTATGTATTTTTTCAAAATTCAAGTAACAGTTTATTATTTTAATATTTATTGCTTTTTCAGTGTTTATTTAAACCCCCATCCTAGCCTTCCCCCACGGGGGAAGGAACAAAAGCTTTCTCCCTTGGGGGAAAATGAAATGGAGTAAAAAGTCTCATTGAATTTAATAAATTTGTTACATTAATACTGAAGTACAACATAGCTATCAGAACACGGAGTAACACAAAGGAAAATCAGGAAACTAACCTTTAAGCCCCTGCATAAACCAGAAGAGCCAGCCCGGCAAGATAGACAAGGAACATCATAAAAATAAGATTATTAACCTGCTTTGACGCTCCTTTGAATTCCTTCCAGATAAATACACCCCATAATGCAGCAACAAGTGTTGCACCCTGTCCCAGGCCATATGATATTGCAAAACCGGCTTTCCCTGAAGCGATTATGCTCATCGACATTCCTATGTTCCAGATTACACCGCCAAGAACACCATTAAGATGAACATCAAAACTTCCTTTTGAATAGTCCTTAAATGTGAGAGGTTTACCTTCAAACGGCCGCTTCATTATCAGATAATTGAAAAGTAAATTACTGATGAACACACCTATTGCAAAGAAGAATATTGCAGAGTAAGGGGTCAGCTTTCCCACTTCCGGCGCTTCAAAACTTGAGACCATTGAACTAGCCACGAAACGATAGAATAGAGCCATCAGGATACCTGCAGAAAGTGAAAGTGAAATTCCTTTTCCTGAGACTTTCTTTAATGAGAGACTATGCTTTTTATATGCCACAGCATCAATAATTATTGCTACAACTATCAGGGTGACGCCTCCGAAGAGTAGATTTGCATTGCCATGGGGAGCAAAAACATAATTGATAATGACACCCAGCACAAGGGCGATTCCGACACCTACCGGAAATGCAACAGCCATCCCGGCTATTGCCATTGCAGCTACAAGTAAAATGTTTGATGCATTGAAAATTACACCTCCGGTAATAGCATTTAAAATATTATGCGTATCAGCCTGTTTTATATCTGTTACAAAACTCCTTCCGCTTTCACCGGTGCTACCCATCGTGAAACCAAGTAAAACCGAAAAAAGAAGAATTCCCAGGGCATAATCCCAGTAAAAAAGTTCAAAACGCCATGATTTGCCAGTTAACTTCTGGGTATTTCCCCATGAGCCCCAGCAGATCATTGTTATAAAACAAAGAATTATAGCCAGTGTGTAACTTTGAGGTATGAACATGGTAAAAAAGTTTAGAGTTTAAAGTTTAGAGGTCAAAGTATTTTTTTCAAAAGAAAATTTATAAGATTTATTTTTCTTAGGTGCTGTTTTGAATGTGGTTGCAGATGTAATATAGACCCTTGTTCCAGCTGATTCAGACCGTTTTTCTCCTTTCACCACAACTCTGACCTTATGATCGCCCGGGTTCAGATTCAGAACATGCCAGATGCTGACTGTATGTTGCTGATTAGCAAAATTATAGTAAGTATCAATACTGCGATTGAGATTTCCGTCAACATAGATATCAGCCTTTCCTCCATCTTTATACCAGTTACCTTCAATTGAAATCCCGGTTCCGGTAAAATCAATTTCAAGTTCATCGCCGGCTTTTTCTGAATACATTGATTGTTTTATGAGCTTATTGTCGCTTTCCGAGTTTATTTCGAAAGGTCTCCAGTTGCCTGAAAATTTCCATCCCGTTAAATCAAAAACCGAGATTGTCTTATCAAATACAACATTCGGAAAAGATACTTCAGTATTCGGAGCAACCGGCAACTGGTTTTTAATCATTATCTTTTTATCATCTATTCTGCCACCGTTTCTAAGGATCAGATTATATGCATATTTTTCGGTACTTGTGACGGCAGAATTGAAAGAGTAACTTGTATTAATGAAGATTGAATCTCCTACAGCTTTTACTCCTTCACGCATATCTGCCGGCAGATTGCTGAAACCTTTTAATACACCCAGAACTGCCATCGCATTCGAAGGATTGCAGTCAGAATCCTGCCCGCATCGGGTTGTGATTTCAAGAGTCTTCATCGGATCTCCTTCTCCATATAGCAACCCCATGACAATGAAAGCTCCATTAAACTTGGCATCAATATTAAAGGCAGATCCTGCTCCACAGATATCCACATCACCCCATTTGTCAGAGAGCTCTTTCCATGCAGCTTCCCAGTCTGAAGGATATTGCTTATGGAGTGTTAATACATCATTTATGATCTTAAAGTAGTCACTTTCTGACGGTATTGATTTGAGTGCTTTTGCAATTATCTTGTTAATATCAGATTCAAAGAATGCTTCGGAATATAGAGCTCCGACGAAAATACCACCATATACTCCGTCTCCGTAATTCATGATATGGCCGATCTTTTCAGCAATAGTTGAAGCTGTTTCAGGCATACCGGGACACATAAACCCGATATAATCAGCTTCAATCTGAAAATCAATATCATCCGCATGGATATTATATTCAGGACTTCCAGAAGCCGGAACAAAAATACTGTCATAATAATTCTTCCTGGCCTGCATATTTGCATGCCACAATGGATATCCAGCTTTTGCAAACATCTCCTGGAATTTCTTAGCCGGTGCATCAATGCCATATTTGTCCATCGACATCAGGAAAGTAAGCTGAACATATACATCATCCTGCCATAGGCTACCCTTGATATCAGAGGGTTTCCATGTTATCGGATCTCTGAAGATCTTATTCTGAGCACGGAATTCTGTGGGAGCGCCATAGGTAACACCTATCATCTTTCCGGCCCAGCCGCCTGCAATTTTATCTTTCAAAACTTCAGGTTTTATTGTTCTGAAACCCTCAGATGAGTTCTTACAGGAAACTATAACCAGAAATAAAGTAAAAAACAGTAAAATTTTCTTTTCCATTTACATGATATATTTATAGTATATAATTCTTTTTAAACACAAAGTACACTAAGGAGGCACAAAAGGCACAAAGTTAAAATCATCTAACTTAAAGTTCTTTTTGATCTTTGCGGTTAATGGATTTTATGTCTATTTTTTATATACTGAATAGGGTTGATGCATCATCCTCTCCTCAATAAATTCGCTTATCTGAGGTATTGGCATCTTCTGTTTTACATAACATTGTTTTCCATCCGGATTGGATTCCCATTTGTTGCTTCCCTCAGTATTGACAATAATTTTCCCTCTGACAGTATCGAAGAATCCCTCGGTTCCAAATACGCCGATAAGCACTGCTGTTTCATCCCAGCTCATTCTGCCATTCTTGTCTTCCGCAGAAAGTGGAATACTTATTCTGAAAACATCTTTCACAGGACTGTTTTTAATATCAGATTTTATCAATTTCAGCCCGGTATGTATTTCAGAGCCAATTTCGAATCCTGTAAAAATAATTTCTCCCGGCCAGTTCTCATATACATATTTTGAGGCTGCAGAATCCATGAAGATATTGAATTCCTTTCCTTCCGGAAACCTTCCGGCCATTGATACCAATATCTTTACCTTCCTCATTACCAGCTCTTCTCCGTTTAGAGGTGAAATATTATCAGGTTTTGATTTTAGCAGGTTATTAAGGTTGGTTAAAAATCCGACTGTAACAATAGTAACGCTTTTGTCAGGTTGAATGCTGAGGGCTTTTCTATAAACATCTACAGCATCACCAGCTTTAGTCGTTGATTTTAATGAATGCGGATACTTATTGACTATTGAATCTGCCCAGTGTTGAGATGATCCAAGACTGACCCCGATTGTTTTTGGAGCGCCGACAGGCAGTTCACTCCTTCCAAAATAAGTATTAATAACACTTATAGATGGAGCTACCAGTTCATTTTTATTTGATGAAACGGTCGCCAGGATATCAACCTTTCCGCTATCGGCCATGGCATGGAGAAACGCCAGGGCTCCAACATCATCATAGTCGGGACCTAAATCGGTATCGAATATGATTTTAACAGGTTTAACTTTCTTTTCGACTGATTGATTTGCACAACCAGATAGAATCAGGAATACAAATATAGGGGATAAGAACTTTTTCATAAAAATTAATTTATCTATTTAAATATTTTGGTTACACAAAGTTTCACAGAGGAAACACAGAGTAACACGGAGGTTTGCAACGTCTGAGATTATCTCAGTAATTCTCTGTGGTTCCTCAGTACTCTTGTGCATTTATTTAATTTCATTTCTATACGGTGCGGAAGCCTGGGCTCCCATACGTGTTACTGAAATTGAAGCTGCTTTGTTAGCAAAAATAACTGCATCGTTAAGATCTTTTCCCTCAGATATTGCAACCGCCAGAGCTCCGTTAAATACATCACCGGCGGCAGTTGTATCAACAGGATTAACCTTTATCCCGGGAATTAAGCCTGAATAGGTATCTGATCTGAGAAAAGCTCCGGTCTCGCCCAATGTTATTATTACATTTTTTACACCTCTTTCCTGCAGCAAGACTGCTGCTCTTTCTGCTGAGGGAATATTTGTGATTGTGACTCCTGTTAAAGCTTCCGCTTCAGTTTCATTAGGTGTTATCAGCCATATATGTTTAAGAAGGTTATCTGACAATTGGCATGCAGGAGCCGGATTCAGGATCACTTTCATGCCATGTTCAGATGCAGTAACTGCAGAATATTCTACCGTTTTTAGCGGTATCTCAAGTTGAAGAAGAAGGATTACAAATTTACCGGTTTCGAAAATCAAGGTTGAAATATCTTCCTGAAGCAGATTGGCATTTGATCCGGGAGCAACCACTATACTGTTTTCACCGGCGGAATCAACATTAATTAATGCCACTCCCGAAGGGTAGTCAATATCTTTAACAATATACTGGGTATCAATACCTTCTCTCATTAGCAAACCTACAGCCTGATTCCCGAATAAGTCGTTGCCCCTTTTTGTAATGAAAGTGACTTTTCCGCCCAGCCGTGCTGCGGCTACTGCCTGATTTGCGCCTTTCCCTCCGGGATTCATAAGAAAAATTCCACCAAGGATCGTCTCACCGGGAGCAGGGAGTTTTTCGGTTTTTATTACCATATCGGTATTTGAACTACCGATCACAAGTATTCTGTTCATTGAAAAACACGTATATAATCGACAAACATTCTTTGTGGAAATTCTGTTGTGAAATCAGGTGAGCCTGGCCAGCTGCCTCCTACTGCAACATTGAAGATGAAAAACTGCTCAGAATTGAAAGGATAACTGGCAGTTCCCAACTCTGAGGCCGAAATATCAAGATATTTCTGATCATCAACATACCATTGTACATTATTCTCTGTCCATACCAGACTGAATACATGAAACTGCTTTGAGAAATCTCCCGAAGGCAGTGAATAATTTGAGCCTTTTGATGCATGAACTCCACCCTGATCGCTCCAATGCATTGTTCCATATACAGTTGCAGGATTTGTACCGATAAGCTCCATGTTGTCTATCTCACCACAGGCGGGCCACCCAACTGAAGATATATTTGTTCCCAGCATCCATAAGGCGGGCCACATTCCTTTACCAACCGGCAGTTTTGCCCTAATATCAATTCGTCCGAATTTGAAGGATTTATTGTCCAGTGTAGTCATTCTGCCTGAAGTGTAATTAAAGGCACCAATAGTCTCTTTCCTGGCTTCAATAATTAAATTTCCATTTGAAACAAAAGTATTCTTAAGACTGTTTGTATAAGATTCCAGTTCATTATTTCCCCAGCCACCGCTTCCGTTTCCAATTTCCTGGTTCCAGACACTTAGATCCAAACTGTTTTCTGAAAATTCATCACTCCACACCAGCGTGTAACCCGGATAAGCTAAAGGTGTTGAATAACCCGCATTATCAGTCAAGAGATAAGTTCCATCTTCAGTTACAATCGTACCCTTCGCTGAAGTTGCAGACAAAGTACAGTATTTTGGATTGCTTAAACTGACAGTAAACTGCATATTAGGCTGGCGTTTGTTGAGGGGATCGCCTTTGATTTGAACATCAATTGCAGCCTCTGTCTGATTTTGCGGAATGGTTACAGTTCCGCTTGTTAACACAAAATCTCCGGGAGAAATTGCAGTTCCATCAGTTAATGTATAATCAACAGTAACTGTGTTGGTTGCCGGTCTGTTGAGGTTTAAATGAAATCTCATTGTTGTGTCAGCAGTGCTTCTGACCTGTGAAACATCCTGAATACTTAACACTGGAACAGGCTCACTACCTTTGGTGCAGTAATAAAGATTAAGCAAACTAAAAGAAAATGTGATTATCAGGACTGACCTTGATAGTCTTATATTGTTCATTAAATAATTATTATTCATTGTTTCATTATTCAACCTCATTCAGAAACCAAGGTATAATTTTCTTTTTGATTTTGTTTGAATGTAGATATTAAATATATTTAATAATTACTTCGGTTTGAGACCTATTCAGTATATTTAGTCCTTAAATTCAAATGAAGAATAAATTTTACAGGGTCTTAATGATTGCTTCTGGACTATCTATTTCAGGATCAGGCATATCATTCATGACCGGAAGAATATCGGTGACAGGACTTTTACTTATTTCGGGGTTTATTACACTGTCAGTTTCGGTCAGAGGATTTCAGAAACTTAGAGGCTTTTCTTACACATTATGGATCTTCACCGCAGTTATAGCTTCGTTGTTTTATCCACAATACTTCATATCAATAGGTGACTTTCAACTTAAGAAACTTATTGTACCTCTGTTACAGGTTATTATGTTTGGTATGGGGTCGCAAATGAGTTTCAGGGATTTCACAGGGGTTATCAAAATGCCAAGGGGTGTATTAGTTGGAGTCTTTTCTCATTATATGATAATGCCACTGATAGGTTTTTGTATAGCTGGTCTGTTTAATTTTCCTCCTGAAATATCTGCCGGTATTATATTAATCGGTTGTGTTCCAAGCGGACTGGCATCGAACGTTATGTCATTTTTAGCCAAAGCAAATCTGGCACTTGCAGTTTCGATTGGTGCAATCTCCACACTACTTTCTCCTGTTGTGACTCCTCTTCTCATGAAATGGTTAGGCGGGCAATATATAGAAGTAAAATTCTGGAGTATGATGCTCGATATCCTGAATATGATCATTCTTCCTATAGTTGCGGGTTTCATCTTCAATCTTTTTTCTAAAGGAAAAGAAGCCCGTAAATCAATTATTATCCAGCTTGCTTCGTATATGCTAATTATTCTTCTAACCACACTTGTTTATGTCAAATCCGGAGATGCCGGTTTCTCAGCATTTCTCGTGCAGTTTGTAAAATCGATGGGCTGGTTTTTCTTTCTTCCAATTATTGGCGCATCAATATTATCTAATATTATTGCTGGAGATACCAGGTATATGGAGAAGCTCCTTTCACTAATTTCAATGGCAGGAATTGCTGTTATTGTTACTATTATAACTGCTTCGGGTCGTGACAGTCTGTTAAAGGTTGGTGCTCTGCTGCTGATAACAAGCCTGTTACATAACGTAGCAGGATATACTCTGGGTTACTGTTTATCATGGATGGTTGGAATGCCGGAAAAGGACCGCCGTACGGTTGCCTTTGAAGTAGGTATGCAAAATGGTGGTCTGGCTTCAGGTCTTGCATTACAGATGGGGAAAGTCGCAACAGTAGGACTGGCTCCTGCTATCTTCGGTCCGCTGATGAATGTAACAGGTTCTGTTCTGGCAAATTTCTGGCGCAGAAAACCTGTCGCAGATGAGCTGACGGTTTAATATATAAAGGCTTTAGTTTATCAGAGCTGCCAAAGCAGCGCCAACGAGACTGGACTGTTTTACTTCCATGAATTCAACAAAACGTATCCTGTCGCCTGCCAAATATGCCCTGAAGTATTTATCAATCTGAGTTCTGTAATTATGGAGCTTATAATAGATAGAACCTTCAACAGTAATCAGAATTGGCCGCTCTTTTGTTTTTCCTTTATTTGTTTTAAGTACGACTGCAGCTAAATTTCCTGCAACCAGTAATGCTGCACGGTCAAGAAGGCAATTTATAATTCTAAGACAGTTTTCAACATCATCCTTATCTTTTATTATAAAGCTTAAGTGATTGTGACCAGATTTTGGATCTGTAATGAATAAACTGACCTCCTCGGAAGATAATTCTGGCACGGAAGATATACCGTAGGCTGCAGCACTTGAGAAGACCCCCTCCTTTGCCGCAGTTTTTAATGTCAAAAGGCAAAGAGAGCCGAAATATCCGCCGGAAATCATTTTCTCAAATGTATGACTTCCCGGGTTTGTTGTGGTTTTGTCAAACTGTTGATCGAGATCTGTCCGCGGAGCTTTTGAGAAATTCCCCGATTCAATATTAATGATCTGGCTTTTTGATGCATCAAGATCTTTGTTTTTCAGAATATTAGGATTGTTTTCTATATAACAGGTATTGGTCCCGGTTCCGAGTATATACCCGATAAACGAATCATAATTATGTCCAATTGAGGCTGATTTGCCAGCAAGTAGAGTCGCAACCGTATCATTCAGGAGAACGATCTGTTTTTCAGGCATCCCGAGAGCATCCAGAAGATTTTTGCCGATCAGCTGACCAACTACTCCTGGTGCCTGCACTTCTTTACAGAAATAAATAAGTCTGCCATCCCTGTTTGGCAATATTTCAGAAGGATATGAGAAACAGAATCCAATCCTGTCAGTTTTTTCGGCAAGAGGTCTCACATAACGAGCTATAGTATAAAAGAATTCATCTTTTGATATTTCGCCATCGAGACCTGGCATTTTATCATTTACAACATCCGTCATTTCCAGATTTCCACTTTTGGCTACCTTAACCAAAGCTGCTCTGAAATTTGTGCCGCCTGCATCGATGGCGAGTACAGGCAAATCGACCTTAAATTGATTATCGGCCTCAATATATGTTGGGATCATCCGGAGAGAACTGTCATTACTTTCAAGTCCTTTTGACATTTCTGATGTAAATGAATCAACAATATTCTGAAGGTTAATATCCTCAGCTCTCAGCTTATGTTCTTCCAGGAATTTCTCGATATTCTTCATGCTGGTCGGTTTAATCAGATATTGGCCGTCAAATATAAAAATATACCCCGAAAATATAAGATAATTTTATAATATTGTACAAATCAATTATGAAAGGATTGACTAATATCACAATGGGTAAAGATTTTATTGAGAATTATTATATAAGTTTAATGTTATAACCTAATAATGAATTTAGTAAAAAACATAGCAAAAATGATCGATCATTCGATCCTTCAACCCACATATACCGATGAGGATCTTCTTAAACAGTGTGAAATAGCGTTAAAATACGATGTAGCTTCCGTGTGTGTTAAGCCATATGCAGTAAAACTTGCTGTCAGAAAACTCAGGGGAAGCACGGTAAAAGTTGGCTGTGTAATAGGGTTTCCGCATGGGAACAGTTCTACTGGTGTAAAAGTTTTTGAAGCTGAACAGGCATGTCGGGACGGAGCAGCAGAAATAGATATGGTAATAAATATTGGAAAGGCTCTCGGCGGTGACTGGGATTATGTGGAAACGGAAATAAAAGCTGTTACAGATATGTGCCACAGACAGCGCGCTATTGTTAAAGTAATCTTTGAAACCGACTATGTTACCAAAACAGATGACAAGATACGACTATGCGAAATTTGTACACGTGTTGGTGCTGATTTTGTTAAAACATCGACAGGGTATGGTTTTGTAAAACAACCAAATGGTGAGTATAATTATAAAGGTGCCACACTGGCAGATGTGAAACTGATGAGAAAACATTCGGGACCTCTGGTTCAGGTAAAATGTGCAGGTGGAGTCAGAACACTTGATGACCTTTTGAAAATGAAAGCAGCAGGTGCAACACGCTCAGGAGCAACAACCACTGAGGCCATTATTACAGAAGCAATCAAACGATTTGGAGAGAAATAGTATCAAGTCCTTTGTGAACCTTTGAGTTAACCTTTGTGTGCCTAAGCGGTAAAAGATAATTCATTTGACCACAAAGTGACACGAAGTAAAACTCAAAGTAATACCAAGGATAGAACCAGATAATTAAAACCTGAAAAATGAAAAGATACCTTTTATCATCATCGATCACATTATTCCTTTCTTGTCTGACAATTATTGTCAGTAGTCAGGATATTACATTGAGCCAGACCAATAAATCGGGTATTTACAGGAAAGGCCAGAAAATTTCCGTCACAGCCTTTGCAGAAAATCTGGCAGGGGATACTCTCCATCTCAGAGTCTTTAAGAATAATTCTCAGGTGATCGACCAAAAAAATGTAATAATCGGAAAAGACAGCCTGACTGTTTATGAGGGTTCATCCGATAAACCATGTTCCATTATTGTTGAAGCCACATCAAAAGGAGAAAATGCAAGTCTGGGTATGTTGATTGACCCTGAAAAACTAAAACCAGGCGCAAGATGTCCAAAGGATTTTGACCATTATTGGAGCAACCTGAAGAAGAGTGCAAATAACCTGCCCATGGAAATAAAAAAGGCAATGGTCGTCGGGACTGTAAGCGATAAAGGTTATGATTGTGAAGATATTGAGATCAATTGCCTTGGCCCGAAACCCGTAAGGGGTTACCTTGCCAAACCAGAGAAGGCAGCACCAAAATCTCTTCCTGTAGTGTTGCTCGTTCATGCAGCCGGAGTTAAAGGTTCCTGGTGCCGGTCCGAACCTTCAAATGCAATGAAATACGCAAAGATGGGTGCTATCTGTTTTGATCTGAATGCACATGGCATGCTTAACGATCAGCCGGAAAGCTATTATGAGGATCTTGAAAAAGGTGAACTTAAGACATATTGGCTACAGGGATTGACTAACAAGGATGAAGTATACTTCAGAGGCATGTACTTACGCTTGCTGCGCACCATTGATTTTTTAACTCAGCAACCTGAATGGGACGGGAAACGTTTACTGGTAATCGGTGAGAGCCAGGGAGGAGGACAGGCTTTAGTCGCTGCCGGTCTTGACCAGAGAGTAAGCGCAGTTGTGGCAATTGTACCAGCTATGTGCGACTGGTTTGGTTCTATGGATAACAGAATGGGCGGGTGGCCTCAACCTTTTGAATCTGGCGCTCCGAAAAAAGAAATGATGAAGGCCCTGCCATATTTTGATGCCGCAAATATCCTGAAGGATTCAAAAGCCATAATTTTTACAGAGATAGGATTAATAGATATGACCTGTCCTTCAACTTCAGTTTATTCTGCTATTAATCAGGCCAAGGGTCAAAAGATCATTTATACGGTTCCTTATCGCCCTCATCATCAAGCTGAAGGATCCCTGGCCAAAATGTGGGTAAACGATGTCTATAAACCGAGAGAGTTATTTATTCAGAATTATCTCAGGTAACCGGAAGGACTTTCTTCCTGAAAACATTAAAATTTAGTTCAGTATTATTAAATTCGTAATAATTCAAAATCGTTCCGATATTTCTATGTTTAATACTAAAAAATGAAAACCCGATCATTGCTTTCAGTTTTATTTTTTATGTTCTGTTTCTTTTCAGGTGCACAGACTATAAATAAGGATTTTGTGCTTCCTGGGAAAGGTATGAATCAGCATCCGTTTTTATATGTCGGGGAGTGGGATGTCCGTAACCCGACTGCTCAGTCAATGTTCCTTGTTCGCGAAGGCAAGGTTGCATGGCAATACTCTATTCCCCAGCGAACAGCCACCGGTCACATCCAGGAGTTTGATGATGTGACACTGCTCTCCAATGGCAATATTGTTTATGCCTGTATGTCCGGAGCCGGAATTATTACACCTGAAAAAAATATTTTATGGCAATATATCTGCCCGGAAGGAACTGAAACGCATTCATGCCAGCCGATAGGAAAGGACAGTGTACTGATGGTACTCAACGGATTTCCCGGCAAAGTACTGATATTTAACACTGCAACTAATAGCTTGCTTAAAGAAATTGTGATTCCATCAAAATCCACCAGCACTCACGGACAATTCAGGCATGTGAGGATAACCTCTGATAAAACGATAATGGTAGGTTTATTTGCTGAAAAGAAAGTCGTTGAATTCACACTCGACGGGAAAGAGGTCTGGTCAGTTGATGCCCCTTCTGCATGGTCAGCTATCAGGCTGCATAATGGCAATACGTTGATATCCGGAGATGGTATGAGTTATACGCGTGAGGTCAACATGAAAGGTGAAACAGTGTGGGAACTTACACAGGCAGATGTGCCTTTCAAACTTTACAATAACCAGACTGCAACCAGGCTTGCCAATGGAAATACCGTAATAACAAACTGGTGCGCCGGTGATAAAAACATTGAGGAATGGGCTGGAACTGTGCAGGTATTCGAGGTAACTCCCGATAAAAAGGTGGTCTGGGCATTATCATCGTGGAAAAATCCCGATTTAGGGCCATGTACATATATCCAATTGCTTGATCAACCTGGCAATCCCGATAACGGTGAATTACAAAGGTGATAACCGGGAATAGGAAAATGACAAAAAGTAACTTTTATGAGTAAGGTAAAAAAGAGAGAACTTCCTTTTTGCTATTGTCAGATAAATGATTCTTCGTTCAGCTTAGTATATAACTAATTGTAAATGAGATGAAAAATAAACTGATTGGATTAACAGCATTCTTTCTGATGAGTTCAGTAATGCTCTTTGCACAGAAAAGCAAAGATTTTGATATAAAATCACCGGGTGGCAACATTAATCTTCATCTTGAAGCAGGAGCTAAACTTTTATGGTCTGTTCAGTCTGACGGACAACAGATTATAGCTCCATCTTCAATTTCACTCAAGCTTGCAGGCGGTGAAGTACTTGGTGAAAATGTAAAAATATTATCAACAAAAACTGATAAAATAGATAATGTAATTACTGCTGTTAATTATAAAAAATCAACAATTCAGGATCAGTGCAATCAATTTACAATTAACCTTAAAGGGGATTATGGACTGATTTTCAGAATATATAATGAGGGAGTGGCATACCGGTTTTTTACCAAAAGAAAAGGAGAGCTCCTTGTGAAAAATGAAGAAGCCAACTTTAATTTCACTGCTGATCATAAAGTGTTTGTACCTTATATGTGGGATTACAGGGATGGTAAGATATTCAATTCATCTTTTGAAGCTCTTTATAAAGAGATCAATATCTCAAGATTTGCCAGTGATTCCCTGGCTTTTCTTCCGGTTCTGGCTGATGTCGGGAATAATAAAAAAGCTGTCATTCTGGAGGCCGATCTTGAGGAGTACCCTGGTATGTATCTGAATATTAATCAGACACATAAAGGATTTATGGGTGTATTTGCACCGTATCCCCTGGAAGCAAAACTGAGTGGCTATGGAGGCATAAATTATATACCAATTAAAAGAGCTGATTATATAGCCAAGGTCAATGGCACACGTAATTTTCCCTGGCGTATAGTTGTTATAAGCAATCAGGATAAAGAACTGCTGAACATCGATATGGTTCAAAAGCTGGCATCCCCATCGAGATTAACTGATATCTCCTGGGTCGAACCGGGTCAGGTTGCCTGGGACTGGTGGAACGACCTGAATATTTCACATGTGGATTTTAAAGCAGGGATGAACACGCCTACTTATAAATATTACATCGATTTTGCCGCTGCCAATAAAATAAAATATATCATTATTGATGCTGGATGGTCTGCAATGCTGGACCTGACAAAAACAAATCCGGAGGTTGACCTAAAGACAATTATTGAATACGGGAAACAAAAAGGTGTTGGTGTGATTCTCTGGGCTTCGTGGTACGCCGTCACGCAACAGATGGATAAAGTTTTTCCACTCTATTCCGGTATGGGTGTTAAAGGATTTAAAATTGATTTTGTTGACCGTGATGACCAGTTGGCAGTGGCTTCACTTTATGAAATTGCTAAAAAAGCATCTGATTATCATTTGATGGTTGATTACCATGGAGTGTTTAAGCCTACAGGTTTGCAGAAGACATATCCCAATGTAATTGGTTTTGAGGGTGTCAAAGGGTTGGAAAATTATAAGTGGGCCATAGAGGATCAGCCGCGCTATGTAGTTAGTATTCCTTACCTTCGCATGATGGCAGGTCCAATGGATTACACGCCTGGCGCTATGAGAAATTCCAACAAGGAGAGCTACAGACCGATAAACTCGAATCCCATGAGCCAGGGTACACGGTGCCAGCAATTGGCTATGTATGTTGTATTTGAAGCGCCATTGCAGATGCTTTCTGATAATCCAACTATCTACATGAAAGAGCAGGAATGCACTGATTTTATTACCAGTGTACCAACTATTTTTGATGCTACAGCAGCCCTTGACGGAAAAGTCGGAGAGTATGTAGTATTGGCACGGAGAAAGGGAGATACATGGTATGCCGGAGCAATGACCAACTGGACCTCAAGAGATTTGATTCTTGATTTTTCATTTCTTGGTAAAGACGATTATCAGGCAATAATCTTTAAAGACGGGATTAATGCTGATCGTGATGGCACCGATTATAAAAAGGAAGTGATTAAACTATCAGGTAACAGCAAACTCAGTATTCATCTGGCTCCAGGTGGAGGATGGGCAGCAAGAATTGAAAAAATGAAATGAAGAAAACGATAATACCTGTGAAAAGTAAGATAATTGATTTGTTTGGGATTCTGGGAGTCTTGATTTATAGTAGTATTTCAGGTCTCAATTTGTTATATGCACAGACCGCAATGATAAATGTTTCAGCCAGGCATTGTACAAGTCTTAACGGGAAATGGCAGGCTATCATCGACCCGACAGGAGCCGGAGACTGGAGACAGGTCTGGCAGGAAAGAAAGCCTGAGAAAAAGACTGATTTTATCGAATACTCATTTGAAGGAGGGCCTTTGTTTAATGTACCGGGCGATTTTAATTCCCAGATGACTGAGTTGAAATATTTTGAAGGGACGGTATGGTATAAGAAATCTTTTAATTATGATCTTAATAACAGCAAAAGGCTCTTTCTTCATTTCGGAGCTGTAAACTATTGTGCGAGTGTATATCTCAACGGAAACTTTCTGGGTAAACATGAAGGCGGATTTACCCCATTCCAGTTTGAAATTACCGGTGCTGTTAAGAGAGGCGGAAATATTATTGTAGTAAGGGTGAATAACCAGAGGTTAACAGATGGCATTCCCGGACTTGGCTATGACTGGTTCAATTACGGTGGAATAACGCGTGATGTAAATCTGGTTGAAACTGATAACACATATATCAGCGACTATTTCATTCAGTTGAAAAAGCATTCATCCGGGGAAGTATTGGGCTGGGTAAAATTAAACGGTGATCACTTTATGCAAAAAGTTGAAATAGTGATTCCTGAGCTTAAAGTTGACTATAAAACAAAATCAAATAATGAAGGATTAGCGGAAATTAATTTTGTTTCACGATTTGATCTATGGTCACCTGAAAACCCGAAACTTTACAGGGTGATCGTCCGAAGCGAAACTGATACTGTTACTGATAATATAGGTTTCCGGAGTATTGAGGTTAAGGGATCAAAAATTATTCTGAACGGGAAAATGGTTTTTCTTAAAGGCATAAACATTCATGAAGAGAATCCTTTCAGGGCCGCCAGAGCTTATTCAGAGCCGGATGCACTGATTCTTCTGACCTGGGCAAAAGAATTAGGATGTAACATGGTGCGGTTGGCCCATTATCCGCACAACGAATATATGATTCGATTAGCTGAAAAGATGGGAATAATGATATGGGACGAAATTCCCGTTTATCAGCAAATTGAATTTTCTGCTCCGGGGGTTAGAGATAAGATGGATCTGATGATGCGCGAAATGGTAAGAAGGGATAAGAATCGCTGCGGTGTTATTGTTTGGAGCTTATCCAATGAAACAAGCCCTTCTGTTGCGAGGGATATTGCATTGATAAATATTACTGATAAATGCAGGCATCTCGATTCGACAAGACTCATTACTTCAGTTATCAATGATCAGAATTACCAAAACAATATATTAAGTGTCTGGGATACACTTTATCGTCACTTTGATATTATATCATTAAATGAGTACCTCGGCTGGTACGTCCCATGGCAGGGACGACCACAAGATGTGAAGTGGAAAATGGTTTGCAGGGATAAGCCGGTAGTAATTTCCGAATTTGGCGGTGAAGCTCTTTATGGGAACAACATCGGGCCAAAAGACGAAGCAGCGAGCTGGAGTGAAGATTATCAGGAACAGATTTATAAAGACCAGACAGAGATGTTAAAAACAGTACCTGATCTTTCCGGAATCTTTCCATGGTTACTGGTTGATTACAGATCCTCAGGCAGAATGCATCCTGTTTATCAGAATGGATGGAATCGTAAAGGTTTGATCTCTGACAGGGGTGACAAAAAGAAAGCCTGGTATATCCTGAAAGCGTATTATGATAATATAAAGAATAATTATTGAAGAAGGTTCGAAACAATTGAACATGAAATGGTTGTATTTTATTCTGGCAGACTAACTCCAGAGTCTGTCGTGTGAACGCTTATCATTCCATTCAGGTGTTGGGTCAAAGTAACCGCCGGCATTCGGGCTCAGATGTTTTTTAACCTCCTCATCATTCAGCTCAATTCCTAAGCCGGGAGCATCCAAAGGCACATTAGCAAATCCTTTTGTTATCAATTGTCTGCCGTCGGTTGTTTTGACCAGGCTTTCCCACCACGTGACATCAATATTATGGTGTTCACATGCTAAGAAATTTTGTGTGGCTGCGGCACAATGTACATCAGCCATAAATGAAACCGGAGTTCCAGCCTGGTGGATAGCCATTGCTATCCCTGAATCTTCCGCATAATCTCCTATTTTTTTAGTCTCTAAAATACCGCCGGCAGTAGCTAAGTCGGGATGAACAATATCAACTCCATGAATATCGATCAGGGGTTTAAAGTTTTTCAGCAAATAAATATCTTCACCTGTAAGAAGTGGTGTTTCCAGCGCATCAGATAAAGTTTTCCACTGGTCAGTCAGTTCCCATGATATTATATCTTCCATCCAGGCCAGCCTGTATTTCTCCAGGGCCTTACCTAAACGAATGCCATTATTTAAATCAAAATGTCCGAAATGATCCGTTGAAAGCGGGATCTCATACCCAACAATATTACGCACATTTTCTACTATTCTGGCCAGCTCCTCCAACCCTTTATCGGTAATTTGTATCTGAGTGAAAGGGTGTTTGGTATTTTCGTAAGACATATAATTTCCCTGCCATTGTTTGAGGTCGCCATTGTTTAACCAGAACTTCTGATTCACTAAAGTACCCGGAATGTTAATGAGTTCTGAGATAGACAAATCCATTTTCAGCCATGTGTATCCCTGGTCCTCAGTACGATATTTAATCAACCTTTGCTGTTCTCCCGGTGTTTTAGCTTCAGGAGTATCTGCATATAATCTGATTTTATCGCGGTATCTGCCGCCCAGCATCTGCCACACCGGCACTCCGTAAGCCTTGCCACATAAATCCCAGAGAGCCATTTCCACAGCGCTTACTCCTCCCCCCTGCCTGCTCTGCCCGCCAAATTGCCTGATAATTTTGAATATCATTTCCACATTGCAGGGATTTAATCCAAGGATTCGGCTTTTTAACATGAGTGCATAACGCGGATCTGCTCCATCCCTGACTTCACCCAATCCGTAAATACCCTGGTTGGTATCTATTCGAATAATTGCAGTTCCTCCCATAACCGATGTTAAAGTATATCGCATATCGGTTATTTTCAGATCTGACGGACCCGATGCACGTTGCACTTTTGATGATGTCTGTGCGATTGTATCTTCAATCGATAATTTCATCAATCCACCCAAAGCTATGCCGCCCATGGCAGCCTTCCTGAGGAAACTGCGTCGATTATCAGAAGTTGAAGGATCTGCAATTTCTCCCTTAATAGTTTCTACCTCTGTTTTCTCCTCCAATCTGCTTTTATTAGTAATATGCTTTAGAATACTTTTCATTTTCAAACAGTTTAAATGACGAAGCCATTATTATTTTTTTTGCCACAAAGACTCTAAGATACCAAGTATCACCAAGAAGTTTGCGTCAATATTTTAATCTTGGTGCACCTTTGTGTCTTTGTGCCTTGGTGGCAATAATATTCATTAAAAGTTTCGTTCCTTAAGATACTTATCCAGTTCCTCCTTTGACATCGGAAGTTTTCCCGGATAATTATTCAGCCAGTTTAAAAAGTCCTTTTTTATCTCTTCGCTCCAATCACTGTCTATCTGACCTGCAAGATATTTCTTATCACGCAGACGCTGATGTCCGAATTCGTCCCGAAGTTCGGTAAATTCTGATGTCAGCACCAGATCCTCAACGAGATAAGCAGGAATAAATATCACTCCGTATTTTTTTGCAAGAACAACATCTCCGGGCAATACGGTTGCCCGTCCGATGCGTATAGAGGCATTTATGGAAGTGAGCATCATTTGTTGAATATAAGATGGATCCTCTCCTTTAATCCACCCGTTAAATCCTTTGATTTCATCCAGCCCTTCCTGATCTCTTACGGATCCGTAGAATATCACACCTCTCTGAGATTTTGCATAAATTGAATTGCCCAGGTTATCACCAATTAAAGTGCCGTCAGCAATTTTGCCGTAAGCATCTGCTACATAAACATCTCCATTCACTAATATATCGATAGGCCAGGAATTGGTTCCACCCTTTTGTGCCCTATTCTCGAGTTTTCCCTGCTCTCGTATCTGTTTTTCAAAATCAGGCCTGAGAGGCATATACTGAGCTGTTACAACGCGACCGGTCATCACCTCTTCGGGATGGATAATTGTCCATTTACCTTCAAACTGGTTCTGAAACCCTTTGTTTCTGAGCACTCCCCATGCTTCTTCAATTGAGATTTTCTTAAGTCTTTCAAGGATTGCATCTGAAACTTTTGGTCTTCCATCGGGAAATCTTTCGCCTTTCCATTCAGAGGTCAGAGCCTTAATATATTCAGGGGAAGAACCGACATTCTGGCTATACGTAACGTAGGTGCTCAAAATGACAATTGAAATAAGAAGGATTTTTTTGTTCATGTTTAAAGGTTTAGAGTTACACAGAGCGGTACATACTAGAAATCTATCATTGCTTTCATAACACCATCCCTGTAATCTGCAACAAGGTCAAAGGCTTCTTTGGTTCTTTCAAACGGGAAGTGATGTGTGATCATATTTTCAATTATAATCTCTCCGTTTTTCATTAGATCTAATGTCTGTCCGACACAATCAACCTGTCTTCTTATAAATTGAACTGAAATCTCTTTTCGTCTTGTCTTTTCAACACTCAGGGACCATAAGTCAAATTCCGGAATACCAACCACAATCAGTTTTCCACCTGGTTTCAACATTTCAACAGCCTGATCCAGAGCTTCCTGTTTTCCGCAACATTCAAATGCCAGATCAAGACCCAAAGGCTCCACGCGCATAATTTTTTCGATGATGTTTTCTTTAACAGCGTTTACAGCCATAGATGCACCCTCTTTTTCCGCGATGGCAAGGCGCTCATCAATTAAGTCTGTTACATAGATTTTATCAACACCCTTTGCCTTTGCTGCGAGCATCACGCTCATTCCAATGGGCCCGTATCCCAAAATGCCAATATTCAGACCTTTAGAACCACCTGATTTTTTTTCAGCATAGACTCCGATAGCAAGCGGTTCGGAAATTGAACCGTTATCAGATGTCAAATTACCCGTTAACGGGAAACAACTATTTTCAGGCATCACAATATATTCCATAAGGCACCCTTCTGCCTGACCCGGACATCCAAGAAACCGGAGTTTACGACAGGTGTGATGTCTGCCTGCAAGGCACTGATCACATTCCATGCATGGCATTGCGGGATCAATTGCGATCTTATCAGCGGGCTTGACCCTTTTTACAGATTTACCGGTTTCTACGACCATGCCCGAACCTTCATGTCCTACTGTGAAGGGGTAAACTACTTTTTGAGAACCAATCTGACCCTGAGTATAGTAATGAATATCCGATCCACAGACACCAACAACAGACATTTTGATTTTCACATCATTGGGATTGATTAAAACAGGTTCAGGAATTTCCTTCATTTCCATTTCTCTTATTCCTGTAAGCATCATCGCTTTCATTCGGTCCCGTTTAAATTATTATAAGCAAATATAAAAATATGTTGACGATTATTTGCTCTTCTGTGTATTTAGCGAAAAAGGAAACCGATAATATTAACTTTCAACTCGGGTATGATATTAAATTTAGTAAATTCACAACATAACTTGAAGCAAATCTTTTTACCAATGAGAAAAGTTTACGGAATAGGAGAAACGGTTTTTGATATTATTTTCAAAAATAATCAGCCACAGGCCGCAAAACCAGGAGGTGCAATGCTTAACAGCGCTGTTTCACTCGGCAGGATCGGCTTACCGGTTTCATTCATTAGTGAATATGCCGGCGACAGTGTTGGTAAAATAATTGATAAATTTCTTTCTGAAAATGGTGTAGGAACGAATTATGTTGATCATTATAAAGAAGGCAAAACAAAACTTGCACTGGCTTTTCTTAATGAAAGAAATGATGCCAGTTACACCTTTTACCAGGACTATCCTGAAAGAAGGTTAAACATAGAATTCCCTGTTATCGGGAAGGATGATATAATCCTTTGCGGGTCAATCTATTCTATTACCAGTGAGATTAGAAAAAAGTTTATGGATCTGATAACCAAGGCTAAAGAAAACGGAGCCATTGTGATCTATGATCCAAATTTCAGGCCTTCACATTCCTCCGATCGTGAAACACTCATACCGATGATCATTGAAAATATGCAATCTGCAAAACTGATCAGAGGTTCCGACGAGGATTTTAAAAACATATTTGGAGCAAACACTCCGGATGATGCCTGGGATGTTGTAAGTAAATATTGCACCTGTCTTGTTTATACTGCCAACTCTGAAGGAGTTTATGTCAGAACTATCAGTTATAGAGGAAAGTTTCCGGTAAAAGTCATTAAACCGCTCAGCACAATCGGCGCAGGAGATAATTTCAATGCAGGTATGATGGCGGCAATATATTTGAATCAGATAACATCAGATCAGCTTGATAAGATGGAAGAGGAGGGATGGTCAAAAGTTATCTCTATGGGCGTCGATTTTGCTACAAATGTATGTTTGTCCTACGAGAATTACATTTCCCTGGAATTTGCAGGAAAATTGAAGAAATAAATTTTCTTCATTGGACTTTATCTATGTGATAAAGAAATTTTATCCACAAAGGTCACAATCCCGAGTACTCGGGATTTCACTAAGGTCACAAAGGAGGGATATTCTTTCTTAACCTTTGTGTTCTTTGCGCCTTCTTTGTGTTCTTTGTGGTTTTTGGTTTTTATATTGGTTTTGCATTTGCAAGCAGATATTTCTCAGCCTCAAGAGACCAGATATAATCGTTTTCTGAAACAATCTGATTAAGTCCGGCATAGAAATCATTCTTTTTCCCCAAATCACCAAGATTGGTAAGAGAGACAAGGGGCATTGATATATTTGTGTAAATCAGCTTTTTGCCGCCAGGGATCTGTGGAAGATTCAGTGTTGTTTCAACCACTGAATCCAGTCCGCCAACATGAGTGATCATAATAGCCGGATTTATCTTTCCTTCACTCATCAGTTTTAAAGATTCCCTCATATCATCTGTATTTCCTCCGGAGGTACCAACTATATGTGTAAATGCGTAATGAACATTATAGAAATTAACTTCAGCTTTAAATTCGGGATTTACAGGACCAGCAAAAAAATTCAAACATCCATCAAAACCCATTATTGCATCTCCAAGTTCAATTACAGATTTGACAGGAGCAAAAATGAATACATCATCAAATCCTTTATTTCCGGTAAGACCACGAAGATATCTGGCAGGATCTTTCATTTTCCCGGTGTTGACGTATATTAACTTCACTCCCTCTTTTTCAGCATCTTCGGGCGATAACATTGAAGCTGCTCTTTTCAAACGGTTATCATCAATATCGGTAACCACAAGTAATCCTGGTTTTCTATCCTGGTGCAGGGCATAATCAACTGCTCCAAGACCCATGGGTCCTACACCTGCAAGTATTGCCATATTTCCTCCTTTCCGTATTCCCATATTGTGCTCATACGTGCCCGGAGGGGTATGATAACTTGCATGAAATGCTCCAATAAGGCATGACATTGGTTCTGAAAGAGAAGCCGGGAAAAAAGCTTCTCCGTCATAAGCCAGAAGACAATCAGCCTCCATAACAATAGGTGGAATTACAATATGAGTAGCATCACCACCTATGAACCTGTAGGAGTATCCGGGAGCATTAAGAGTGCCCATTTTGTTCATGGCAGGTTGAATTGAGAATTTCTGTCCTGATTTGAATTTATGACTCCATTTTTTCCCTATTTCCAGGAGCACTCCGGCAAATTCGTGACCGATAATTGTTGGATTAATACTGACATCTTTTGGAACACGCTTATGATCAGCCCCCTGGAGTGCTGCTTTATGCGACGACATACAAATGCTGTCGGAGACGACGCTGGCCAGAATCTCATCATCCTTTAAAGCGGGCAATTCAAATTCTTCGAGCCTCAGGTCCTTTTTACCATATATTCTAACAGCCTTTGTCTTCATACTATTTTAATTGTATGTTTATTTTCCCACTGAGCTGCAGTGAGTTTCACAATGTTAAATCGCCCATCAGTTCAGAATGTTTTGCCATGCGCTCTGAGCCCTGAGCCCTGAGCAACTTAACTCAGCATCACCTGTCCCCCGGTAACGGGAAGAGCCTGACCTGTTTCGTATTCCTGATCAATTATATAGAGAAGAGCTTTCATCACATCTTCCAGTTTACATCCCCTCTTCATCGGTACCTTATCTTCATAAAATTTTCTTACTTCCTCTATACTTTTAGCTCCTGGGACTTTGCCCGTTTTGAGATATTGAACAAACAAACCATTATTTGGATCGGACCACAGGGGACCTTCGTAAAAATTACCAGGACAAATAGAATTAACTTTTATTCTGAAGGGGGCAAGTTCCATCGCGAAAGACTGGGTGAGCCCTATTCCTCCGAACTTAGCTCCGGCATATGCAAAATTACGATTGCTTCCCCTTAATCCTGATTTTGAATTAATCTGAATTATGTCGGTGTAATACCCGGGTTTCTCCTGGTTCTGAATTTTCATGATCTCCGAAGCATATTTTACACAATGAAAATATCCGTTATAGTTTACTTCCGTAGTTTTTGAGAATGTTTCAGAATCCATTTCCTCAAGTCCCCCGGCCTTTAAAATACCTGCATTGCTTACCAGGAGATCGAGTCCTCCAAATTCTCTTACGGTTACAACAATAAGTTCCTTAACCGATTCAGAATCAGAAACATCAGTCCTGACAAAAATTGCTTTATTATGTGATTTCTTTGAGGATAATGATGTGGTTAGTGATTTACCTTTTTCCTCATTCAGATCGGCAATTATGACATTCATATTCAACCTGAACAACGATTCTGCTATGCCTGCTCCAAATCCCTGCGCACCGCCGGTTACTATTGCTATTCTGTTATTCAACTTATTTCCGGCGTCTGCAGATCTTTCGACATTCCGCCTATAGTCTTCTACTTCCCAATGATCTATAAAGTCCACCTGTTCCGGAATGAGAAATTTAATTCCTCCGCACAGAGATGCATAATAACTTATTTTTATAAGGTCCTCATAAACATCAAGGCAAGCTTCCGCATTAGCATAATTTTCACCAAAAGCAAAAATCCCCATATCCCTGATTATAAATACCCTTGGCAGGTAACCATATTCACTTATAAAGTGAGGCAACTGGTACCTGAAGGAATCGAGGATCTTCTCAGCAGTTGATGATTGTTCAATATATAAATACCTTGTTTTGCAGTAAACAATAATATCGGGAGTCAACGGCAGGGAAATTTTGTGAAATTCCTGCTGGTTCTGATAAAACCTGGCAATGAGGGAGTTATTTCGAAACCTTATTACCCCGGGTCGTTCCCCTGAAAGCAAAATGCGGATTGTTGGAATAACTTTATTTAGTACAGGATTATATGGTAATAAGGTAATATCCGAAATTGGAGATACGTGTTCTTTGATTTTCAGAAAGATATCGTCATAAATATGCCTGATTTCATCTGTAGTATCTGCGCCTACAAATGAACCGTGATTTTCAAGAAATATTATTTGTGGATCGTGAAAGAATTTTTCACGATAAGCTATTATTTCTGTTTCAAGCTTTTTAAAAAGCGTATAACCAGGATCCGTATAAGGCACAAATAGAACGCTCTCACCGAACAGTTTCTGGGTCAGGCTCTTTGCATTCCTGCTGCAAAGTATTCCATTGATCAGTGTAGGATGGAGGTGTACAATGAATTTATATTGAATGATCTCATGCAGGGATGTTTCTACAGACGGTCTGTTTTTTTGTCCCGGATCAATAATACTCCGGAATAAGTCGTTTTTAACCTGTTCTTCTCTTGTAACCGGATCATCAGAATAGGTTGCGGAAGAAATCAAATGAAGCTTTTGTCTGCCAAGGGCAACAAGTCCTTCCTCCTTCAATTCAGCAAGGGATTGTCCGCTGGCTTTGATCCATATTGTTTCATCATCCTTGAAAGAAGTGTTTCCTCCTCCTGCGATCACAAAATCCTTATTTGATCCATAGTACTTCGAAATCTCAATCAGTTCATTTATTTCAGGCTTCATTTTTGTACTTGTTTAGGAAATATTCAATTACTAATTGTCCAAGACTTATCAAATCTTTCAATTGTTCTCGGCTATGAGTTCCATCGGGCAAAACGTAACCTTGTCTGCCATTGGCTCTCAGATACTGATGGGCCGCAATAGAGCATGCGCCATCCCAACTGATCTTTTTTAAAGACTCGTCAAGAGGTTTTAAGCCCCTTGTTGTTACTGTAAGCGGCGACATCTCAGGCGTATTGTGTTCAGTTCCAAAAGTTATTATAAATCCTTTATTATGAAAGAATTCAACAAAGTTTTTCAAGATGGTAAGATCGTTTCTTCCCGGTATAAGTTCAATACATTCTATACCGAGATGCCTGAGTGAATTATATAGTTTTTCACTATCGGACTCAAATTCCGTGTATTTACCGGCAGGATCATCAAGCAACACCGGATAACATGGTATTCCACCGGCCTTTATAATGATTTTGATGATCTTTTTGAGTTCAAGGAAGCTATTTTCATCTTCTTCTACAAAAGCGGCTCCCCCCTTTTTCAATAGATTGGACCTTATTTCATTTTCAAGTGCAGCCGGGTTTAAAATGCCTGTACTTGATTTTTTGCCACCGTACAGGCTTTCAATAAAGTGAAGTTGTTCCGCACCTGACGTGGATATTGTGAGAGCAAGTTCCCTTAATGCTTTGGCTAGGTGGCGTTCACGTACCAGTTGATGTGCATACTCTTTTTTGATCGTCTTATATGAGAGCTCTAAATCCGGTGTTTCGCGTTCAATAAGCTTATTCAGCTTTGAAATCATCGCTTTAATCTGAGCCTGGCTCTCTTTTTTTACGTTTCTGAGTTGCCTTCTTTGCATCCAGCCAACCTGAAAAGGATAATCCAGACCTTTCCCGCTAAAATATATTCTGCCTGGATTATTGGGATCATTAATCCTGATTCCATTTTTCTGTTCTTCTTTCAGAAGTCCGATAAATTCAATGTTAAACAAAGGAAATATTTTATTTTCCAGACATCCTTTATGAAAAGTATCATAGCCATCGGTTACATAAAAATCATTTATCCCCAGAACAGATATTTTTTCTTCAACAGCCATTTTGAATGCTGTATTAAGACCGGTGAATGCACTGAAAGAATATGGTGTATGAATATGTCCATTAGTTTCACGATACTCCGGAAAAGAGATACCCTTCATCTCTTTATTCAATATGTCAGGCGAGGGAAATTCTGAGAGGAAATATTTCATCAGGAAATTATATTGTTTGGCTTAAAATACCGTTTTAACATTCCATTTCTTATTACCCCCTTTCTTATTTCCCCCAGGGAGGAAAAGTTTGTTCTTACTTCTTCCCCCCTGGGGGAAGGCAAGGAAGGGGGTGTTAAGCATAGAGAGTTACCAGTCAAGCACCTCTTCAGGAACATTCAATAACGAATCACATATCCAGTCTGCCTCTTTCAGAGCTGCTGCATCAAACGAAGTCGTGACAGCAAGACACCTGCAACCGGCAGCTTTGCCGGCCTTTATTCCACTCACTGCGTCTTCTACAACCAGACAATCCGCAGGCTTTAGACCAAGACTTTCGGCTGCTTTCAGGTAAATCTCAGGGTAAGGCTTTTTATTATTTATATCAAGTCCGGTAATGATTGCATAAAACGATTCTTGCGATAGTCCTATCTCTTTAAGATTTACCTCCATCTTTATCTTATCGGCACTTGTTGCCAAGGCCAGTTTGAAGCCCTTATTCCGGCATTTTGAAAGGAATTCAAGTGCACCTGGTAATGGAGATAGCTTTCCATGGACTATTTTTTCATATATTTCATATGTCCTGGCCTTGACTTTTATAATATCAATACTAATTCCATGTCGCTCTGCGACTCCACCGATGTATTTATCTTCTCCCATACCAACAAAGGGTTGAAAATCTTCAGGTGATACAGTTGCTCCAAGTTCTCTGAACATTTTTATTGCTGCCATACAAATAAAATGTTCTGAATCGACCAGGACTCCATCCATATCAAAAAGCACCCCTTTAATCATCTGAATAGCCTTTCTAATTCCAGTATCCTGGCCTTGTCGAGAGGTTTTTTTCTTCCGGTCATTTCTGTCATCAGTGTCATCTTCGCGGCATTTTCCAAAACCTCAACTTTATCGAATGCCTGAAGCAGATTTGAACCAGCGGTGAGTATTCCGTGATTTTCAAGTAACAGAATATCTGATTTCATAATATTCTCAGCTGCCACTTCTGCAAGTGCGGAAGATCCCATAACCGCATACCTTACGAAAAGAGGATCGCCGAGTATTGCTTTGGCTTCTGCTGTCAGGCTGGTATTTATTTTGGCTTTAATTGCGGTGAACAGGGAAGCAAATACAGGATGGGCATGAACAATGGCAAGCACCTCTTTCTTCTTTTTATAAATGGCAAGATGCATTGCAGTTTCAATTGATGGCTTAAGATGCGGTGTGAAGTTTTCACCGAAGATATTTACAATGCCAACTTCTTTCCATCTCATTCTTCCTTTGTCAGTAGCCGAAGGCGTTATCAGAATCAAATCAGCAGAAATACGCAGACTTATATTTCCGCCTGAAGTTGTGGTAAGTCCATGCTTATACAGGCGCCGCATGAAGTGTGCCACTTCTTTTCGCTCTGATTTATATTTATCAGGAATTCCCATGGAGTTAATTAGCTGACCAGATCTATTATACCATTAAGTATGTAACGTGGACGATATGGGAACTGATCGATCCCATTACGATCGGTGATCCCGCTCAGAACAAGCAGTGTATCAATTTCCGATTCCAGGCCGCATCGGATATCAGTATCCATTCTGTCGCCAATCACTATTGCTTCTTCTCTTTTAATGCCAAGCCGTTTCAAAGCACTTCTCATCATAAGCGGGTTAGGTTTGCCTACAAAATATGCTTTTTTACCAGCAGCAATTTCAATTGGTGCTATAAGTGCTTTTGTGGAAGGAGTGATTCCAACTTCGACAGGCCCGCTGATGTCTGAATTGGTCCCTATTAGTTTTGCTCCTCTTATCACCAGATTTACAGCCAGTTCAACCTTTTCAAAATTATAACTGTGTGTGTCTCCTACAACAACATAGTCGGGATTAACATTATTTACGCTGTAGCCAACACTGTACAAAGCGTGAATCAGTCCGGCATCACCTATTATATATGCGCTTCCATCCGGTTTCTGATTTGAAAGGAAACTGGCTGTAGCAAGGGCACTGGTATAAAAGTGCTCTTCACCTACATCTATTCCCAGTCTTTTCATCTTTTCGTGCAATTCTTTAGGAGTTCTTTCGCTGGAATTGGTAAGAAATAAGTACTTTTTCCCTGATTCTTCAAGCCAGGCCAAAAAGTCTGTCACCCCCGGAAGAAGTCTGTTACCATGGTAAATAACACCATCCATATCGATAATGTATCCTGCTTTTCCTTTTATGTTCTCTAACACATTTTCCATAAATATTGAATTTATAAGCAAAGATACTTATGATTTCTTAATTTTTTTTAACTGAATCTTTTGGGCATCTTCTTTCTTGTACAGAATATGCAATAATGTTGGCAACACGATAAGAAGAAGCGGAAGTGCAATGATAAAACCGCCAATTACTGCAATTGCAAGCGGCTGGTGCATCTGAGCGCCGGTGCCGGCACCAATAGCCAGCGGCATTAATGCTATGATAGCGCCGAGTGCCGTCATAAGCTTTGGCCTTAACCTTGTGGAAATTGCATAAACCAGAGATTCATCAACGTTCCCATTTAAACGGTTTGTAGTAAACTGCTGAAATGTAAATATTGCATTCTCACCTATTATTCCGACAATCATTATTAAACCGGTATAGCTGCCCACATTCAGCGGAGTATCCGTAACAAACAGAGCAATCAGGCTTCCCGATATCCCCAGAATAGCTATGAAAAGGATTGAGAAGGCTGCCCGAAAATCTTTGAAAAGAAAAAGCATAAGAGCAAACACCATGAGGCTTGATAATATGAGGATCATCAGTAGTTCCCTGAATGATTTTTGCTGATCGGCATATTCACCTCCATATTCAATGTTATAACCACTTGGCAGGAATACTCCGGAGTCAATTGTTTTCTGAATCTCCTTCATAGCAGTGCCAAGATCCCTGTTATTTAACCTCGCCGTAACTATTGAAACAGATTTCAGATTATCTCTGTTGATTTCAGCCACGCCCTCCTTTAATCCTATTGTCGAAAGTGTAATGAGCGGTTTAAGTTTTCCATCGTTGAGGAAGACAAACTGATTTTTGATATTTTCAAGACTATTTTTTGTACTGTTTGGATAGATCATCCTTATTGCAGTCATCTGCTCTTTTTCAGGAATGCTTCCGATTATATTTCCCTCAACCATGGTTTGAAGCTGAAACTGGAATGAGGAAGGCGATATTCTGAACTGTGAGAGTTTCTGCTGATCAGGAATAACTTCTATTGAGGGACCAGCAATAACAATACCATCAAATACATCTTCAACACCTTCGATCTTGCCAATCTCAGCTGCAACCTTCTTAGCCAATTCATTCAGGTTTTTCTGGTCGCTTCCGAAAATCTTTATTTCAATAGGTTGAACTGAAGCCATCAGATCACCGAGCATATCACCGATAACCTGTCCGAAATCAATCTGCAGAGCAGGCTGGGTTGCCTCTATCTGCTTCCGGATATCATCAATTACATCCAGAGTACTTCTTTTTCTGTCATCTTTTAGATGTATGAGATAATCGCCGTCGTTAGGTTCAGTTATAAAGAATCCCATCTGGGCTCCGGTCCTTCTGGAGTAGGTTGCAACTTCAGGTATTTTAACAATTATTTTCTCAACTTCCATAAGTATCCTGTCAGTTTCTTCAAGCGATGTTCCCGGCGGAGCTTTATAATCGAGAACTATCGACCCTTCATCCATTTCAGGGAGAAAGCCTGTTTCGAGACGGGGAAGAATATAAATTATTGATATCAGAAGAATGAGAATGAAAAGAATGCTTAATACAGGTTTCCGCAGAAAGAAGCTCACCCAGTTTCTTGTTTTTATTGTTTTGATATCTGATTTTTTCTTTTCAGGAAAAAGTGATCTTAAGTTGGAAAACCAGATATATATTACCGGCAGTCCTATCCAGGTAACAAAGAAGGAACAAACCAGTGTTATTATCATTGTATTTGTAAGTACATTGAAATAAGCACCTGCCACACCACCAAGTAGCATAAAAGGTACAAAAATTACAATTGTACTTATAGATGATCCGACCATTGATGGCATAAGGTATTTTACTGCCTGGTGAACAAGATCATTTGAAGCTCTGTCAGGGAATTCTTCATGAGTCCGGTGTATCTGTTCCACTACAACAACAGCATCGTCAATAATCAGCCCTATAGCAGCAGCTATAGCTCCAAAAGTCATAATATTCAGAGTATATCCGATACAATAAAGTACAATTATTGTAAGAAGGAGCGTAATGGGAACAGTTAAAAGAATGGTGGAACTTGCTCTGAAAGACCTTAAAAACATAATTGCAACAAGGAGTGCGAGAAGAAGCCCCAGCCAGATGCTGTCGTTGACACTTTTTATGGCTTTGTTAACAAAATCTGCCTGGTCATAATATAGTGATATATGTACATCCGCAGGAAGGAGCTTTTCAAGCTCTTTCTTCCTTGATGCGACATTTTCCGAAAGATTGATCAGATTCGCTGCGGGCTGTTTGAGAATTGCCACAAGAAGACCCTGACGTCCGTTTGCATTTATCCTTGTGTACTCGGTTTTCTCTCTTATATTTATATCAGCAACATCTTTTAGTCTTATAAGTCTTTTGCCGTCATTTCGCAGAACCACATTTCCGAGATCATTCAAGTTGTAAAGTCCTGCATCTGTAATACTAAGATAAAGTCTCCTGTAATCGGACAGGAATCCGTTTGAAGAAATAAAATGATTCTGGTTAAGTTGATCCCTGATAATTTCGGGTGTAATTAAGAATGTACTCATTTTAAGCTGATTAAGCTCAATCCAGTACTCTTTGGTTTTTCCCCCAATGATACCTACCGAAGAAACACCTTCTATCTGCGATAAAAAGGGTTTGATTACGTAGGTGGCGATCAGGTTAAGTTCAATAGGTGATTTCTTGTCACTTTCAACCGTAAACCCTATAACAGGCAGTATAGAGGGATTCATCTTTTCAACCTGTATCTGAACTTCCTGAGGGAGAGAATATTTTATCTCTGAGATCCTCGATTCGAGCATCTGCTGATTTATGTTTATATCTGCACCCCAGTTCAGAAAGGCAGAGATTTCGCAGGTTCCCCGGCTAGTTGTACTCCTTAATATCTTAAGATCAGGGATTTTCTTGATAGCATCTTCCAATGGTCTGGTGACAGTTACCATCATTTTATCGACAGGCTGTTCGCCATTATCTGCAATAACTTTTAATTTAGGGAATGTGATTTCAGGGAAAAGTGAAACCTGAATATGTCCGTATAAGAATATTCCACCTGCGATAACGACTGCAATAATAACAGATATGGGGTTCTTATATGAGAGAAAGAAATTCTTCATGCCTTTATTCCTTTATTCCTTTATTATTGTCACCCTGGCAGTATCGGGTAGCCCGTAATTACCGGTCAGCACTATTCTGTCAGACGGGAGGAATCCGGGACTGGTTATTTCAACTTCTTCATTATTCTCAAATCCTTTACTTACAACAGTTTTTATCGCGGTGCTGTCGTTTAATAACTTCATAACCCAGAATTCATTTTGGGTTTCATTGCCCAATACAGCTCTTTTTGGCAGAACCATCGCTTTCGCATTTGTAGATTTGACCAGATTTATACTTGCAATAAGGTTGGCGGGAAACCGGTCGGCTGATTGCGGTTTAACAACATATCTGATCGTCTGAGATTGCATATCCATTTCAGGGAGTTTTCCTGTTATTGTTCCATTGATCTGCCTCTCGTCCGGGAGAGTGATCCTGCAGTTTCTGTTTTTTTCAATGTATTTATCAAGTTCAAAAGGAACATCCAGAATGAAGACCAGGCTATTTTGTTCCGAAACAACTGCCATTTCATCCCCCTCCTGCACATAATCCCCTTTTTGATAGGAAATGGAATTAATTACTCCTTCTTTATGAGAAATAATATTTATCAGCCCTTTGAAAACTAAGCTTGAATCTGACTGAGCTTTTTTGTTAAGAGCCATTGCTTCGCGTGTCCTGATTGAAAAAAGCAACTGATCGGCAGCAACAAATTCGCCAGGAGTTATCAGAACTTTTTCAATATTTCCCGTTGTGGAAGCCCTCACGATACTCTTGTTCAGATAGGTTGCCACAGCAGGCAATGCTACTGTTGAACTTACGGCTTTAAATCTAACAGGGACAATTGTGACAGGAGTTTTAATAACTCCTGCTTCTTCAGATGTCTTTTTTCCCTGCTTACAGGAAAACAATCCCACTGATATGATAAGCAGAAATAAGAAATGTTGAGTGTTTCTATTCATAAACATCGAAGTATATTTTTTATTGGGTTAAAAGGAAATTCATTTCATTTATAACCTGCAACTTCTGAACATTGATCAGGTTAATATTTCTGTTAATGGTTTTATAGTTTTTAACTGCACTGATATATTCAGTCATCTGGATAATTCCTGCTTCAAGCTGCTCCTTAAGGGCATTTACAAGCTGGTCAGAGGTTTTGAGTTGAGCTTCGGTATTCTCAGCTAACTCTATTAGTGCTTTAAATTCGATTGAAAGTTGTTGGATCTGTTGAAAATACTGTTTGCGATAAGTGTTTTCATAAGTCTGTCTGGTGTTCTGGTCAAATTCAAGTTTCTGTTTTTCTATTCCTCTTTGTTTTCCGTCATAAATAGGAATATTCAGACTGATGCCTGCACTATATCCAAAATGTTTGTAAAAGTTCCAGGGATTGCTGGAAAGAAACCCGGCATCAGCAAACCAGTTGATTTTTGGTTTATATCTGACATCTATCGTTGCCTTTTCGTTTTCTATCCTTATACTGTCAATTTCATAATGCAATAAGGCAGGTGATTTTGAAATATCAGGAGTTCCTTTGATTTTTAGTTCCGGTTCAACAAGTTCATACAACCCGGGATCATTTATTCCACAGAGTTCGTTCAGGGAGCTTAGATCTTTTTTGTATTGACTTTCAAGTTGTTTGACGATTATTTCCTGAGATTGAGTCTCTACCAGTAATGCGAGATAATCAGTCTGTTTATAAACTCCGTTTTTTACAAACTGCTTGACGATTTCATTTTCTTTTCTGGCCAATTCAAGGAACATCTTATTAAAATTAAGGTCATTACAGGCTGAAAATGCCGTGAGATACAGTTCCGTAATAAGCTTATTCAATTCGTTGGTAGAAATCATGGAAGAATTATTTACTAACTTCTTCTGAATATCGAGCATATTGTATTTATTGGTAAGCTCTTTTTTATTGAAAATATTCTGAGTTACTCCAACAACTGCAGTATAATTGCCTCCGTCAGTAACTACCTCATCATATCCGAAGTTATGATAATAAGGTGAGTACAGAAGCTGTGACCTGGCTTCAATTAACGGTTTCTTTGCTGCCCTGATAATAAGACTGTCAGCAACAGCAGAATTGACCTGATTCCTGTAATCATTCAACAATGGGCTGTTGCGAATACCTTCGTTCAGGTAAAATTCCAGGTTGTGTACCTGGCTGTATGCAATCAGAGTCAGACCGGAAAAGAAAAAAATCAGGAAGGACTTTCTAATCATGGTGGCCAGTTATCAAGGTTTCTGAAAATGCAATTTAAATAAAATCAGAATCAAAATTTAAAAATATTTCTGAAACTGATCTGTTCAAGCTTTTTCATAAGACAACCTAAACGCCTTCTTTATTCAGGTAAATGGTTTTATTATTTGAATAATCAGTTTTAATCATATGCCCTTTCAGAGGCATTATTTTTTGATGAATAGCATCGAGAATCCAATCAGGTTGTGGGAAGAAATATTCTTCCATTTCAAAAGCCGGAGTGATCCAGTTCCTCGATCCTACAACAACCGGAGGTGCATCAAGATAGTCAAATGCCAGTTCGGTTATAGTTTGAGCCATCTCTTTCAGGTATGAACCTCTTGAAGAAGCATCACTGGACAGAACAATCCTGCCTGTTTTTTTAACTGATTGAATAACAGATTCATAATTAAAAGGAACAAGTGAACGGGCATCAATGATTTCAGCATTTAATCCGTATTTCTCCTGAAGTATATCAGCAACTTTCATTACAGGATATAGAGTTGCTCCGATCGAAAGAATTGTTATATCCTCACCGGATCTTTTTATATCTGGTTCACCCAAGGGGATCTCGTAATAACCTTCCGGAACTCCGTCTTTATGAAACATCTCACCGACGTCATAAATTCTCTGGCTTTCAAAAAATATAACCGGATCAGTTCCCTGTAATGCTGAATTCATTAATCCTTTTGCATCATAAGGGGTTGCCGGGAATACTACTTTTAATCCAGGAATATGGGCAGTAAGCGATGACCAGTCCTGCGAATGCTGGGCGCCGTACTTTGAACCTACCGATACCCTTATTACTACGGGCATCTTTATAATGTTGCCGCTCATTGCCTGCCATTTTGGCAACTGGTTGAATACTTCATCTCCTGAACGGCCAAGAAAATCGCAATACATTATCTCGGCAATAACACGTCCTCCGCACATACCATAACCAATCGCAGTGCCAACAATGGCACCTTCAGATATCGGTGAATTGAAGAGCCGGTGATAGGGGAGCGCTTCAGTTAATCCGCGGTAAACTGCGAAAGCTCCGCCCCAGTCGCGGTTCTCTTCACCCCATGCTGCCAGAGTCGGATCCTTGTAGAAACGATCGATGACTGCTTCAAAAATGCCATCGCGGAATTGATATATTTTAGCTTTAGATACAGGATTACCTGATTTGTCTTTATAATATCTCTCTTTGTTTTTCAAGGACTTAACATGCGGATTTTCCTCCATAGGCATAAGGACTTCCGGAGTCCCGTTTTCCATCCTATCGACTGACCCGTTAGAGAACATCATTTCACCAATACAATCCGGATCTTTTTTCAGATTAATCCCTGGTGAAATCTCATCATTAATGCTAAGTTTAAGTATCTGATTCAAAAGCTCTTTAGTATCTCCGGTTATATTCTCAAGCTGTTCCTGTCCGGCTATACCTGCCAGAACAAGTGATTTACCGTATGTCATTATTGAGTCTTCCTTCTGCCATGCTTCGATTTCCTCTTTTGACCTGTATGAAGAAGAATCTGACGGTGAATGTCCGCTAATCCTGTATGTAAGGGTATCGAGCAAAACAGGACCTCTTTTTTCTTTCAGAATTTGTTTTTTACGCCTGAAGGCATCTATTACGGCAAGTGGGTTATAACCATCCACACGTTCTGCGTGCATTGATTCAGGATTTACTCCGGCGCCTACTCTTGCAAGTATGTCATAACCCATTGTCTCCCCGCAAGTCTGTCCTCCCATACCGTAAAGGTTATTCATAAAGTTGAATATCAATGGCAATCCGCCTCTGTATTCTCCGTCCCATAGAGTTTTATACTGGTCCATTGTTGCAAAGCAGATACCTTCCCAAACCGGTCCGCAACCCATTGAAGCATCGCCAATATTGCATACCACTATACCCGGCTTACGGTTTATCTTCTTAAAGAGTGCAGCGCCCACCGATATATCGCCTGAGCCCCCGACAATTGCATTATTCGGATAGATACCGAAAGGAGTAAAGAATGCATGCATAGATCCTCCCAGACCTTTGTTGAATCCGTTTTCACGGGCAAATATTTCGCTTAATGAGCCATATAATAAAAAATTGATAGCCAGATCTTTTATATTCCCCTGAAAACCATTTTCGACTACCTTAAGAGCAGAACCTCCGAAATAGTTTTTCATAACTGAATAGAGTGTGTCTTCATCGAGACTGTGAATTGCTGACAATCCTTTGGCAAGTATCTCACCGTGGCTGCGATGCGATCCGAAAATATAATCATCAACTTCCAGGGTATAGGCCATACCCACTGCTGAAGCTTCCTGCCCGATTGATAAATGCGCCGGTCCAGGGTGATTATAAGGTATTCCGTTATATTCATTGGTAGTCTTGATGAGATTGAGCATGGTCTCAAATTCCCTTATCACCACCATATCATGGTAGATTCTTAAAAAATCTTCCCTGCTATAGTTTTTTTCCTCCTCTTCAATTGTTTTATTGTACTGGTTTACAGGAATTTTACCGAATTCAATGAATTGTGGTTTGCGGACTATTTTCGGATTAATGTTTTGACTTTTTGGCATGTACTGGAATTTTATCTTTTGTCTTTTGTCTTAATACCTGAAGGCTTCTATCTGCTCCTTAATCTCTTTCAGGAACAGGGTTGCAGGGCCTCCATCAATTGCCCTGTGATCGTACGTAAGTGAAAGTCCGATATATGGAACAAAACCGAATATATTATTTCCGATATCAGCCGGGCGGTTAATTATTGTGCAAACTCCCAGTATTGCAACCTGAGGAAGATTTATAACCGGTGTAAACATTTCAACGCCGTAGTTACCTAAATTTGAAACAGTGAATGTAGCTGCAGTGCTTTGAATCAATTCGGGATTTATCCTGCCTTTTTTACAAGACTCTGCAATAGATTTAAGTTCTTTTGACAGTGTTGCGGGATCCATATCATCTGCATCTTTCACTGTGGGTACCATAAGTCCCCGTGGTGTATCAACTGCCAGTCCAAGGTGTACCTTATGAAATGTTTTTATATGGTCATCAAGAAAATGGCTGTTAGCTTCGGGAAATTTCTCCAGTGCTCTTATAACACACCAGCAAACCATATCGTTAAGAGTAATATCCTGCTGGTTTTTATCTGTAGAGAGTTTGTTTTTGATTTTTTGTCTGGCTTCCAGAAGAAACCTTACATCGGCGCTCATATGATGTGTTAACTGGGCTGAGTTTTGTAGTGAAGAATGCATCGCTTTGGCTATAAGCTTACGTACATTGCTCAGTGGTTTTTCTGAATATTCGGCACCAACCGCCTTCATATTTTTTGTAACCACAATTACTGCTGAATTTGCTTTTTCAATATCCCTGGCAATAATTCTTCCATTTGGCCCGGATCCCGGCAGATCATTGTAATTCAATCCTTTATTTTCAGCCATACGTTTTGCCCTAGGAGATATCCTGATTTTCGAATCTGTGGATAATTGCAATCTGTCATCAGCTTTCATTTCAGCCTTAACCTCAGCCTTAACCTCAGCCTTAACCTCAGCCTTAACCTCAGCCTTAACCTCAGCCTTAACCTCAGCCTTAATCTCAGCCTTAACCTCAGCCTTAACCTCAGCCTTAACCTCAGCCTCAGCCTTAATTAAAGAGTGTCCCTGCTTAAGAGATTGAGTTTCTTCGCCGCTTTTGCCAATCACTGCAACATCAACCAGAACCGGTACTTCGGCTCCGTCACCAAAAAATATGTCCAGAAGTGTTCCTTCAACCGGTGATTCGAGATCAAATGAAGCCTTGTCCGTTTCATAGGAGAACAGGATATCTCCAACAGATATGCTCTCTCCTTTACTCTTGAACCACCTGGTTATGATACATGTCTCAACCGACTGGCCCTGTTTTGGCATTTTTACTGCTGTTGCCATCTATTTTTAGTCTTTATGATATTACAATGACAATCACTAAGGTACACTAAGGAGTATTTTAAAAGTTTTTGATCTTAATGTACATTTTAACTTGTTATAATAAGTAAACTAAACTGATTCATGGTTTTTTAGATGTTGCTATAAATCAATGATTACAAAAATAAATTAATTAACTTGTATTTACAAGTAAAAATATATATATTTACTTTTTATTTTTGATTATTTCAATTTATTTCCTTCATGGTCACTCCGAAAACCATACCTCAGTACCGGCGACTTTATGAGATTCTCAGGAAGCACATTCTGGATGGTGTTTATAAAGAAGGAGATCTCTTGCCATCTGAGAATGAGCTATGCCAGCTATATGGTATGACACGTCCGACAGTGCGTCAGTCGCTTGGCACTCTTGCTGCAGACGGATACATCAGAAAACATCAGGGAAAAGGAAGCATTGTTTATCATCTTCCAAGGGAGATTGGCATTCTTTCGGTTTCGGGAACGACATCGGCAGTTGGAGATCGAAAACTGAAGACCAACATCATTGTTAAGCCTGTGCTGATACAATGGCCCACAGATTTTATTTTTCCACTCACAGAGCTTGAAAAGGAATCGGGATGCATTTATATGGAGAGAGTCAGATTTCTGGATGATGTCCCCATATTCTATGATATCAGTTTTATTGCCAATATAAACCTTCCCAGAATAACCACCCGGCAGTTTAAGAACAGGTCACTTTTCCGGATACTTCGGGATTATTATCGTATAGAGATTAAAGCAGGAGATCAGAGGATCAAAGCTATTCCGGCAACCACAAAGATCAGCAGGTTACTTCATTTGAAAAAAGACCAGCCCGTACTTCATCTTGAAAGAAAAATGGAGACAAATAACCCTGATCTTTTTCTATACTCTTCCATATACTGTAATACTGAAAAATATTCAATATTCGGTAGATTCTGACAGGCTCAGAAATCTTTTGAGGAGGAGAAAATTGCTATTTTTATACCTTTGAATACTTTTAATATAAATCAACTTAACTTAACTTAACTACTAATATTTTACCTCTATGAAAGAACAGAAAAGAACATGGTCAAGACGCCAGTTCATAAATTTCGGTGTTGCGGGTTTTGCCGGTATAATGATACTGCCAAAAATAGGTTCTGCAGCCAGACCCTCTGCATTAGCAGATATAAGGCTTGGATTTATCGGTATGGGACAACAATCAATGTATTTGCTTAACGCGTTCCTTCAGATTCCAGGGGTAAAAGTTATTGCTGGATGCGATGTCTATGGAGTTAAGCGAAAAAGGTTCGAAAAGCGTGTTTCAGCTTACTATGCCAAAGCCGGAAAGGAATCAAAAGTTGACACCTGCGAAAAATACCAGGAATTATTAGACAGAAAAGATATAGATGCTGTAGTAATAGCGGTTCCTGACCATTCTCATGCAATGATTGCAATTGCAGCATGTAAAGCCGGGAAGGATGTCTATCTGGAAAAGCCTATGACTTTTACAATTAAAGAGGGACAGGAGTTAAAAAAAGCTGTCAGGCAATACAACAGGATTCTTGCAATAGGGAGCCAGCAGAGGTCAGACCCTGGTTTTCAGCATGCCGTAAAACTTGTACAGACAGGCGATCTTGGGAATATAAGTAAAGTTAATGCTTATGTAGGAGCGCCTCCGAAACCATATGATCTGCCTGAAGAACCATTACCTTCTGATCTGAACTGGGATCTATGGCTTGGATCGCTTCCTGAAACGATTCATTACAACAGTCAACTTGATCCTCCTATAACAATTGATCCTGAAAAAAATGAGCAGTTATGGGGAGCATGGCGCTGGTATAAGGAAACGGGGGGCGGATTTACCACTGACTGGGGTGCTCATATGTTCGATATAGCCCAGTGGGGATTGGGTATGGACAAAAACGGTCCGGTTGAAGCATCTCCCATAGGCGATGGAACAGAGTTTATGATGTTTAAATATGCCAGTGGTACAGTAATGACTTCAGAGCCATTTGACGACAAGAAAACCAAAGGGGTAAAGTTCTGGGGAGATAAAGGATGGATTGAAGTTGCACGCGGATATTTTAGAGCATCAGATCCTAAGTTTTTACCTCCAAAAACTGAAGCTGCTGATCCTAATGTTCCGTATGAAACAAAAATTCCTCATCAGCTGAATTTTATTGAAGCTGTCCGATCAGGAAAAGATCCTGTTGTACCGGTTGAAATAGGTCACAGCAGTTGTACTGTATGTAACCTTGGTAATATTGCATGTACACTGAAACGAACTGTCAGATGGAATCCTTCAACTGAAACCTTTATTGATGACATTGATGGTGCTGCAACAAGATTGCTTCACTATGAGTACAGAAAGGGATATAAACTGGTGTAGCCATATAGACTTAATTAATTATTTTTGTAGAGACGCCCAACTTGGGCGTCTCTACATTTTTTGCCAATTCTTAGATATGGTTAAGTACCAGAAGGAAAAAGTTGAATTCAGGACCATGGATCAGAAGAAAAAATAATATAAAAAAAGAGGCTGTACAATTCTGTTACAGCCTCTCTGGTATTAGTTTGAGTAAGATCATTCTACTCTTTTAACTTTTATGGCAACCGGTCCTTTTTCTCTCTGCTCAATTTCAAATTCAACAGCCTGACCTGCCTCAAGTTCGGTATGGGAAACCTCTAAACCTGAACGGTGGATAAAGATATCCTTGTCATCTTCTGTCTGAAGGAATCCATAACCTTTTACTCTGTCATACCATTTAACAGTACCTTTCATAGTTTTAGAATTTTGTTACCTACCTGTAGTTATCTCTTCTGTTTCCGCCGCCAGTACCACCTCTGCGGTCGTTGTTATCACCACCTCTGAAATTACTTCTTCTGTCAGTCCTTTCGATGGATTCATTAACGATAATGTTTCTACCACTAACTTCAGCTCCATTTAATTCCTCGATAGCTTTTTTTGCTTCAGCATCATTCGGCATCTCAACGAAACCAAATCCTTT
>JBARBF010000057.1:0-12700 GCA_049792755.1 Bacteroidales bacterium | reverse complement strand
TTTGAATTGCTGCTTAAACGACAATTAATTATGCGAATCGCCACTTCTGCCCCCCATAACCACCTAAATGCCGTGTCATTCCGAGCGCCAGCGAGGAATCTCCTTCTTACCTGATTAAATTTTTCCTTTCGTAGATAGCATATGTATACGGTATTCCAATATCGTTGTCCGTTTTAAACTCCTCTTTTTCTGTAACTTCCCATATACTCAGATCTATTTCAGGGAAATAGATATCGGCTGGCGCCTTTTTATGAACATGAGTTATATACAAACGGTCAGCAATCGGCATGAATTGCCGGTATATACTCCCCCCTCCAATAATAAATATTTCTTCATCCGGTCCGCATTTGCTAAGTGCATCCTCAATGGAATATGCAGTAACAGAATTTTCGATGTATTCCTGGGGAACATCTGTCAGAACAATATTTTTACGTCCGGGTAATGGTTTATGTGGTAATGATTCCCAGGTTTTTTTCCCCATTATAACCGTGTTCCCTGAGGTCAGCCTTTTAAATCTCTTCAGATCCCCTGAAATGTGCCATAGCAGTTCATTATCTTTTCCAATTCCCCGGTCTTCTGAAACAGCAACTATAATTGAGATCATAATTTAATTGTTAAATTGAAATATCACCTTTAATATGCGGATGTGAAACATAATCTGACAGAGTGAAATCATTGTATGTGAACTTGAGGATATCGGTTACACCGGTATTAATCGACATATGGGGAAGTTTATATGGTTCCCTTGAGAGTTGAAGCCTTACCTGATCTATATGGTTAAGATAGATATGTGCATCACCAAGTGTGTGAACAAAATCCCCTGGTTTAAGTCCGGTTATCTGTGCTACCAAAAGTGTCAACAGGGCATATGATGCAATATTAAACGGCACTCCTATAAAAATATCAGCGCTTCTCTGGTAAAGCTGACACGATAACCTTCCTCCCGCTACATAAAACTGGAATATAATATGGCACGGAGGAAGAGCCATTTTATCCAATTCACCAACATTCCAGGCACTGATAATGTGCCTGCGCGAATCAGGCGATTCCCTGATTGAACTGATAACCTTTTCAAGTTGATCGATTTTCCTGCCGTCGGCTGAAAGCCATGATCGCCATTGATATCCGTATACAGGTCCGAGGTTTCCTTCCTTATCAGCCCATTCGTTCCAGATCTTTACTCCATTATCATTCAGATATTTAGTATTTGTATCTCCTGAAATAAACCAGAGTAATTCATGAATAATGGATTTAAGATGCAGGTTTTTGGTTGTAAGAAGGGGAAAACCTTCGTCAAGGTTGAACCTCATCTGATAGCCAAATACACTGATTGTTCCTGTACCGGTTCTGTCTTTTTTTTCAGTTCCGTTTTTTAATACATGATCAAGCAGATCAAGATATTGTCTCATTCAAATTACTTAATATGTTATTCGGGTGTAATTCTGGCTGCCCATCCACCACCAGGAGCTAGATGAAATTTCATGTTATCACCCGATTTTATTTTTGTTTTCAGATGTTTATAATCGCCTGCATACCGGTCGGCATTAATACCGTCCTGAAAAATATCAACAGAATATTTTCCTGCAGGAAGAAATGAGAGGTCAAAATTCATGTCACGACTTGTCCAGTCTGTAATGGCTCCGACAAACCACTCTTTTCCCGATCTTCTGGCAAGCAATAAATATTCACCTACTTTGCCGTCAATACCAACAATGTCATCCCATACCACAGGTATATTCACGATAAAATCAGTTGACTCCTGTTCTTTCATATAGTTAGATGGGCTATCGCACAGCATCTGCAAAGGACTTTCATAAATAATATATAATGCCACCTGATGTGCTCTTGTGCCCTGGCTCTCAGGACGGGTAAAATTTGGAGTGAAGTTGACTTTGTCCATATTTACCATAGCTCCGGGAGTATAATCCATCGGACCGGCTACCATTCTGGTAAACGGGATTGTAACATCATGTTCGGGATTTATGTCTTTGCTCCATTTATCATTTTCCATCCCTTTCACACCCTCACGGGTAAGTGCATTTGGCCATGTACGTCCAAGACCGTCAGGCTTATATGCTCCATGGAAGTCAATTATAAGATGATGCTCTGCAGTCTTCCTCGCAGCTTCAAGGTAGAAATTCACCACCTTCTGATCATCCCTCTGCATAAAATCAACCTTAACACCTTTGACTCCCCACTTTTCATAAAGAGCCACTGCTTCATCTATTTTATCCCAAAATGTCTTCCAGACAACCCATAAAATTATTCCAACGTGCTTATTTTCAGCATATTTACACAGTTCGGGAACATTAATTTCAGGAACTGGTTCAAGAACATTTCCCAACTTATACCACCCTTCATCCAGAATGATATATTCAATTCTGTTCTTTGATGCAAAATCAATATAATACTTATAGGTATCGTTGTTTATGCCAGCCCTGAAATCAACACCATATATATTATTGGCATTCCACCAATCCCAGGCTACGTGTCCCGGCTTTATCCATTTTGTGTCTTCTATCTTATTTGCCGGGGCAAGCTTAAATACAAGGTCGCTTTCAATTAATTTGACATCGTTTTGAGCAATTACAAATGCCCTCCATGGGAAAGTACGGGTTCCTTTTGTTTTTGCAATATAATCTTTAGTACTTGTTACGAAGAGGTCCCGGTCACGGGTAAGCTTTTCTACTTCAGGATATTTTGACCAGATCCCTGAAATTTTCCCCGATCCTGCACCAGCGAGCCACATCCCGGGGTAATCCTCAATATCTGATTCAGTAACAAGTACATCAACACCATTTTCCTGGAAAAGGGTTGGAAGGCTGGCAAGATGTTTATTGCCAATTGTGTCGAGTGAAGAATAGATAAAAGTCCTTTCGTTATGCGACATAAAGCTGGTTTCCAGAGGATACCATGCGTGGGTTCCTTTCGGGAAATTAAATTCGGAGATCTCATTTTTTACAATAACTTCTTCTTTCAATGAAGTTTCAAATCTGTAAGCGACACCATCATTGTATGCTCTGAACTGAAGAGAAAAACCTGAATTGAAAGAAATTGTAAGGATATTGCAGTTATCTGTTATCTCTGATCTTTTATTTGCCACGACCGGTCTGATAATATCATTCAACTTGCTGATTGTTGCTTTTTTAATTTTTTCATTTTCTCCCAGTACCTTCCCGTTTGAAAGTATCATTGCAATTTTAGAATTGTTTATTATTTCTTTGCCGTCACATGTAGCAGACCATTTTATTCCGGTTTCAATATTAACTGTCACTGAAATTTTATTATCGGGGGAAGTTACCTTATACTCTTTTGCAATAGCGTAATATCCGGTAGTCACAAATAACACAATCAACACGAATGTCTTTTTCATTATAATAAGTTTACTCTTATTTATTCAGGATATAATTTTCGGATACAATGTAGAACAGATTATCACTTTTTCTTCTTTCTTTTCTCGATCTCATCCCTGACAGTTGCAGCACGTTCATAATCTTCTGTCTTGATGGCCTCGTCAATCATTTTATAGAGTTCTTCATCAGAATAGGTATCATATTTGGTTTTTTCAGGTTCAAAGAAATTTTCTACTTCATTTACAGAAGATAAGTCACTGTCGGCCGGATTAACAGTTATTCCTGCTTTCTTAAGGATTTCTTCGGTAATAAAAATCGGACATCCGAATCTCAAAGCTATCGCAACAGCGTCGGAAGTTCTGCTGTCAATTGAATATTCTTTTTCTCCGTTGTTACAAACAAGCTTTGAGAAGAATACACCCTCTTCAAGTTTATAAATCATTACTTCGATAACAGATATATTAAACTCATCCGCAAATTTTTTAAACAGGTCATGAGTCAATGGGCGCGGAGGATCTAAATTCTCAAGTTTTATTACAATTGCCTGTGCTTCAAAGCCACCGATTATAATTGGAATTCTTCTCTCTCCGTTTTCTTCGATCAATATCAGAGCATAAGCTCCGGATTGAGTCTGACTATACGATATCCCCATTACTTTTAGCTTTACTCTCTTCATATCAATTCTTTATGCGCCAAAGAAATAATCGGTATGTTGTTGTATCTGACAAATATAAAGATATTAGCACTAACACTTAGAGTGAGAATATTCTTTTTTATTAACATCCTGACAATAAAATCTCCTCTTTGTTCATTCATCATCACAAGAAAGAATGTGAGATCAGATAAAATGGTCTCAGATTAGTTCCCAGCAATAAAAAATTAGCTTATTGGTTTGTAAATAATCTAATTTGTATATCTTTGCAGTCCAATTTTGGATAAATTCGCTGGGGCAACTTAAAGCGATATGATCGGATGATTATATACGCCTCACGGAGTAACATAAAAAAAAGATATAATGTACGCAATCGTAGAAATTGCAGGTCAGCAGTTTAAAGTTGAGAATGGCAAAAAGATTTTTGTTCACAGGCTCGAATTTGAAGAAGGAAAAGAAGTCGAATTTGATAAGGTTCTTTTAATTGAGGATGAAGGTAAAATAACCATCGGAGAACCAACAATTAAAGACGCTGTTGTCGGAGGGAAAATTCTTGACAACGGGGTAAGAGGTGATAAGGTAATTGTATTCAAGAAGAAAAGGAAAAAAGGATACAGGGTAAAAAACGGACACCGTCAGAATTTTACACAGGTTGAAATCATTAGTATAAATGGCGTTGGTTCACCCAAAAAAGCAACTCCGGAAAAAGCCGAAACAAAAGTAGCTGATGTTACAACTGTTGAAGAAACTGCAAAGGAGAAAAAAGCAGCCAAAAAACCTGCTGCTAAAAAAGAAGAAGCCCCTGTAAAGAAAGCTGTTGAGAAAAAAACTGCAGTGAAGAAACCAGCTGAGAAAAAGCCTGCTGAAAAAAAATCCTCTAAAAGCAAAGAATAACCAACTGAATCGAAAAGCAAATAATAATATAGAATTATGGCACACAAGAAAGGAGCAGGTAGTTCACGTAACGGTCGCGATTCTGAAAGTAAACGATTGGGAGTGAAACTCTTCGGCGGCCAGGTAGCCAAGGCTGGCAACATTATTGTACGTCAGAGAGGGACAAAGCATAATCCAGGCATCAACGTAGGTCTGGGAAAAGATCATACTCTTTTTGCATTAACCGATGGAGAAGTTGAGTTCAAGAGAAAAAAAGATAATAAAACTTATGTATCGGTCAAGAATGTGAAATAGTTAAATACTTTAATTACTAAATCTATTTATCGATAGGTTATATCTCACTCTAAACCGGTTACAGACCAAACGGTTATTTTAAGTGAAACAGGCTCCCGAAATTCTTTTCTTTTCCCGGAAAGCATAATCGGGAGTTTTTTGATATTTTTACAGCAGGCTATTTAGCCTGCTTTTTTATTAATTCATAACTGAATATGTTAACAATTAATCTTATTCGTGAAAAGAAAGATTTTATTATTGAACGGCTGAGAGTTAAAAACTTCAAGGCTGAAGAAATAATCGACAGGATTCTCATACTGGATTCCTTACGCCGGGAAATACAAACCAAAACTGATACAATGCAGGGAGAAATGAATCGTATCTCAAAAGAGATAGGTTCTCTTCTTAAGGATGGAAAAAGGGAAGAAGCTGAAGCTGCAAAGGTAAAAACATATTCTCTTAAAGAAGAAATCAAGTCTCTTACCGACAAACTGATACCTATCGATAGTGACCTTCGCAATGAAATCATAAGGTTACCTAATCTACCTCACGAATCGGTCGTACCCGGTCACAATGCAAATGATAATATTAAAGTCCGTGAAGGTGGTATTTTGCCGCTTATATCTGCTAGTTCACTTGCCCACTGGGATCTTATTAAAAAATATGATATTATTGATTTTGATCTGGGCATTAAACTTACAGGAGCAGGTTTCCCTGTTTATAAAGGCAAAGGAGCAAAACTTCAAAGAGCTCTCATTTCCTTTTTCCTTGATGAAGGTGTTAAAGAAGGATATACAGAGGTGATGCCTCCGATATTGGTTAATGAAGACTCAGGGTTTGGCACCGGTCAGCTTCCTGATAAAGAGGGACAGATGTATCACATAACACCAGATAACTTTTATCTTATACCTACTGCCGAAGTCCCGGTTACAAATATATACAGGGATGTAATTCTGGATTCTGAGGTGCTTCCGATTAAGAATATTGCATACACGCCCTGTTTCCGAAGGGAAGCAGGTTCGTGGGGAGCTGATGTAAGAGGACTCAACCGCCTGCACCAGTTTGATAAAGTTGAAATAGTCAGGATTGCTCATCCCGATCATTCTTATGAATCTCTTGAAGAGATGGTAACTCATGTTGAAGGCCTGGTTTCCAAACTTGATCTTCCATATCGTATACTCAGGTTATGTGGCGGCGATATGTCATTCACTTCTGCGCTCACTTACGATTTTGAAGTATGGTCAGCCGCACAGAAACGGTGGCTTGAAGTGAGCTCCGTTTCAAATTTTGAATCATTTCAGGCAAACAGATTAAAATGCAGGTTTAAAGAAAAAGGAAATAAACAAACCCGCCTTGTGCATACACTTAACGGAAGCGCCCTGGCCTTACCAAGAATTGTAGCCGCTATACTTGAAAATAACCAGACCGAGTTGGGTATTAAAGTGCCCAAGGTATTGATACCATATACAGGATTTGATTTGATCAATTAAATTAAATGTGTGGACTTACTGAAGTACGAATGAAGAACAATCGAATAGTGAATTAAGAAGTAAAAAATTCTGCATTCAACATTCGAATGTTCGTCATTCTTAATTCAAAGCAAATGGATAAACCCCATAAAGCATACGTCTACGCCGGACTGGCAATAATGTTCTGGTCAACAGTACCGACTGCATTTAAAATCAGTCTCAGTGTAATGGACATTCTTCCGATGCTTACCATTGCATCTCTCACATCGGCATTTGTATTGTCGATTATTGTTCTGGTTGGAAAGAAGATCCATCTTATCAGAATGACAACTGGAAAAGAACTCCTGAATTCTGCAATTCTCGGTTTAATAAATCCATTTCTATATTATCTTATTCTTCTTAAAGCATATCAGCTTCTTCCTGCTCAGGTGGCACAACCGCTTAACATGATATGGCCGATAATACTTGTTTTCCTTTCGGTTCCCATTCTCAGACAAAAAATTGAAAGAAAAAGTTTAATCGCTCTCTTCATCAGTTTCGCAGGAGTTTATATAATCGCCTCACGGGGAAAACCATTTACTACCGGCCACTCCAATCTGACAGGAGTTTTCCTTGCAACAGGAAGTTCAGTTTTCTGGGCGCTATATTTCATCCTTAATATGAAAGATAAGAGGGATGAAGGAGTTAAGCTGCTTCTTAATTTTATTTTTGGCTCAATTTATCTTATTATCACGATGATTATTACCGGGGGATGGCAGACTGAAATCGGTTTGAAGGGTGCGGCAGGATCGGTCTACATTGGTTTGTTTGAGATGGGCATAACCTTCTTTTTCTGGTTAAAAGCGCTTCAGTTGTCCTTATCAACGGCAAAAGTAAGTAACCTGGTATACATGGCTCCTTTTCTTTCTCTGGTTTTGGTACACTATTTTCTAAATGAACCCGTTTATTATACTACTCCTATGGGATTAGTACTTATCATATCCGGGATCTTTATTCAAAACTGGCGATCAAAAATCATTGTTTAATTGTTATATGGACATATAGATATAAAAAATGAAAAAGCTCCTTATTTTACTTTCTGTTGCAATAATTGGATTAAATTCCTGTAAAAAAGATGTTCCCCCCGTAGTGACAAGTCCAACAGTGGCGACGGAGGCAAGAGATAATCTTTATGATGTAATGAATGAATATTATTTCTGGTACAGTCTTATGCCGACCGTGGTAAAAACCGACTACAAGGACCCATCATCGCTTTTGGAGGCAATGATATATAAGACTCTTGACAGATGGAGTTTTGTGCAGACCTACGAAGAATACCTAAATCAGGTTCAGGGTAACTTTGTCGGACATGGGATCAGTATGGGTCTTGATCCCACAAACCAGGTAAGAATTGCCCAGATCTACACTCTTTCACCATTATATAATTTTGGAGTAAGAAGAGGATGGATTGTGAAGAAACTCAATGGCACTGATCTGGCCCCGATATTTATTGCCAGAGATTCTGCAGCTTATAGTCAGCTGATAGGTCCATCTTCAGAAACAGTAACAAACACTTTTCTTTTTCAAACACCTCTTGGAAAAGATTCTACTATTACTTCTACAAAGGCATCTTTTACGTTAAATACGGTAATTCTTGCCGATACTTTACATCTGAAAACGGGAATTACAGGGCACCTTGTATTTGACCAGTTTATTCCTCCGTCAAACCAGGAATTACTGAATGCATTTACATATTTTAGTCAGAATAATATTACTGATCTTATTGTCGATTTAAGATATAACGGAGGAGGAGATCTGAGCGTTCTGACAAATATGGCAAGTTATGTTGCAGGTGCCACACAGCTTAATAAACCATTTCTTACATTAACCTTCAATGACAAAAATACCGCTTCTAACGGGACATATAACTTCAATTCTGTATATGCTCCTCTTAGCCTCTCTAAAATAATTGTAATAACAACCCGGTCAACTGCATCTGCCAGCGAAGATTTTATAAACGGATTAAAACCTTATATAAATATCAGAACTATCGGGGATACGACAAACGGGAAACCTGTCGGAATGGTTGGATTTCCTTATAAAACCAATTACGTGTTTTTTCCAATTACTTTTGCATTGGTTAATTCAGCAGGTCAGGGTGATTTTTATAAAGGTTTTGCACCTGATAAATATGTACCCGATGATATTGCTCATGACTGGAATGACAGGAATGAGTCGTGCCTCAAAGAGGCAATTTATTATTTGGAGAATGGAAGTGTATCATCAAAAGGATTATATATTAATGGCAAGCAACCTTCAATCAGGTTTTCTGAAAAGAGTAATAAGAATAATAATGCATATATCCTGAAGAAATAAAATACCTCCTTTGATATTTTTGGCAACATACACAAAGGATTATTAACTTGCCAATCAAAAAACAACTAATTGAAAGTTAAACCAAAGGAGAGGATAATTCTGGGTATCGATCCGGGTACCAGCATTACAGGGTATGGAGTCATAAAAACCTCCGGTACACTCCCCGAACTCATTACCATCGGATCGATTGATCTTTCAAAATACGATGATCACTATCTTAAATTGAAACACATTTTTGAAAGGACTATCGGCATTATCGATGAATATCATCCCGATGAACTGGCAATAGAGGCTCCTTTCTATGGTAAAAATGTCCAGTCAATGCTGAAACTTGGCAGGGCGCAGGGCGCCGCTATTGCGGCAGCACTTACCCGTTCTCTGCCTATATTTGAATATGCACCCAGGAAGATCAAAATGTCAATTACCGGTCAGGGTGCAGCATCAAAAGAACAGGTAGCTTCAATGCTCATGAACATACTGAAATTCAATCTGTCTGAAATTAAACTGGATGCAACTGATGGACTTGCCGCTGCTCTTTGCCATTTTTATCAGACAAATAATCCAACACAGGAGAAAGCATATAACAGCTGGAAAGATTTCATGAACAAAAATCCTAAAAGGGTAAAAAAGAAGGGGGAATAAACCTCTAAACTACTGCAAATGCAAGTGCCACCACACTTACTTTTACCCCTTCAATCTTTAGAAGCTCATTTGCACACGATTCAATAGTTGATCCTGTAGTAATCACATCGTCAACAAGTAAAACGTGTTTACCCATTATTGTTTGATGATCGACAACCTGGAAAATGCCCTCAACATTTGTCCATCTTTCGTAGCGTGACCGTTTCGTCTGGGTTTCTGAAACCAATATTCTTGAAAGTGATTTTATATCAACCGGCAAATCAGTTGCATTGCCAATTCCAACTGAAATAGATTCACTCTGATTAAAACCACGAATCCGTTTCTTGTCAGGATGAAGCGGAACAGGTATTATCAGATCAATATCGTCCATAAAGCTTGAAGCTTTAAGCGAGAGACCATATATCCTGCCCAGTTCATATCCTATTTCTCTGATCCCCTTGTACTTCAGACCGTGAATCAGGTTTTTAATCCGACTACCTTTATTGTAATATGAAAATGCTGCTGCTTTCTCAATCATACATCTTCCCCAGAATAGTTGTTCAACAGGATTATTTTCTTTAAAATGAAAATTGGTCCTTGGAATAATGATATAACATTCTGTACATATAAGGTTTTCATTTCTCATAAGATGATTACCACATGCATAGCACAGCCGTGGAAATAAAAGACTGATAAAATCGTCCCATAAATCGTATAAGTAACTCATGCAGCGAGTTCAATCTATATATTAAAGAATGACCTTATGGCTAATTAAGGCAGCTATATCCTTAAATTCTTCAACTGTAAATTTTAACTTGGGATTTCTGAAGTTAATATCTTCCATTGTATCCATCGGGACCAGATGTATATGGGCATGAGGTATTTCAAGACCCAGAATTGCGACCCCGATACGGTTGCAGGGAATCGCATTTTTTATTGCCACGGCAATTTTCTTTGAAAAAACCATCATTCCGGCTAAATAAACATCATCCAGATCAAAAATATAATCTGTTTCCTTCTTTGAAACGACAAGTGTGTGTCCTCTTCTTAAGGGGTTAATATCGAGAAATGCAAAATAATTGTTATCCTCTGCTATCTTGTAGCATGGAATCTCTCCATTGATGATTCTGGTAAATATTGAGGCCATAATGGCTTGTGCAATGTTTATTAAATCGAAATAGAAATTATTTCAAAAGGAATAGTTCCAGAAGGAACTTTTATGTGAACAATGTCACCAACCTTTTTCCCGATAAGGCCCTGGGCAATAGGAGAACTGACAGCAATCTTACCCAGTTTAAAATTTGCCTCGCTTTCAGGAACAATCAGATATTCCATAACTGAATTATTTGATTTATTCCTGATCTTTACCCTGTTAAGTAATCTTACAGTTGAGATATCAATTTTTGATTCATCAAGAATTCTTGAGCGGGCAACGATATCTTCAAGCTTAGATATTCTTAACTCCAGCATACCCTGCGCTTCTTTTGCAGCAGCATACTCTGCATTTTCAGAAAGGTCACCTTTATCCCTTGCATCAGCTATCTGCCTTGATATTGAAGGTCGCTCAACATTTCTTAATTGGTCGAGTTCCTCTTTCAGTTTCTGAAGACCTTCTAAAGTCACATATATAACCTCGGACATTTTTCTCTCTTATATTTAAAAAATAAGAAGAATTCCGGGGTCGCCGGAACTCTTCAACAACAAATATATAATTTTTTTTACTATTTACAAATAATAATCTTGTGAACAGGTGTTTTACAAGTATTTATCCTCAAGTTTAATCATTCTTTATATTTTTTCCCTGCCCGCTTTGTACTGGCTTTAACTTTTTTTCTTTTTTCTTTGTCCCGTTTTGTATAATCTTTTTTGTTTTGTTTCATACGTGTCTGTACCTCAGGTGTTTGTATTTCTATCGCTCTTTTTTGCGACTGTCTCACAGTTTTCTCATAATCTTTTTTAAGCTTACGGTCATTTGCCTCCTGTTTCCTTTTAGCACGGTGGACGGGCCGGGGTTCTTTAACTTTTACTTCTTTCCTTTTTCCAAGTGTTTTACCGAATAGTTGTTTCTCAGGATTCTTATGAAATATCTGAGCGTTACACGATCCTGCTGACAATGAAAAAAGAAAAAGAAAAAGAAAATACTTCCTTAATGATATATTATTCATTTCCAGATATTACAATAAATAATTCTCAATTCCGTTAGATTTCAGATGGTAATAGTAATTTTGCAATATTAATTATTTCCTGATGGCTTCAGATTCAAAAATAAGACTTTTTTTAATTGCATTGGCGCTTGCCATCACTTTAGGTTCATGCAATAAAAAGAATGATGTAATCCCCGATACTTATGTAAACTTTACTCTCGATCTTAATGATCCTGAATTTGTCAACCTGAGCGGATATGGCGGTTCAGTTGTAGTTGGATCAACAACAAATAACTGGGGACCAGCCGCTGCAGGATATAATGGCAATGGTATTATAATTTGTTGTGGAGTTGATGAGTTTTATGCATATGACCGAACTTGTCCACACGATTATGTCGTTAATAGTCTGAGTGTTAAAGTAAATATTGATCCGGGAAATTCCACAATTGCAGTCTGCCCGAAATGTGGAACCAAATATGGACTTACAGTGGGAGGCACACCGGCTTCCGGTGTTGGAAGGTATCCTTTAAAAAACTACAAAACGAGACAACAGGGAAATTTGGTTACGGTTTGGAATTGAGAAGGGCCTCTCCCCAAACCCCTCCCCCGAAGTGGGAGGGGCTTTAATTGTTGAAAAGATAAATGCTATTATAAAAGAATTGACTACAACATTCTGAAAATGATCTTCCCCCTCTCACATCGGGCTACCCTTTATACACATCTTTTTCCCGACGTTGACTTATGTTTTAAATAGCTCTGAAAGAGCTAAATATGAATAACCCCTGGCGCCAGCCTGGGGTTGAGATAACTCTCTGATATCAAGCCCTGAAAGGGCTTAATATATTTGGAATTTATTAGACTATTTTGTAATTTGGTGTCTTCTCGCTTCATAAATGTAACATCTCAAACTATGTCAAGTTATCGTCAACACCTTTATCA
>JBARBF010000056.1:0-3866 GCA_049792755.1 Bacteroidales bacterium | reverse complement strand
AGGGCAGAGAATGATGAGTCTTTCAAGAACATTTCTGAATTCTCTTATATTCCCTGTCCAGTTGATTTTTTGCAGTTCAAGGATAGCATCCTTTCTAATAACTTTTTTGCTCATTCCGTATTCGTTGCAGATTAAGGTATTGAAATGTTCTGCGAGGAGAGGAATGTCACCTTCCCTTTCATTAAGTGTAGGAACATGAATAAGAATAACACTTAGACGGTGATATAAATCCTCGCGGAATCCGTTATTTTCAATCTCTCTTTTAATGTTCTTGTTCGTTGCTGTAATTACACGGACATTAACATGAATATCTTTATCGGAACCGACCCTTGTAATCTTGTTTTCCTGCAGAGCTCTCAATACTTTTGCCTGTGCCGGGAGGCTCATGTCTCCTATTTCGTCGAGGAAAAGTGTTCCCCCGTTTGCCTGTTCAAATTTACCGATCCGTTGCTTAATAGCTGATGTAAACGAACCTTTTTCATGACCAAAGAGTTCACTTTCAATAAGCTCAGATGGAATGGCTGCACAATTGACTTCAATAAACGGACCTTTTGACCTGTTGCTCTTTTCGTGTATCTGATGGGCAACCAGTTCTTTCCCGGTTCCGTTGGCACCCGTTATCAGCACTCTTGCTTCAGTGGAAGCAACTCTTTCGATCATATTTCTGACCTTTTCAATAGCTTCCGATTCTCCAACGATCTCATATAACTTGCTTACCTTGTTTTTAAGGACCTGAGTCTGTGTGATAAGAGTCGATTTATCCATCGCGTTGCGAATAGTAATAAGAAGCCTGTTAAGGTCAATCGGCTTTTCAAGAAAATCGTATGCCCCTTTTTTTATTGATTCAACTGCTGTATCGATATTCCCATGTCCTGAGATCATTATCACCGGTATATCGGTTGAAGTCTCCGATAATTTGCCAAGCACTTCAATGCCATCCATCTTAGCCATCTTGATATCGCAGAGAACGATATCATATGAATTGCCGGAAAACATCTCAATTCCTTTTGGTCCGTCTTCTGCAAGGTCAACTTCATGTTTCTCATACTCCAGAACCTCTTTCAAAGTATTCCGGATTGCCCTTTCATCGTCTATGACCAGTATTTTAGACATTTATTTTTGTCTTTGATCTTTTGTCTTTTATCTTTTTAACCACGGAGTTACTCAGAGTTTAAACCGGAGTTACACTGCTTTTATTCTCCTCTTCTCCCATTCTTCCCTTCAGTTCTTCGTTTTTATCTTTTTACTTTTATCTTTTATCTTTTATCTTGGTCTTTGTCCTTATCCACTGTATCTCAGCCATTTCCACATCTCTTTCCAGGAAGTTTTCTTTCCGTACATAAGGATACCGGTCCTGTAGACTTTCGCCGCCATCCATACAAATGCCGCAAAAGTTATCAGCATTATTACCATTGAAATTGCTACCTGCCAGTACGGAACACCAAAAGGAATTCGTGCCATCATTACGATGGGAGAGGTAAGCGGGATCATTGAGCACCAGAATGAGAGTGAGCTCTCAGGATTTTGCATTGTTCCCATTGCAACCATTAATCCAAGTATTATAGGTATGGTAACAGGAAGCATAAATTGTTGTGTCTCTGTTTCGTTATCGACTGCTGAACCAATTGCCGCGAAAACTGAGGCGTAGAGAAGATATCCTGTCACAAAATAGAAGATAAAACAGATTATTATCAAGCCCCATGGCTGATTCATTGCACTGTCGAACATCTTCGTGAATTCAGCAAGTTGTGGTGACACTTCTGCAGTCTGTGTTGTTCCTGTAACCTGCTGATTACCTGACATTAAATTCTGAGGCATTGATTGTGAGATTTCAGGAATACCCGTTTTTGGAAGTACAGTAGTTTTGAGAACCCCGACAATTCCGACAGTAAGAAAAATCCAGATCAGGAATTGAGTGAGACCAACAAGAGCAATGCCAATTATTTTTCCCATCATGAGCTGTACGGGTTTTACAGAGGAAATAATAACCTCGACTACCCTGCTCGTTTTTTCCTCTATTACACCTCTCATGACCTGGGCTCCAAAAATGAAAACCAGCATATACATCAGAAACCCCAGAATATATGCAAGAGCCATTGCTATCCCGGTGCTGGTACCTTGTTCTTTGCCAAATTCATCAAGCTTTTTAGTTTGCACTGATACATTTGTCTCAACATTTTTCATTATATCATCAAGATTTTCAATCTTGTAAGCCAACAGTTTTTGTCGTTCAATTTCCTTTTTAAGGGAGTTTTCTATATATTGGAGCAAGCCGATTGGTGGTTGTTTGCTTGAGATAAGATAAACAGCATTTGGCGTATTTACCAGCTCGGGAGAGATATAAAGGATGCCATAATATCCCGATTTTTCAAAGGTCTTTTTAAGATCCTCAACTTTAGTGTTATCAAGGTAGACAAATTCGGCGTCCTTGGTGTTTTTTATGACACTTTTAAAAAGATCTGAGTTATCTTCGATTACGGCTATTTTTTTATATTCACCACTTTGGTTCATCATCAGGAGAGTGGGAACAATAATTATGGCTGCCATAAGAACCGGTGCAAGAATAGTCATTATAATGAATGATTTTTTTCTTACCCTTGTTACATATTCTCTTTTAATTATTACGGATATCTTGTTCATAATGGAAAGGTTTCAATGTTAATTGCAAATATTAAATACGGGCTTCAACTACTCTTATAAATATCTCATTCATAGAAGGTAGCGCCGGGTTAAAAGATAATATATTGCCCGATTTCATAGCAGTTTGCAGGATATCATTTGTGTTGACATCACCGGTTGTTTTAAGTCTGAAAATACTTTTGTTATTATCTTTCTGTTGGCTAAGTATGCTATAATGGCCATTTCCCTCAATTTTAGCATCGCCGTCAAACACAAGATCATATTCGTTAGCGGCCCATTTACTTCTGATCTCATGTACACTTCCTTCGAGGATCGTTTTTGCTTTATCAATTAAGGTGATATTGTCGCAAAGTTCTTCGACAGATTCCATATTATGAGTTGAAAAAATAATAGTAGCTCCTCTTTCGCGAAGGAACAGGATTTCATTTTTTACGATTTTTGTGTTTAGCGGGTCAAATCCTGTAAATGGTTCATCAAAAATCAGAAGTTTAGGTTCATGGAGTATCGTTGTCACAAACTGAACCTTTTGCTGCATACCTTTAGAAAGTTCTTCGACTTTTTTGCCCCACCAGTCTATGATGTCAAGTTTTTTAAACCAGTATTTCAGTCTCTTCATTGCTTCAGCTCTGGAAAGTCCTTTGAGCTGTGCAAAATATAAAGCCTGTTCGCCAACCTTCATTTTTTTATATAAACCCCTTTCTTCAGGTAAATATCCAATGAGTTGAACATCAGAAGGTACCAACTTTTTACCATTAAGGAATAGCTCACCTGTATCGGGTCCGGTTATCTGATTTATGATCCTGATGAGAGTAGTTTTTCCAGCGCCATTTGGTCCCAGTAATCCATAGATGCATTGTTCAGGTACAGATATACTTACATTATCGAGTGCCAGCTGGCTGCCGTATTGTTTTGTGACATTCTTTGCTTCAAAAAGTGCCATAAGGAATTAATTTTAAAATATTTTAAAAGAAGTGTAAATATAAAAAAACTATGCGAAACTCTACTCTTTGATAAGAACAAGTTAATCTACTTGGTGGCTCTCTGTGTCTTCTCTGGAATGAATGTACTCACCACCTTTTATTCCCCCTCTCTACTCCGTCTACCCTTTATACACATCTTTTTCCCGACGTTGACTTATGTTTTAAATAGCTCTGAAAGAGCTAAATACGAATAACCCCCGGCACACCTGCCGGGGGTTAGGATAACTCCCTGATATCAAGCCCTGA
>JBARBF010000055.1:0-26622 GCA_049792755.1 Bacteroidales bacterium | reverse complement strand
AAAGGGCAAGCTCTGATGTGGGGTTTATGTTTATCGCATACAACCTGAGGCGAATTGGTAATATTTTGACCAGAGATAAGTTGAAGGAGTATCTCAGGATACTTGTTTCGATGTTTTTTGACCTTTTTGGACTCAGTTTTAGCCAATTTGACGAAAAGAGCTCACTAATCTGGCATAAATTGAAAATTCTGAATAGTTATTAGACAAACTCCCGTTATAGGCAAGCTACGAACCGATTCAAGTTTAGTTCACAAAAACATATTACATTTGATCACATAGCCAAATGGAATACCGATAAAACAATGATATCATCATTTATAAGAATAAAAGATAAAAAAAGGAGTAGACACTGGCTGATTGTACTAATAATAATTTTGAGCTTGATACTCGCAGGTTACATTAATCACGAACGATTGCAACGTGCAGTGATTGCGTTTGTAATTTATCATGAGCATATATTTACTACGCCTTCACAAATATCCAATGAATCATGGTGGCCCAGATTTTGGGACAAAGCTCAATTTTATTGGGATATGTCAGAGCTTCGAATGGCACGCGAGACCAGATTAAAACAATTGAATCCATCTATTAAGCCACTAATAAAAGAATTAAACAGAAAACAGGCTGCAGGTGAAGCAATGTCATATTCGATGCACATCTATCGGGAAATTCGCTGGCGATTAAACTTTACTTCTGACACTGTCACCACTCGTTTAAGAATTGACGATCTCCGACAGAGTATATCACAACCAACGGAACAGAAATTGGCATCTTTGCAACAAGCTTCAGATGGAAGCTGGGGAGCAGGAATAACTGTTTGGTATCTTAGATTTTACTATTCTATTGATAACTTGGGGGATAGCTTGCACCCTCGGTATCCTTTTTCTTTTCTTGACCGGATAAATTCTCCGGAAAAACTTAGGGCACAACTTGATTCAGACCTATATGACAATTTTACAAAAACAGGTGGATTCAATCGGGAAGAACTTGATGAAACCTTTTCAGCAATCGCTAGATTGTTGAATAAGAGCAAACCAATAGCTTATTCTTTTCATCCGCAACTCGACACTGCTTTAAAAAATTATGTAATACATTGGCAGAACAGAGAGACAGGTTGTTGGGGGCAGTGGATGATTGACCGGAATGAAAACATTTGGAAAATGGACGATATGGGGATAACATTTCATGTTATTTCTGATCTAAAGGGTGAGGTAAAACATAAAGATTTAATTGCAAAACGATTGCTTCAACTCTGTGATACAGATTTTCCTGCAGGTATTAAATTTGAAGGACACTATGAGAACCATTTAAATTGGGATGCAGTTAAAATTTTCAGATATGCGTGGCCTTTTCTTGATACTTCAACACGAGCAAAAGTCAAGATTGAGATTTCCCGGATGCTTAATTGGTGCCTTACAAAATCTTATAAGCCTGATGGATCTTTTAAAATAAGTGACTTAGATGATACAATGGGTGATGCTTATCGTTACGGAGTTGCCTTTCTTAGTGAAACAGGTTACTTCCAAAGTAAAGACCGGTTTTGGACCGACCAAACATTTCCGGAAGCTAAAGTAGTTCGCGATAAAATTAAAGCAAAAATAATGTCTATTGGTCTAAACAGTTCTGGTTTAAAGGATGCATATAAAACATTAAACGGAGAAAGTTTTTAGTTGAAATATCCTACCTTTTTATTTAATCTCTGGTATTAAATGTCTTTAATATTTAAAAGATCAGACTTCATTTCAAATAATTAATGGAGCTCTTGCCATGATAACTAATAAAAGCCAGCCTATAACTCGGACGGTTTAATTAATTAGCTTCGCTGAGCTCGTTAACCGCTCTGCGGTTTCCTCGGTTGCCTTCGGCAGCCCGGACAGCTCTATAATCGGCTCCAAAAGTCTATGCGAGGAACTATTAACCCACTTATCAAATTTTGTGGTACCCAGACTAATCCTGCTGCCGAGACAATGTCAATAGGGCTGCCGGCCGACGCTCGAGTTGTCATGGTTTTTGCTCGCTACCTTGACAACTTTATCGAGACATGACAAATCCTGCCTACTTATCGGGACCACGCCATCTGGACTGTTTCATCGTGACACCAAACGTACATCCACTTACCGGGACTTTGCAAAAACGCATGCCAACCCGGACACGGACGGCAACTCAATTAAACCGCCGGTTAGCTTTAATTTGTGCCTAAACTTGACTTTGTCATAATTTCCATATAACTTTGTAGAAAAATTGATATAACAGCTGATAATCAGGTTATAATCAAGATGAAAATTTCTGTAAAAGCAATTGTATTTATCGTTTTGACATCAATTATGCCTTTTTGCGAAAAGGACAAACAAACGAATGATAAGCCTATCTTAATTGATAGTCCAATTGTTGGATCATGGAAGTTTATCGATGTTGACAGTTGTTTTGCTTATGTAATTCCAAATCCGGAAGTTAAAAGATCCAAACTCTATAATTTCAATGGATCAATTAGTTTTTTCAATAATGGTAAAGGAAAAGTGACTTCAACTCTACCTCTATATTGTGATTATACTTCCTTTACTTGGAAAATTGAAAATGATACTTTAACGATCAATTCAAAGATTTTACCTTTTAATGCAGAAATTAGTATCAAGAATCAGGACACAATCGCATTCAGGCTTGAAAGCTGTTTTCCAAGATGTTGCCAAACTATTTGGTACGAGATATTGTCAGCAAAAATTGATAGTGCAAGATAATCTGAAAAAGAACTAAAGCTAACTCGGACGGTTTAATTAATTGCCTGCTCCAGCCCGGACTACTTTATCTCAGCATCAAAAAGTCTATGAGAGAAGAATTTAACTCACTTATTAAATCTTGTGCTACCTGGACTGATCCTGCTGCCGAGACAAAGTTAATAGGGTTGCAAGCCGACGCTCGAGTTGTCATGGTTTTTGCACGCCATCTGGACAATTTTATCGTGACATGACAACTTTCACACATCAACCGGGATTGGCAAAAACCTTAAATAAAGTAGTGTGAAATATTTAACAGAAGATTAAGGATAGATTAACAAAAATTTGGGAGTGTTCTGTATAATTTTCTTTTAAATTCGTTTAACAATTAATGAGATACAACCGAAGCTGAAAAATTAATATTGTTTATACAGTTAACTTAAAATTCTTATAATGAAAAAATCTATTCTATTACTCATCGCAATTTTTTGTCTATCCATTTCCTGTAAAAAAGAAGGAACAAAAGTCACACAATTCTATGTGCAATTTAATGAAAGAGCAGATTCTGTTTATTACGATTCCATTGCATATGCAATAATTAACTACTCCGACGTCAAAGAACTAAAAGATAGTTCAGCGATAAATAATCCAGATGTCTTTAATCATACTGTCAAAGTCGAAAAACCTTATACCCTGTCTTTGACAGCCGAGCATACTTATGTTCTTAAGAAATTAGATCTATTCGATAAATCGGGTAATTTGTTATTTTATATACCATATAGAACTCAACTTAACACAGATGAGGTCATGGCATTGCCATACTTTTTTAAAGCCATTGATGGAGGGTATTTAATTGGGGTAACAAAGAAAAATTAATATTTGAAAGAAACTATCCCTGTCAGGCACATTACGCAAACTATAAATTCAATTAATATGTACTTACAACAAGGGTTTGCGTAAAGAGCCGTCCAGCCCTTCCCTGCCACTTGACTAGATTGGAGACTTTATAACCTACTTCTCGTACATTCGGACAGTTTTAAAATTAATTCTACACCTGACTCAGTCGGTACTATGAAAAGCACATCACCATGCAGAGACAAGTCCTGGAGAGATCCGGGGCTTTTTTGTCATCTGAAAGTTCGAATAAAATATATTAATGAGAATAAATTAACCATTGTTACATGAATAATATTTCCACTGATTTTGCAATGATAAATTAATGTTTAACCCTGAAGCGCTTCTCACATGTTTCTCAAATAGAAAATAAGTTCTTTGAGTATCGGAGTGTAACCCGTTGATTTAAAATAAAAAAGAGAGCTATTTCTAACTCTCTTTTTTGGTGCCCAGAACAAGACTCGAACTTGCACACCCTTGCGAGCACCAGCCCCTCAAGCTGGCGTGTCTACCAATTTCACCATCTGGGCGGGATGGGGTAGTGCCCAGAACAGGACTCGAACCTGCACATCATTACTGACACTAGTCCCTGAAACTAGCGCGTCTACCAATTTCGCCATCTGGGCGATGAAAGGCTTAGCCGTTTAGCCTTTTAGCGGCTGCAAAAATATAAATAAAAATGAAATATAAGAAAAAAGATTCAAAAATCAACTCGTATCCTGTTCTGGTTCCCGGGTACAGGTGCTGGGTGCTGGGTGCTGGGTGCTGGGTGCTCGGTACTGGGTACTGACCAACCGAGTACCAAGTACCAAGTACCTAGAACCTAGAACCACTATTACCTGTTAAAGTCCAGAAGCTTAACATGATTTATCTCTTCAAAATATCTGAAATAGTAGTAGAGCCTGTAATTAATATCAATCCCATAATCAGTAAATGGTTTATAATCTATATAATTATCGTAAAGATCCTTATTTTGAATTGTCGAATACATGAGGTTCCATTCTGTAACATAAAAACGATTTTTCTGAGCATAATAATCATTTGAATAGAAATCCCTGGGAGGTTTAGTTGCCAGCCAGAAATCAAACCCGGGATCTGTAATGATCAACCGATATTCTACGCTATCAGCAGTAACAGTGTCTGCTTTCAGGCTTTCTCTGCTCACTTTTTTCTGGCACAATGCAACAGTCTGAGATACAACCAGAATTACCAGAATGATAAAAAAAGTCTTTTTCATTATAGAAAATTTCTTTATAAAACTCTAATTAATATACATGTTAACAAAAAATATACCAATTAAATATTCTTTGTTAATTAAAAGTATATTTTTGCTCCCTGATAATAAATAAGTGAATAAGCAGATAAAAAGGTTTTTGTGGTGTATTAAGCATCTGGATTACAGGTCTTAAATATCTTTATTCGGAAGTTTTTAACTAAAGAAGATTTACAGACCTGCAAAAAGATGCAGGTCTTTTTTAATAAATCACTTATATGAAAGTTATGAAATTTGGGGGAACTTCAGTGGGTGACCCCAACAGGATGAAGGCCCTGATATCCTTAATAAATAATGATGAGCGAAAGATTGTTGTTTTATCTGCCATGGCAGGTACTACAAACAGTCTGGTAGAAATAACCGACCTGCTTTATGCCGACAACATTAATGAGGCATCTGTTAAAAACAACAATCTCAGAACAAAATATCATCAGGTGGTTGAGGAGCTGTTTGCCACTGAAAATTTTAAAAAATCGGGACACGACCTTATTGATGCTCATTTTGAATATATCAGGAATTTTACACTCAGGTTATTTACAAAGCTTCAGGAAAAAGCAATTCTTGCCCGGGGTGAACTGATATCCACTTCATTATTCCATCTTCTTCTTCAGGAAAGGAATATTAAGGCAGTTCTTTTACCGGCTCTGAGTTTTATGCGCATCGATAAAGACGGAGAACCTGATTCCTTTTACATTGAAGAAAACATTGAAAGGGAACTTAAAAACTATCCCTCTGAAAAAATAATTATCACCCAGGGATTTATATGCAGAAACGCTTACGGGGAGATCGATAACCTGAAAAGAGGGGGCAGTGATTTTACTGCCTCTTTGATTGGTGCTGCTATAAACGCTTCAGAGATTCAGATATGGACCGATATTAACGGATTTCAAAATAACGACCCGCGATTTGTCGAAAATACAAAGGTTATAAGAGAACTTTCGTTCGATGAAGCAGCTGAACTTGCTTATTTTGGGGCAAAAATTCTTCACCCTTCAAGCGTTAATCCGGCCCGTTTAAAGAATATACCTGTGAGACTTAAGAACACAATGGAACCAGGGGATCCAGGCACTCTGATTACATCCGCATCAATCCTGCAGGATTATAAAGCTGTAGCTGCCAAAGACGGAATATCTGTTTTAAGGATCAGATCAGACAGGATGTTAATGGCTTACGGGTTCCTCCGTAAGGTTTTTGAGATCTTTGAAGCTTACAGAACTCCAATCGATATGATCACTACATCGGAGGTAGCTGTTTCCATAACAATCGACAATCCGGAGTTCATTAAACAGATTGCAAAAGATTTGAAAGAACTTGGAACCGTAGATGTTGAAGAGAATCAGACAATTATATGTGTCGTAGGAGATTTCCGCACTGAGAGGACCGGTTCAGCACCTGAAATTTTTGAAGCATTGAATACTATACCGCTGAAGATGATCTCATATGGAGGAAGTCCAAACAGCCTTTCTCTCCTTATAGATACATCGAACAAATCAGAAGCTCTAAGATTACTCAGCAAACATCTTTTTAAGTAAATAAATCATTCTTAAATACATAAAATTAGTCCCCCTTTCCTGGGGGACGTCACGCATCAGCGGGACAGGGGGTCTTATTCCTTTGGTGTACTTTGCCTTATCTTACTGTGTTTCACTCCGTAAAAGAAATATATACAAAAACCTATTGCCATCCATATAATAAGTCTCAACCAGGTATCGATCGGCAATGATGCCATTTGCAGAAAGCATATTGAAGCACCGAGAATAGGTACCAGCGGAACCCAGGGAGTTTTAAACGGACGTTTTATATCGGGTTTGGATTTTCTAAGCACCAGTACGCTCATACATACTATAATAAAAGCAAGAAGAGTTCCTATAGAAACCAATTCGCCAAGTATGCTGATTGGCAGGATGCCAGCTATTATCATTGCAACTGTACCCGTTATGATGGTACTGACATACGGAGTTTTAAACCTTGGATGAACCTTTGAGAATACAGGCGGCAGCAAGCCATCCTTTGACATGGAGTAGAATATCCTCGGTTGCCCCAAAAGCATAACAAGAATAACAGAACTTAATCCTGCAATGGCAGCGATCTTTACTATAGGTCTCAGCCAGAACATTCCCTTGCCCATGGCATCAACACCAACAGCTACCGGATCGGCTACATTTAATGAAGTATAACTTACTATACCGGTAAGTACTATTGCCACGAGAATATATAAAACAGTTGATATCCCCAGAGATCCAAGAATACCTATCGGCATATCGCGCTGAGGATTTTTTGCCTCCTGAGCCGCAGTAGAAACAGCATCAAAACCTATATAGGCAAAGAAAATAACGCCGGCGCCTCTCAGAACACCGCTTATGCCAAACTTACCAAACTCATGACTATAAGCCTTTAGCCATCCCCAGAATCCTCCGAATTGGGCCATCGGAGCAGCTTCAACCTTGTTGGCAGGAATAAAAGGATGCCAGTTTACTGATTTAACAAATACGAATCCTATGGCAATAAACAGAATAATTACCGATACTTTGGTTATTACCATTATGTTATTGAAATTAGCCGATTCCCTGATACCGATAACCAATAAAGTCGATAATAATGCCACAATAAACATTGCCGGTAAATTAAGCACGCAGGTAACATGTGCCAATGAATCGACGTGAACTCCAGAAGCTGCCAGAGTCTGAGCAAAAGTTGCCGTAAGAGGTTTCCATCCTAAATCCGGGACATTTACCAGAACAGAGCCTACGGCCCCTGTAAACTGAGGAGGTATAAATATATGGAGGTCCTTTAAAAAACTGACAACATAACCCGACCATCCCACTGCAACTGTTGATGCAGCAAAAAGATATTCTAGAATAAGGTCCCATCCTATTATCCAGGCAAGAAACTCGCCAAGAGTGGCATATGAATATGTATAGGCACTTCCGGCTATCGGGATCATAGATGCAAATTCTGCGTAACACAGACCTGCAAAACCGCAGGCGAGCCCGGAAATAATAAATGACAGGACAATACCAGGACCGGCATACTGGGCAGCAGCCTGTCCTGTGAGTACAAAAATACCTGCGCCAATAATTGCTCCGATTCCTAATGTTGTAAGATTCAGCGGCGTAAGCGTTCTTTTTAAACCACCTGATTCCTGAGATTCACTGAATAACTGAGGAAGGGGCTTTGTTATGAATAACCGGTTTTTTGACATCTGGCTTATTTGAGAGTTTGTGACCGAAGTTTAATTATTACAAACCTAACTTTTTTTTATAAATAAATTATGATGTTATGTGCCAAGTTTTCCTCATAAATAACATTTTAAATTTTTTATCAGTTTTGTTTTGCGATCAAATGGTCATGCCGTGGCATGACCCTGCGATTCTGCATGATGTCGTGTTTTTGGCCACGCCATGGCGTGGCCAAAAATCGCAGAAACGTTAACAGCTTACCTCAAAATGATATTGATTTATGAAATCCGAGCATTGAAATCAAATGGTCATGCTATGGTATGACCCTATGTTCCTACATGAAAGGGTTTGTAGGGACAGCCACGGCGTGTCCCTACATTTCATTTTTGATAAAATTCATCATTAGGCCAGTTTATAAGATTATTGTAAATATATTCTCTTATTTTTTCAATTGAAATTTCACTCCTTAAAATCTGATCATAAAAACGTGATTGCCATTGAAAGTTACTGAATCCCTTTTTATTGCACCAGCGTTTTACCGATGATTTATATTGATTTACGACAACAGAAACAGAATTTTTTAAGGGTTTTGAAAATTTATTGATATTTTGATTTGATCCCTTCCTGGGTGGTAGGGTCATGCCATGGCATGACCCTACATTATCATTGGATGGTACATGTAGGGACACGCCATGGCGTGTCCCTACATGTGAATAATCCAGAACTAATATCCCATGAATATGATTTGGCATAATAATAAATTCATCCAATTTAACATGAGGAAAATGATTTGGGATTTCTAACCAAAATTGCGAAGCTATTTTCCCAATTTCCGAAGGAATTATTTCATTGTCACAAAAACTGCCAAAGCAGGATTGCCTTTCATGGCAACAAATAGTAACAAAATAAACGCCCTCAGAGCTATAGTCCCAGTCAGTTAATCTCAAATGCTTTCTATTCTTGATCATCCCAGCGAAACAGAAATTTAATTTATTCTAGCACAAGATATAAAAGGAGAATTCTCTAATTTAAATAATCTCTTTCATTCGACAATAATCAGAAACAATTTTTTATTTCATATTTCTGTTTTGTAGGGTCATGCCATAGCATGACCCTACGATATCACATATTGGTGATTGCAGGGACACGCCATGGCGTGTCCAAAAATCGCAGAAACGTTAACAGCTTACCTCAAAATGATATTGATTTATCAAATCCACACATTGCGATCAAATGGTCATGCCGTAGCATGACCCTGCGATTCTGCATGATGTCGTGTTCATGGCCACGCCATATCTTGGCCTTGTTTCAATTTTAAAACATATAAAATAAAAAATTATATTTATCTTTGCAGTCCAATAAAAAAATGCGTTCAGAATGATTAAAATAACATTTCCCGACGGATCAGTTCGGGAATTTAATAAAGGAATCAGCAGTCTTGAAGTTGCGGAACTGATAGGCCCACGACTGGCGAAAGAGGTTTATGCCGCCACTGTGAACGATGAAATATGGGATCTTACCAGGCCTATTGAGAGTGATGCTAAACTGAAGCTCCATAAATGGGAAGATGCTGAAGCAAAACATGCATTCTGGCACTCTTCGGCCCACCTGATGGCTGAGGCTCTGGAGTCGTTATATCCGGGTATGAAATTTGGAATCGGGCCTGCTATTGAGAATGGATTCTACTATGATGTGGATCCCGGAGATGGTGTCGTAATCACTGAAGCTGATCTTCAACCCATTGAGGATAAAATGAAAGAACTGGCTGCAAAAAACCTTAGATATACACGACGCGATATCACCAAAAAAGATGCTCTTGATTTTTTCTCAAAAAAAGGCGATGAATTTAAAACTGAATTGATAAGTGAACTGGAAGATGGAAAAATTACTTTATATACGCAGGGTAATTTCACAGATCTCTGCAGGGGACCACATCTTCCCTCGACGGAACCTTTAAAAGCCATCAAGCTTTTGAGTGTTGCGGGTGCATACTGGCGTGGCAATGAGAATCGAAAGATGCTTACAAGAATTTATGGTATCACATTCCCGAAACAGAAGCTTCTTGATGATTACCTGGTTTTTCTGGAGGAGGCAAAAAGAAGGGATCACCGGAGAATCGGCAAAGAGTTGGAATTATTCACATTCTCACCGAAAGTAGGAATGGGGCTCCCGTTATGGCTTCCGAAAGGGTCTGATGTCAGACAGAACCTGATCACTTTCCTTACAAAAGAATTAAGAAAAAGAGGATATAAGATTGTCACAACTCCTCATATCGGAAATGTGAACCTTTATAAAACTTCTGGTCATTTTGAGAAATACGGAGCTGATTCGTTTCAGCCTATTTCAACGCCGCAGGAAGGCGAACAGTTTATGCTCAAACCTATGAACTGTCCTCATCATTGTGAGATATATAATGCAACGCCTCACTCCTACAAAGATCTGCCTCTCAGGATGGCTGAATTCGGTACTGTCTACAGGTACGAACAGAGCGGGGAACTTCACGGGCTGACCAGAGTAAGAAGTTTCACTCAGGATGATGCTCATCTTTTTTGCAGGGAAGATCAGTTGCGTGAGGAGTTTAAAAGCATTATTGACCTGATAATATACATCTTTAAGATCCTCAATTTCAATGACTATACTGCTCAGGTTTCCCTGCGCGATCCTGATAATAAACAGAAATATATCGGGTCAGATGAAAACTGGGAAAGAGCTGAACGCGATATTATTGAAGCCGCGGCTGAGAAGAAACTTGAGACAACTGTAGTTACCGGAGAGGCAGCTTTTTATGGTCCAAAACTCGATTTCATGGTAAAAGATGCAATCGGCAGAAAATGGCAGCTTGGTACGATCCAGGTTGATTATAACCTCCCTGAGCGATTTGACCTGACATATAACGGAAGTGATAATCAGAAGCACAGGCCGGTAATGATTCACCGGACAATCTTCGGATCGATGGAAAGATTCGTCGCAGTATTAATTGAAAATACAGCCGGAAAATTTCCGCTCTGGCTCGCCCCTGAAAAAGCAGTCATTTTACCCATAAGTGAAAAATTCAATGATTATGCAGGAAAAGTTTTGGAAATTCTAAATAATTCCGATATTTGCACACTAATTGACGATAGAAGCGAAAAGATAGGTAAAAAGATCAGGGATAATGAATTAAAGAGGATTCCTTACCTTCTGATCATCGGTGAAAAAGAGGTTGAGAACAAAACAATCGCTGTCAGAAAGCAGGGAGAAGGCGATAAAGGGAGTATGAAGATTGAAGAATTTGTGAATTTTATAAATTCTGAAATCAAAAAAGAAATTGCATTGTAATACGCGACAGATAATTTTAGTATAAATAAAAATAAGGAGGAAAGAACTATAGCGTTACCAATAAGGCGAAGCCCGGCAAGGGTTACCCAGCCGGCTCACAAAATCAACCACAGGATCACCGCTAAAGTGGTCAGAGTAGTAGGTGAAGAAATAGAAGCAGACGTAATGAGCATTCAGGATGCTCTAAGGCTTGCAGATACACTGGAGCTTGACCTGGTTGAAATTTCGCCAAATGCAGATCCTCCTGTTTGCCGTATCGTTGATTATCAAAAATTTCTGTACCAGCAAAAGAAGAAGCAAAAAGAAATAAAAGCCAAAGCATCAAAAGTTGTTGTTAAAGAAATCAGATTCGGACCCAACACTGATGATCACGATTATAATTTTAAGCTCAAACATGCAATGAGATTCCTTGAAGAAGGTGCAAAAGTGAGAGCTTATGTTTTCTTTAAAGGAAGATCAATTTTATTCAAGGAACAAGGTGAAGTTTTATTATTGCGCTTTGCCAACGACCTGGAAGATTATGGCAAGGTAGAACAACTTCCCAGACTGGAGGGAAAAAGGATGATAGTATCTTTTTCACCAAAAAAGAAAAAATAGTTTTTAATATATTTGAACGAGAGAAATGCCAAAAATGAAGACAAATCCGGGTGCGAAGAAGAGATTTTCTCTGACCGGAACAGGAAAGATCAAGCGTAAACATGCATTTAAAAGCCATATCCTGACAAAAAAGGCTACCAAACGTAAGAGGAATCTTACATATGCCGGTCAGGTTCACAAAACAGATCTTAAAAATGTTAAGCTGTTGCTCGCAATGAAATAGTTGTTTCACGCATTGATAAATTAATTATAGTATTAACAGATTGTTCAGCAATTAAGAGTCATCTACACGACCGCTGACATTCAAAAAAAAATGAGTTATGCCAAGATCAGTTAATTCAGTTGCTTCAAGAGCCAGGAGAAAAAAGGTTCTTAAACTGACAAAAGGAAACTTCGGATCAAGAAGAAATGTAATTACAGTCGCAAAGAATACCCTCGACAAAGGGATGGGGTATGCATACCGTGACAGGAAGAAAAAGAAAGGCCTTTTCAGGGCACTATGGATTCAGAGAATAAATGCAGGTGTGCGTCAGTATGATATGAGCTATTCGGAATTTATCGGTAAACTCGATAAAAAAGGTATTACGCTTAACAGAAAAACTCTGGCCGATCTCGCTATGAACCACCCTGAAGCCTTTAAAGCAGTAGTGGAGACAGTAAAGTAAAGATAATTTATTTACTATTACTTACCCCCTTTGTCGCTTTGCGACATCTCCCCCACAGGGGGAGAAAACACTCAACCGTCTATTCAAAATAATAATAATACTGGAGAATTTTCCCCCCTTTGGGGGGGGAGTATTCTGAGAGAAAGATCTGGTAAAGATTATTTCGCCTTCATAAACATCCTGCTCCACCTGATACTCTTAAACCCGCTTGCTTCCTTATCAAGCGATAACCAGATAAACTTTGGTTTGCCCACAATATGATCTTCGGGAACAAAACCCCAGTATCTTGAATCTGCAGAATTATGACGGTTATCTCCCATCATCCAGTAATAATTCATTTTGAAGGTATAACTTACTGCAGGAACATTATTTATATATATTGTACTTCCCTCAACCCTGAGTTTATTATGCTCATATACATTAATTATCCGCTCATAAAGACAGAGATTAGCGGTATCGAGTTTTACAGTTGCACCCTTGACCGGAATCCAGATTGGTCCATAGTTGTCCTCATTCCATCCGTAAACCGGGTTATATGGAAAAATATGTGGCGCAAAGTCTCCTTTCCTTTGATAGACAGGCGATATCTCAGTAACATTGGTGAATTTCGATATTGCATCGGCATTTGGCTTGGTAAGAGGAAGATAGTAAACTGAACCAGACAGCATATTCTGATCAGATTTTGAAATATCAAGACGTTCAAATGCTTTCGGATTGATAGAAATTCCGTTTGTACTTACAGCATAAGTAGTTTGCTGTGTACCATTGTCAGGAACAATTTTACCGTTAACATATAGTATCCCGGATTTGATAGTTACCGTATCGCCAGGAATACCGATACACCTTTTTACATAATTGTCTCTTCTGTCAACCGGCCGGTAAATTACAGTATATTTATCCCAAATCTCTTTTCTTGCAGTCTGTAAATAGTAAGCGTCGGGTTTCTTCGAGGAGCCACCATCCATTTCTTTTAATTCTCTAGCTCTTCTTCTGACAATCTCATAATAACTGGTAGTTTGTTCTTCCACAACGACAGTATCACCGGCTGGAAAATTGAAAACAATCGGATCATTATTTTTTACCTTACCTCCTCCCGCAAGCCTTTTATAAGGCCATAGTATAAGGTTTGACCATGATTTTCCTTTGGTTAGCGGCATCGTATGTTGAGTGAAAGGAAATGCAATCGGTGTGTTCGGCATCCTCGGTCCATATGCCAGTTTACTCACAAATAGATGATCACCAACCAGTAACGATTTCTCCATTGATGGAGTCGGAATTCTGTAATTCTGAAAAAAGAAAATGTTAATCAGAGAAACGGCGATCACTGCAAAAATCAGTGCATCAATCCATTCAACAAATGCGCTGTTCTTGCCGTTTCTCTTTTTCCAGAATGTCCAGTTAACTTTTTCACTGATATATAAATCATAGATTACGGCTAACCCAATCAGGAACCAATAATTACCAATCCAAATTACAACAAGTATATAAAGAAATGCAACGATTGCAAACCTTATATTTTTTTTTGTAAATAGTTCATTCATAATAAAACTGTTTTTTAGAGCAGGTAAAAATATAAATAATAATCAGAATCCCATTACATCGTTCATTGTGAACACTCCTTTTCTGGAATGTATATATTCTGCAGCTACAACGGCTCCAAATGCAAAACCTTTTCTGTTTTTTGCCTCATGGCTGAGGCTTATAGTATCTATGTCTGAATCCCAGGTAACTGTATGCGTTCCGGGAACCATCCCCTCGCGTATTGATCGGATTGGAACACATTCATCATTTTTATCTCTTTCAAAACACCACTTTTTATAAGCTGAATTATACTCAATTATACCGCTTGCCAGCGTTATTGCCGTTCCACTGGGTGCATCCAGTTTTTTTGTATGATGTATTTCCTCAATAGAGACATTATAGTCACGATATCGTTCCATTTGTTTTGCCAGCTCTTTATTAAGGAGGAAAAGCAGATTAACTCCTATAGAGAAGTTTGAAGAGTGAATAAAAGATGCATTATTCCTGTTACACACCTCTGCTGCTCTGTTATAGTTTTCCAGCCAGCCTGTAGTGCCTGATACAACAGGAATCTTCTCATTCAGACATTTACATATATTACTGAATGCTGCTTCCGGTGAAGAAAACTCTATTGCAACATCAATCCCGTTCAAATGATCGCTTTTCAGATCATCTTCATTATACTGATCTACTTTCAGTTTTATTGAATGACCTCGTTTAATGGCAATGGACTCAATTTCGTGACCCATTCTTCCGTATCCTATCAAGGCAATGTTCATAATCAATTGTTTTTTTTGCGAAATTACCTGTTTTGTAATACTATACATCATTAAAAATCAACAAAATTCTTAAAGAGAAGTTAAATTTCTTGATGTAACTTAGTGCCTTGGTGCCTTTGTGGCAAAAAAAATGCCACTAAGACGCCAAGACACGAAGGATCTCAAAGAAATCCTGATAAATGAATATTTTAATATATTTACCCATTTGAAATTAATAAAAATGAAAAACCTAATTATCTCATTATTAATATTAGTCATGACTGTATCACTCTTATGTGGTCAAGAGGAAAAAGCCGACCTCGTAATAATAAACGGGAAAGTTCTGACAAATGACAAAAATAAACCAATAGTACAGGCTGTCGCCATAAAGGGAGAAAAAATAATCGACGTTGGTTCAACATCTGATATATCACTATTAATAGAAAAGTGCTGCACAAAAGTCATCGATGCCGGAGGAAGGCTTGTTCTTCCTGGTTTCAATGATGCACATGTTCATTTCGGCCCTCTTGACCCGGATTATATCGAACTCCGGTACACTACTGATCCTTCAGTCATAACCCAAAAAGTTAAAGAGCATGTTGCCAGATCAAATCCTGGTGAACTTATTAGTGGAGGCCATTGGGAACACGAGATGTTTATTGACAAAAAATGGCCGACAAAAGAACTCATTGACAAGGTTTCACCAAAAAATCCGGTGATACTCAGCAGGGCAGACGGCCATTCAGTTCTTGTTAATTCTTGCGTGCTCAGAGCTTCAGGCATTACCAAAGACACTCCTGATCCTTTTGGAGGAGTAATTCAAAAAGATCCTGTTACAGGTGAACCCACAGGAATAATTAAAGAGAATGCCATGGATATGATAAAAACCGGTGCTGTTCAGCCGGGAAGAACACCTGAAGAAGAAAATACCAGGCGATGGCAGGGCTATCTTCTCGCTTTGAAAGAAGCCCGTGAATATGGAGTCACCAGCCTTCAGATTCCCGGGGCTGCAGATTTTGATGCTTATGAGAGAATTCAGAAAGCAAGAGAGCTCACATGCAGAATAGATATTGGAAAAGCTCTTACTGCTGACACCCTTCTTCTAAAAAAATATCTTGATCTTGAAAAGCATTATCCCAGAGAAGGTAACTGGATAAGGTTTGGATACCTGAAAGCTTTTATGGATGGCACTATAGGATCAGGCACAGCATTAATGTTTGAACCCTTTACCGATAATCCTTCTACCTCAGGCCTCGCCCTTATGCCATATGAAGAAATGGAGAAAATGATCATCACAGCTGACAAATACGGGTTCCAGGTTGGCGTCCACGCAATAGGTGATAAAGGAAATTACTGGGTATTAAACGCTTATGAAAAAGCTGAAAAAGTGAATGGTAAACGTGACAGCCGTCACAGGATTGAACATGCTCAGACTCTTCGACCATCCGATATTCCTCGCTTTGAAAAACTTGGAGTGATCGCTTCGATGCAACCAACACATTGTATTTCTGATAAGAAATTCTGCGAGAAACGCATTGGCCCTGAAAGAGCAAAAGGTGCATATGCATGGAAAAGTCTGGCAGATGCCGGTGCAATACTGGCATTTGGAACTGATTATCAGGTCGAACCACTTAATCCGATGGAAGGATTATATGCAGCAGTTACACGCAAAGACAGGCTTGGAGAAGAAGGTGAAGGCTGGCAGCCTGAACAGAAAATCCGAATGGAAGAAGCTATAAAATATTATACCCTCGGTTCAGCATATGCCCAGTTTATGGAAAACAGGAAAGGAATGATCAAGCCGGGTTTTCTTGCAGATATTGTTATTGTTGATAAAGACTTGCTGACAATTCCTGAAAATGAGATTATGAAGACAAAGGTGGATTATACGATTGTTGGCGGAAAAGTCGTATTTAGTTCAGGAAGGTAAAAAAGGATTGCTTCGTCTCCCGATTTCATCGGGTACTCGCAATGACCGTGAACTTTACATAATTTAATTTGGCCCCAATCTGAATTAACCTTATTTGCGGCGTCATTGCGAGCGAAGCGAAGCAATCCTATCCTCCATCTAAAGGTTCTATCAAGGTGTTATTTTTTCAATAGCGAATACAATATCTTCAAAGCCTCAGACCGATTTGACCCGCAAAATTCAGGTTCCGCTCTGAAACCACAACATACTTTAGGATATCCCGGATCATTATAAATTGCACATCTGTAATCATCTTTCAGATTGATGCATCTTACTCCTGCCTTTTTGCCATCCGGCATACCGGGTATAGGTGACGATATTGACAATGCAATACAACATGCTCCGCAATTCACTCGACAATTCATCCGGCAAATATAATTGAAAAAATTAATTTTTAAATTTTGGAGCCAATAGTACCAATGAAAGTCTTTTTCAACCACAAAGAATTCACAAAGAAGGCACAAAGCAACCAAAGAAAAAACTTATTAAATCAGTTCTTAGTGACCTTCGCGTAATCCCGAGTACTCGGGATTGTGACTTTTGCAATTAATGGATCTAATTTTTGTAATTTTACCAAAAATAATCCGTATGAGAATCGATATCCTTACTGTCCAGCCGGAACTGCTCGAAAGCCCGTTGAACCATTCAATAGTTAAAAGGGCAAAAGAGAAAAAACTGGTAGAGATTAACATTGTCAATCTTCGCGATTTTACGAATGATAAATATAAAAGTGTAGATGATTACGCCTTCGGAGGAGGCGCCGGTATGGTGATAATGATTGAACCGGTGTTTAAAGCAATTGAAAAACTCAAAAGCGAGAGAGAATATAATGAGATAATTTATACATCGCCGGATGGAGAAAAATTCAACCAGAAATTAGCTAACCGACTTTCCCTTAAGAAAAATATTATAATTCTTGCCGGTCATTATAAAGGAGTAGACCAGAGGATCCGCGATTATCTGATTACCATGGAAATATCGATAGGAGACTATGTACTTTCGGGAGGTGAATTACCTGCAGCTGCCATTACTGATGCGATAGTCAGACTTATCCCCGGAGTTATTACCCATGAACAGTCTGCACTCTCCGACTCCTTTCAGGATGATCTTCTTGCACCACCGGTTTATACAAGACCTGCTGACTTTAATGGATGGAAAGTACCGGAAGTACTCCTTTCCGGACATACCGCAAATATTGAAAACTGGCGACATGAACAATCAGAGGAAAGAACAAAGCGCCTCAGACCCGGATTATGGGAAAAAGAAGGGGATACCGGGTGAAGGAGAGACCATTTTATGGTTGCGGGGTGAAATGCGCATTTTGAAATATTAAAAAGCTTTCGTAAGATTGTATGCACATTTAATAAATATTTATCTATTTAATAATCAATAACATGAATACTCAGGATTATATTAACCGGGAAGACAGATTTGGTGCCCATAACTACCATCCTCTTCCTGTTGTTCTGGAAAGAGGTGAAGGACCATTTGTCTGGGACGTCGAAGGGAAAAGATATTTTGATTTCCTATCAGCTTATTCTGCAGTTAATCAGGGTCACTGCCATCCTGCAATTATTAAAGCATTAACAGAACAGGCATCAAGGCTTACATTGACTTCCAGGGCATTTTATAATTCTGTACTTGGCGAATATGAAGAATATATAACAAAGTATTTTAAATACGACAAGGTTCTGCCGATGAATTCCGGGGCAGAAGCTGATGAAACTGCTCTGAAACTCTGCCGTAAATGGGCCTATAAGAAAAAAGGCATAAAACAAAACAACGCAAAGATAATAGCCTGCGAAGGCAACTTTCATGGACGAACCATTTCTATCATTTCCATGTCGACTGATCCGGACGCAAGAGATGATTACGGACCATTCACTCCCGGTTTCATAATAATACCCTATAATGATTTAAATGCTCTTGAATCTGCACTTAAAGATCCGGATGTGGCAGGTTTTCTCGTTGAACCTATTCAGGGTGAAGCAGGTGTGTTTGTTCCTGACGATGGTTATTTGAAAAAGTCGTATGAGCTATGCAAGTCAAAAAATGTACTTTTTATAGCTGACGAGGTTCAGACTGGAATTGCACGTACCGGCAAACTGCTGGCATGTGATTATGAAGGAGTACGTCCGGATATTCTGATTCTGGGGAAAGCATTATCCGGAGGTGTGCTGCCTGTTTCCGCAGTACTTGCCGATGATGAGATTATGCTCACAATAAAACCCGGAGAACATGGTTCAACTTTCGGAGGTAATCCGCTTGCGGCAAAAGTGGCTGTTGCAGCGCTTGAAGTTATTAAAAATGAAAAACTTGCAGAGAATGCTGACCACCTGGGTAAAATTTTCCGGTCTGAATTCAGCAATATCAAGTCAGATATGGTTGAACTTGTCCGTGGAAAAGGGCTCCTGAATGCCGTTGTTATAAAACCAAAGAATGGAAAAGAGGCGTGGGATGTTTGCCTGGCCATGAAAGATAAAGGGCTTATCGCAAAACCGACCCATAATCATATTATCAGGTTTGCTCCTCCTCTTGTTATTACGGAAAAACAACTAATGGAAGCAATCGGATTAATTAAAGAAGCATTTAAACTTTTTGAATAAAGAAAACCCGTTATGAAAAAAAATAATCCTCTCGGAAACAGAAGATTCTTTCAGTCTCTTCCGATACTGTTCCTGCTTTTTATATTTTCAATCAGCGGAAGCGGACAAGTCAGTGAACAGAAACTTCAGCAGCATATAAAGTACTTGTCATCGGATGCACTTCTGGGAAGACTTACCGGATCTCCGGGAGATAGTCTGGCTGCCGAATATATAAAAGGAAGGCTTCTCTCCTACGGATTGGTCCCATTATCGGGAGACGGATTTCAGAGGTATAAAGTTACTAAAAGAGTCCTTGAAGGTAAATCCAATTCCCTGTCAGCCAACGGAATTGATTATACTGTTGATAAGAACTTTATGCCACTGGCTTTCAGTTCAAACACTGGGCTTGAATCAACTGTTATTTTTGCTGGATATGGATTCAATATCAGCGCCGACAGCCTTAAATGGAACGACTACAGCGGCATTGACCCAAAAGGGAAATGGGTAATTATACTTCGTGGCGATCCCGAGCCTGATAACAATAAAAGCCCCTTTATTTCTTTCAGCGCTGACAGGGATAAGGCGCTGCTGGCAAAAGATATGGGCGCAGCGGGGGTTCTGCTGGTTTCTGGTCCGGTATTTGATCCTCAGGATACATTTGAACCGCTGAATCTGGAAGGTTATTCGGTTGATATCCCCGTTATCAGGATAAAGAAAGAGGTCGCCGATAATATTCTCTCAGGATCGAACAATACTATTGCTTCTCTGGAAAAAAGGCTGAACCAAAGCAAAAGACCGTTTTCATTTTCCACTAAAGTTTCCGTGAAAGGGAAGGCTGAAATTGTAAGGGAGCTGGCTGGTACAAGAAATGTCATGATGCTGCTTCCAGGCGAGGACCCTGAACTGAAAAATGAATATATAATCCTGGGTGCTCACTTTGATCATCTCGGCATGGGTGGACCCGGTTCAGGAAGCAGGGCGCTGGATACAATAGGAATTCATCATGGTGCTGATGATAATGCATCAGGTGTTGCCATGATGATAGAACTTGCCGGAAAATTTGCCGGAACAAAAGGAAGTCATCCAAGAAGCATAATCTGTCTCTCCTTTAGCGGAGAAGAAGAAGGACTTTTGGGGTCAAAGCATTTTGTTGATAATCCTGTGATAGATCTCTCAAAGGTCAACGCAATGATAAATATGGATATGGTTGGAAGATTGAACGAAACCAATAATCTTCAAATCGGAGGAGTTGGTACTGCCAAAGGCTTGAAAGATCTGGTCTATGCAAAGACCGATACTTCAGTTATTAAGCTTACTCTGTCAGAAGAAGGATACGGTCCTTCAGATCATTCTTCCTTTTACGGCAAGAATATTCCTGTATTATTCTATTTTACAGGTGCTCATATGGATTACCATACTCCGACTGATACCTGGGAGAAGATAAACTTCAAAGGGATGGTCGAGATCTCCGGATTGATTTTCAACGTTGCCAGTGATCTTGCCTCTGAAAATTCAAGATTGGAGTTCAAAGAAGCCGGACCTAAGGTAGAGGTGAACAGGTACCCGGGAAGAAAAGGGGTCACACTGGGAATAATGCCCGATTTCGCAGGAGTCATTAAAAACGGGTTAAGGGCTGATTTTGTTACTCCGGGAAAGCCTGCGGCGCTTGGAGGAATGCAAAAAGGCGACATTATTACCTTTATCAACGGGAAACAGGTAAATAATATACAGGATTATATGTTCAGACTGAGTCAGCTGAAACACGGACAGACTATCAGTGTGGAAGTATTGCGCAATGGTAAAAATGTTATATTGGTGATACAACTGTAAAGGAATATGCGTCTAAGTCTATATCTGAAATTAAATATTTACCAAAATGAAAAAATTTATACTGTGGTTTCTGGCTTTCCTGATTACAATTTTTGCAGCGGTATACCAGCGCATGACCGGTCCTACATATCCGAAGCGTATAAATGTCGCTGTTAATAATTCAATTCATGAACTGAAATTAGTGAGAACCATGAGTCTTGGTGAAAAGCCGGAGGTCAGACTTGATCTGAAGGATTCAAATATCACGGCTAAACTTTTTTTTAAGCGATACAGGTCTGATAATGAATATCAGGTTGCAGAATTTATTTACAGGGACGATCCAAAACATCCTGGATTCTATGCAGATGTGCCACAACAACCTGTTGCCGGGAAATTACAGTATTATGTTGAAATTACCGATATGAATGGATCTAAAACGTACCTCAAAGACAGTCCGGTAGTGATAAGATTTAAAGGGGATGTGCCGGCATATGTACTGATTCCTCATATACTTCTAATGTTTATTGCTATGCTCTTCTCAACACTTGCCGGGTTAATGGGAGTGATAAAATATCCTATGTACAGGAAATATGCTCTTTGGACTTTAATTCTTTTAATTGCCGGAGGGATGATGCTTGGTCCGTTGGTTCAGTATTTTGCATTTCATGATTTTTGGACAGGAATTCCATTTGGATGGGATCTAACTGATAATAAAACACTTATTGCATTAATATTCTGGATTTTAGCAGTTGTCATGAACAGAAGGACAGATAGACCTGTATACACTATAGTGGCTGCATTTGTACTCCTTCTGGTATTTTCCATACCACACAGCCTTTTTGGTTCAGAACTGAACTACTCAAGCGGGCATGTAACTCAGGGAATAATTATTAACTTGTTCTGAAATTTCTTTTTAATATTTCTTAAATTGAGTGCAGCATTAAAAAAATTACCACGTCTATTGATTAGAAAATTAATAGAAGGTGGGTGCAGCAACACATATAAAAACTAGTCTTTACGTAAAGATGGCAAATGTAGAAGCGGCATTCAGAAACCTACACCAGGATCTTTTGGACGGGTGTAAGAGCGGTGACCAGAAAGCACAGTTTCAGATATATAAGTTGTATTACAAAGCTATGTACAATACGAGTCTGAGAATTGTAAATGACACGATGGAAGCTGAAGATATAATGCAGGAATCATTCCTGTCGGCCTTTGAAAAAATTGATACTTATTCAGGAACTGTAAGCTTCGGTGCATGGCTTAAAAAGATAGTGGTTAACCGTTCGCTTGATGCCCTGAATAAAAGAAAAGCGATCTTTGAAGATTTAGAGTCGCATGTTGGGATAAGAGATGACAGCGGCGAAGACATGGCCAGATATGAGGAGATTGATGTAAGGGTTGAAGAAGTTAAAGAGGCTATTGAAAGACTTCCCGACGGATACAGAGTTATACTTTCTCTTTACCTTCTCGAAGGATATGATCATGATGAAATAGCAGAAATACTTTCCATTAACAGTAGTACATCACGATCACAACTTTCAAGAGCAAAACAAAAACTCATTGGAGAATTAAAAGGAAAATGAAAAATCGACGGATATGAAAAGCATAGAGGACATAATCAGGAACAATAAAGATTTTTTCGAAGATGCAGAACCTTCGGAAGGTCATCTGGAAAGATTTAACAGAAAACTTGAGATGAGATTCCAGGTCAATACCATTAAAAGAAGTATTGTCCCTTACCTTTTAAAAGCAGCAGTTGTAACACTTCTGATCACTCTTTCTTCTCTTTGGACATGGGACCATTTTATCCGTGCCGGCAGAAGCAGGATGACACTCGGACAAGTGTCTCCTCAATATAAAGAAGTTGAGAATTATTATGTGCACCAGGTAAACCTTATGGAAGGAGAAATCGTAAATGTGGATCTGAAAAATAATCCTGCTCAAAAAACAATGCTTATGAAAGAGATAAAAAGCATGGATTCAACATACGTCTCTTTACAGAAAGAACTCAAGGCAAATCCTAATGATGAACGTATTATAAATGCAATGATTGAACATTATCAGACTAAACTTGAAGTAATGACTTATATAGTAAATCAGCTCAAAACAATCAGGATTGACAATAAAAACAAGAAGGAAAATGAAAAAGTCAAATTATAAACCAGGGATGTTCTTCATAATATCACTCTTTTTAATCTCTTCCACAATATCTGCAGATGAGGTAACAAAGGAGTTCCATAAGGAGTACACGGCAGGAACAAAAACTCTTCAGATAGGTAACAAATATGGAGATGTGGTAATTCAGAGCTGGGATAAGGACCAGATAGTTATAGATGTTAAAGTAACTGTTGATATGTCGAATAAAGAAAAGGCTCAGAGTTTTCTCGACAAAATAGATGTCCAATTTTCTGAAGGCATCAATGTGATCTCGGCAAAAACCGTAATTGATGATAATTTCAATTTTTCGGGTTGGGGTGATTCAAAAAGATTCAGGATAGATTATAATATTAAAATGCCGGTCGGAACTGATCTCACCCTTTCAAACAAATATGGCAATACCGATATCGACGAGCTTCACGGATTAATGGACCTGGATATTAAATACGGAAACCTTACAGCCGGAAAACTTACCAGAGGCAATATTAAACCTCTAAGCCAACTTAACCTCTCCTATGGCAAAGGTACTATCGACGAAACAGGATGGTTCAACCTGGTTGAAAGATATGTAGGATCTATGGAGATAGCAAAAAGCCAGGCATTACTCCTTGATAGTAAGTATTCCAAAATAATTCTTGGGGAAACCAGCTCTATAGTTGGTGAATGTAAATATGATAACATAAAAATTGATAACATTAAAAACCTTGTTCTTGAAAGTGGGTATACTGAAGTGAATATAGGTGAACTGACAAAAAAGGTTAACTACACCGGAAGTTATGGTTCATTTTCAATAGATCGTATCCCGGCAGGCTTTGAATCTATTGACATCGAAACTCATTATATGGGTGTTAAACTGGGAATTGAAGAATCTGCAAGTTACAAACTCGATGCAAAAGTATCATATGGCGGATTTAAATATAATGAAGATACCTTTAAAAATCAGAGACGCGTTGTCGAAAATAATTCAACTGAGCTGTCAGGGACTGTCGGAAATGAGGAGAATCCTTCCTCCAGAGTTAAAGTACTTGCGTCATATGGCACTGTAAGACTCAATTAATCACTATTCTATAAAATATTTTCCGAAGCGGGAATGTTAATACATTTCCGCTTTTTTTTGCAGCAAAATCATAGAAATACTGTCTTTAAGATAAGAAAAGAAGGAATTAAAAAGTTCTTTAATTAAAGATACATAAATATGAAACTTTATGGAAAAATATCAGGTCTTTTTATGCTAATGTTGATTTCAATCACCATTTCAGGCCAGAATAATAATTGCCATATCAGAAGAGATTTTGCCATTGAAAAAGGAACTGCTCTGCGAATCTCAAATAAATACGGGGATGTAAATGTCGTTACTACTTATGATGATTCTCTCTCTGTATGTGCGACGATTACTATAGTCCAGGACGACAAGGAGCTGGTTCAAAAGAGTCTGAAGCTGGTCACAATCAGCATAAATAAATTAAAAGATACTGTTTTCATCTGTACATTATATGATAAAAGATTCTTTTCAGAGGAATTCAGACAAGGCAGAAAAAGCTTTAACATTGATTACTTAATTAAAGCACCTTCCTACATTGATCTGGGTGTTACCAGTGAGTTTGGTAATATATCAATTGAAGAGCTTACCGGAACTTTGAATGTAAGGCTTTCTCAGGGAATTTTAAGTGCAAAAAAGCTGACAAAAGGGAATATAAAGCCTGTAAGTGCGATTTATGTCGACCATGGTAAAGTTGATATAGAGGAAGCAAACTGGATAATATTTACTCTTCTTAACTGTCAATCTGTAAATATTGAAAATGCTCAGGCTCTCATGATTAATTCCTCAATTTCCAAAATAAGGATAGGCGATATTAGTTCTCTTGTCAGTAATTCTAAATCTGATAGTTATAGCATCAAATCAATTAATAACATCTTATCAGAAAGCACTTATACAGAATATGATATAGGGAAATTAAATGGACAACTCAAGTCAAAAGCTACATACGGATCGATAACAATTTCAGATCTGAATAAAGCATTCACTGGTATAGACATATTTTCGAATCAATCTCCGGTTAATTTGAAAACCGGTAAGGATTTTTCATTTAAAGCCGATATAATTGCGACAGATTCACCGGTAGATTTTCCTGCAGCAAAATTTCCGGGTATCATAAAAGCTGAAAACAATTATTCAACTACCTTGCTTGGAACTGCAGGAGCTGATAATGAAACAAAAGCATATATCAGGATAAGAACAACAGCCGCGAAGCTGACAATCCAATAAATTGCTATATAGAAGCTTTTTCACTTCCTTTTTTAACCCCGCCCAATCTCCCGAAATGGGGGGCTTAAACATCATGTCTTCTTATTCTGTGCAACTATGTGCTCTCTCCCGCCTAGCGGGACAAGTTGTGCCAGTTCTTCTATTTTATTCCTTCATCCTTATAAAGAAATATCCCTTCATTACCATCTGCCGTGGCAAATCCTCTGAACATACCTGCCGAGTTGAACGGCATGGATATATTACCATTCTTATCAACACAAATCATTCCACCACTCCCACCTGCCTTTACAAGTTTATCATTTACAACCAGTTCTGAAGCTTCTTTTATTGAAAGTCCTTTATATTCCATTAATGCGGAAATATCATGAGCAACGGTCCATCTTATAAAATATTCACCATGACCTGTAGCAGAAACTGCACAGGTGTTGTTATTCGCATAAGTGCCTGCACCAATTATAGGTGAGTCGCCTATCCTGTTGTATCTCTTGTTTGCCATGCCACCGGTTGATGTCCCTGCAGCAAGATTTCCGCTTTTGTCAAGAGCGCAGCATCCTACGGTGCCGTTCTTTTCTTTCTTTAATATTTCCTGAAGTTCGTTAAATCGTTTTTCAGTATAAAAATATGATGGCGGAACTATTTCAAGGCCCTGTTCTTTAGCGAATTGTGAAGCCCCCGATCCGGCAAGCATCACGTGCTGGGAATTTGTCATTACCCTTCTTGCTGCGGTGATGGGATTCTTAATGTCAGTAACTCCTGCCACAGCCCCGGCAGCCAGATTTGATCCATCCATTATAGCTGCATCAAGTTCATTTTTGCCATCATGAGTAAAGACAGCACCTTTGCCGGCATTGAAAAGAGGATTGTCTTCCATTGTCCTGATCGTTTGCTCAACAGCATCGAGAGCGGATCCTCCATCG
>JBARBF010000054.1:0-11840 GCA_049792755.1 Bacteroidales bacterium | reverse complement strand
CAGGGATGGGCTGCAAAACTCTTGCGCGCGCGTCGGAAGTCCTTGTGTAATGAGGACTTGGGGCAAATTTGCCTTGCAGCTAACGGCCCGGCGGTTTAATTAGTTGGCGTCAGCGTCGCGGTGCCGCGTTTTTTGCCAGTCCCGGTAGATGGACTAAATGTGTCTTGTCACGATAAATTGTCTAAACGGTACCAAGTCCGGGTGATGAGTATGAGTTTTGGGTCAAGATGAAATAGTCCAGATGGCGAGCAAAAAACGAGGCATCAGAGCGTCGGCTTGCAACCCTATTGATTTTGTCTCGGCAGCAGGATCAGTCCGGGTGCAACAAAATTTGATAAGTTGAAATGAATTTACTCGCATAGACTTTAGGGGCTGATCGAGAAGTAGTCCGGGCTGCCGAAGGCAATTAATTAAACCGTCCGAGTTATGGTTAGTTTTTTTATTCTATTATTAGAAATATTATTTATCAAGATGTGCTATCATAAAGCCACCATTTGTCGTTGATTTAAAATCAATTATAAACCTAATGTAAAGAAGCCCTCCTTTTTTTAGGACAAAATTATAAGTTCCATAATCCATTGGACCGATTCTGAAGCTAAAATCATATGGACATATATAATTTGATAATCCTCGTTCTTCAGATTCATTTATAATTACTGTATCGTTTTGCGTTTTAATGTCAACTGTTAATATCCCAGGGTCGCAATTAAAATAGCTATTTACATGGGTTATAGACAAATAATTATTGTCTACAGTTTTGTATTTGATGCTATCTGTGAGGATGCCCTTTGTAGACTTACAATCACTTATAGAGATTTGATCTAATTTAAGGTTTTTTAGATCATGGGACTTTTCACAAGAGATTAGAACTAAAGAGAAAGAAAGTAATAAAAGTATTTTCTTCATAATTATAGGTGCTAGGTATACAGAGAGTTAACAAATCTTGTACCAATTCCTTATCATGGCTTTTACAAGTCCCGATAAATGGGTAGAGGTTGTCTCGTCATTCGAAATTGGTCAAGGTAACCAGTCCAGGTAGATTGGCAGTTGTTGTCATGGTTGAGCGACCTTGCTTTTTCTGTTATGTTTAGTTCTTTAAGGAATCGTCTAAAGTGCATAGAGTCATAGTATTAACCATAACGGCCCGGCGGTTTAATGAGTTGGCGTCCGTGTCGAGGTGCCGCGTTTTTTGCCAGTCCCGGTAGATGGACGAGAACCCACTGGTCACGATGAAGCTGTCTTGACGGTACCAAGTCCGGGTAACGGGTGTGAGTTTTGGGTCACGATGAAATAGTCTAGGTGGCGAGCAAAAAACAAGGCACCAGCGCGTCGGCCGGCAGCCCTATTTACCTTGTCTTGGCAGCAGGACCAGTCCAGGTGCTACATGGTTTTATAAGTTGAGATAAGTTTACTCTCATAGACTTTTGGGGAAGATTGAGAAGTAGTCCGGGCTGCCGAAGCCAATTAATTAAACCGTCCGAGTTATGTTTAGTTTTTTATTTTTTTATTCTCTGATCTAGGACCTTATCTTCAGGATCTCTACGACAGTCCCATATCATGATTATTAGGATCAGGTTGTCGAAAATCTCATAAATAATTTGGTAGTCCCCGGTAATTAATGCTCTAACAGAAGCTATCTGGGATTGTAATCCAATCAATGGATTTTTATTAATCAACTTAAGGCTTTTATTGATCTTAGTATTTAACTTTTTGCTGTAAAGAGAAGATTTGTTTCTAATTCTGTAGAATTCTAGAATATCTATTAGATCTAATCTTGCTTCAATTGACCAATCTATTTTGTATTTAGCCATTGGTCAATCTCTTTTTGCAGAACATCATTAGAAATTGTTTGTCCTTTTTTTATTTGCTCTCTTCCTGAATCAATTCGTTTCTTTTGGAAATCAGAAAGCTTATAGACTCCCTCGTTAACTTTAGACTCTATAATTGTCTTGATTGCTTTTAAGAATGAGTCGTCATCAATAAGAGAGAGCTTTTCAATTATATGATGTCTAAGCTCAATTGTACTCATGATATTTTTTTTGTAAAGGTAGCTATTTTCTGAAAAAGTTGTCTCGTATTAAGAAGTTTGTCTCGAAATTAATCCCGGTAAGTTGCAAGAATTTATTCGTCAAACGATATTTGTCCAGATGGATTAGTCCTGGCAGATGGGTAGAAATTGTCACAGTACAATGGCCTTGCTTTTCTGTTATGTTTAGTTCTTATTGAGCAGTCTAACACGCAGGGGGTCACGGAATTAAACATAACGGCCCGGCGGTTTAATGAGTTGGCGTCCGTGTCGGGGTGCTGCGTTTTTTGCCAGTCCCGGTAAGTGGACGATAGCTTTCGCGTCACGATAATTTGTCTAAACGGTACCAAGTCCCGATAAATGGACGAACAGTTTCGTGTCATGATGAAACAGTCAAGATGGCGAGCAAAAAACAAGGCACCAGAGCGTCGGCCGGCAGCCCTATTGACTTTGTCTCGGCAGCAGGATCAGTCCGGGTACCACTAGATTTGATAAGTTGCTGAAAGTAGACTCTCATAGACTTTATAATGCATTACGGATTTGTCCGGGCTGCCGAAGCCAATTAATTAAACCGTCCGTGTTAGGTTTTCGTAACAATTTTAAAACTGTCTCGGTGTTATAAAATTCTCATGCTTTGACGGATCAGTCACATTTTAATTATTTTTGTTTATGACTTAAGTATCCAGTCATACAACACAATTTATCTAAAATGATTAATAACTCAAGATATGTATCGTTTTGAACCAGGTGCTTATAAAACACCTGAAGGTTTTTTACCTGCAATTGGCTGTTATAAGATAATCACAAGTAACTCTGAAGTCTTTGATTATGTTCTGGTAAAGGTCAAGACTATTTTGCAAATTGAAGAACATGCAGTTGAAAAGGCTACAGAATCCTTGAATAATGCATTCCAGAAAAGAAAAGCTACTGGAAAAGATAAAACAGTAGGTGAATCACTGCATAAAGAAGGATACAAAAAGATGGATAATCCATTAATTGCGAAATAAGTCACCTGTATTGTCACTGGAGTAGAATTTTCAAAAGCCATAATGGAATTCTCTTCTGGCTGTTAGGTTTCGTAACTTTCTTAAGTCCCGATAGATTGGACAAATTAGGCTTGCGAAGGGTCGGTCAGCTTGCAGATGATGCTCGTGAGCCGGTTTTGTATCTTCTTCCAAAACAAAACCGTGAATTATCATATGCAAGCAAGCGTCGGGGCAAGCCGGTCATGTCCAGATAAATTTGATAGATGGCGAATTCGATAAGTGGGGCAAAATATACTTGTCACGGTAAATTATCTAACGAAGACGGCCTGGTTTTTCTCGAGTTATGAAACCTAACGGCCCGGCGGTTTAATTGAGTTGCCGTCCGTGTCTGGGTTGGCATGTGTTTTTGCAAGGTCCCGGTAAGTGGACGAAAGTTTCGTGTCATGATGAAGCTGTCCAGATGGCGTTGTCCCGATAAGTGGGTAGGATTTGTCATGTCACGATAAAGTTGTCTAGGTGGCGTGCAAAAACCATGACAACTGAGCGTCAGCCCGCAACCCCATTGACTTTGTTTCGGCAGCAGGAATAGTCACGTTGCACCAAATTTTATAAGTGAATTGAAGTTGAGAGCATAGATGTAAATAGCTGATTACGAATTTGTCAGGGTTGCGGAAGGCAATTAATTAAACCGTCCGAGTTAGGTTTTGCTTTTTTTAAAACTGTCTCGGTGCCCGAAAGTTGTCTCGTTATAATTTACAAGTACATTATAAATCTGTCTTGGTTTTGCAGATTTATTAAAAGGAGTCTTAATATTCCGCCTTAATTACAAAAAATGATCCACGAATTATTCCGGCAAGTTTTGATTTTTGTTTTGCAAATTTAAATTTCTCTTCAAGCTCTTTTGGTACTTCCATCCCTTCTGAAAGTTTAAAGCCTACTGCCCTTTTTTTAGGATCATTCAGTGTATACATAACGTTGATTGAAAGTCCGCTTTCATAGAGTACGTAGGTCCATTTTATACCGTCAACCACGAATTCTGATGTTTCAAGGGGCTTTGATGAAATGATAATATTACGTTCCTTTTGAAGAATATTATTAACATAGTCAAGTATATCTTTGCTTTTGGCAGCCGGGCTAACAGTAAAATTATGATTGTATTTATTCTTAAAATACCTTGATTCGTTAGCGCGTAAACCTGCAAGTGATTTCGAAACAGGTGATGACTCTAAGCCTGCTACAGAAACATTTTCAAAATCAATAATGTTTGTCATGATAATCCTCCTTTTTAATAAAAAACAAAACTAATAATAGTATTCACTGAATGCATAAACATTTTTTCTAAAAGTATTGTTCGCTTGGTCTGTGAATAAGTGAAACCTAACGGCCCGGCGGTTTAATGAGTTGCCGTCCGTGTCAGGGTTGGCATGAGTTTTTGCAAAGTCCAGATAGATGGACGAAGGTTTCTTGTCATGATGAAGTTGTCCAGATGGCGTGGTCCCGATAAGTGGGCAGGATTTCCGTGTCACGATAAATTTGTCTAGGTGGCATGCAAAAACCATGACAACTCGCGCGTCGGCTTGCAACCCTATTGACTTTGTCTCGGCAGCAGGATCAGTCCGGGTGCAACAAAATTTGATAAGTTGAAATGAATATACTCTCATAGACTTTTGGAGCTGAGATAAAATAGTCCGGGTTGCAAAAGGCAATTAATTAAACCGACCGAGTTATAAGCCGTTTTTTAATCTTGGTGTACGAGTAGTTTTTGGTCGCGACGAAGCTGATAAATGAATTATCTAATAGCTGTTTCAAGGATGCGCTTTAGCTCCCAATGGTTGTTTTCTTTTTTAATATAAATAGTAAAATCAGAGCCAGCATTATAAGAACAACTAAAATCTATGGTAAAGACACCTTCATCATGTTTTTTGTTAAAATGTATTCTGGAAAAAACTAATAAAACCCTGTTTTTTGGATTTGTACCTACTAAATTGGTGTATTCTTTATATGAAGATACAAATTTGATTTCTTTGCCATTTTGTAGTTGTTTATTTGACAGCACTAATCTTGAATCTCCAAGTTTATTTGGATTTATTGAATCTATAAGAATCCCTGCTCCTTTATATAAGTTAGTGTAGTGACCGAATTCGGATGTTGTATCTCCAACAAAAATAGTTGTATATGCCGCGTAATCGTTTCCTAAATTCACCCTAATTGGATAATCTAATGAATCAATTATAGAATTAATGGTTTGGTTGAATACCTCATTGTCATAAATAGAATCATGCTCTACTTGAATATTTTGACCAACATGGGTCGTTGATCCAGAACACTGGTATAATAAGAATGATAAGATTAAAACTTTCGCTGGGAGTAAAGTATATTTCTTTTTCATTTGGTGTATAATATTAAAATGATAAAATGGACTATCTGGTATTAGTTATGAACATATTCAACTTTAGTCCAATTGCTAATTAATGTTAATGGATTATTTCGATCAAAAGGATCTTTTAAGTAGAAAATTTGAACCTCATAATTACCATATAATTCACTTTTGTAGTCTTTAATCCACTGTCTAAAATCAGTTTTTGGTTTAAGTAGCTTATACAAATCTTCAAATCCAGATCCCGGACAGAGTTTATTGAAGTTTAAGCAGAAATCAAAAGTCCTAATGCTGTTTTTGTGAAGCTTTACATCAGGATCATTGATACGACGTCTCATCACGAACTCTAAAGAACAATCCATATAATTTGAAGTGTCTTTTCTAATCACTATTCCCCAAAATTCTGGTGAGTAATGTTGCTTACAAGTTGGATCAAAGTCAAAATATCTATATTTTTTCTTCGTGGGATTTGTGATAGTACAATGAAATACAACACTACCCGATGTAACCGATGAATCAGGCTTAATACTAACCGTCACCAAAGATGGTTGAGAATTGGAAATCCGAAAAGACATGAAAATTATTGATATAAGCAGTAGTCTTTTATTCATCGGTTTTGGGGTTTTATTGCTAGTATATGTGACGGAATTTTATGGCTTATAACTCGTTTATTGCGTTAGGAAATATGCATGTTGCATGCAAAAAAGCGGGGATAGCAGTAGGTTTATTACCTTTTTTGTACATCATTTATTTTTGGCTTTTGACCTTCGATTTTTTTACCTTTAACAAACAACCATTTAATTATTTGCCAAGGACAAAATTGTTATTGGACTATAACATGTATTTGCATTAACAGATTAAATAACCAAATATTTAAAAAAAATAAGTATGGCAACAATTTTTAAAAATGACAAAATCCAATTTAAAGAGGATGCAAACAAAATTAATAATTACAGACTATTTACTTCCTCTCCCGGGTTTTCGTCAATCGTGAATTCGAAAAACCTATTCTTCGATTTAAGATTATTAAATCCCGGACAGTTTTCATTTCCTTATCATTTTCACAGACACGCTGAGGAATTAATTATGATAATTTCTGGCACATTGACGATACGAACTCAAAATGGCTTTGATACTATGACTAAAGGTGATATAGTTTTCTTTGAAATGGGACAAACAGGAGCACACCAGTTTTATAACCATAGCCCTGAACCATGCACATATCTTGATATAAGAACACTTATAAATGTTGATGTATGCGAATATCCCGATTCTGGCAAAATAAACATAATTCCACCTTATGAATTATATGAAAAGAATTCAAGTGTGGAATATTTTCAAGGCGAGGATAAACCTATAGAAATATGGGAAGAGCTTAACAGTAAACAAAAATAATACAAGCCGCTGACAGGGACAGTATTCTGAATTCTGATTTTTTGAGTTCTTTTCCCCCGTGCTCTGTGCATTGAACCCTGAACTTTTTCCCGTAGTTCTCAAAGATTGGTGCAGATCAAATACTCACACTTCATGCCTCAGACCTTCTTCCGCAATGCATTTGAGCCGTTCTTCACCTGTGCCCTGTTCTGCCAGCTGAAACTTCAGTGGAGGCTGGTGCTCTGAGCTCAGTGCCATCCCTGCTACCTGACATCCATATCCTCAATCGGACTCCTGATTATTACCAGGTTACGACGGCTGACATGCGTATAAATTTCTGTTGTCCTGGAACTCCTGTGACCTAACAGCTCCTGGATGTACCTGATATCCAGACCGCTCTCATGCAAATGAGTAGCATAGCTGTGCCTCAGGCTGTGAACACCTACATCCTTTTTAATACCTGCCGCCTGAAGCGCCTGCTTGAAAACCCTGTAGACACTCTCAACAGAATATCTCCCGCCGTGCTGTCCTTCAAAAAGATACTTTAAAGGATGAAAACCATCAACATACTCATCTATTTTCTCCCAGACTTTTTTCGAAACAGGTACTATCCTGTCAACCTTCCCTTTACCTTCCTTAATGTGAAGCACATTTCGATCCCGGTCGAGATCGGTCAACCGGATATTGATCACCTCCGAACGCCTTAATCCGCATGAATAAATTATCCATAATAACAGCTTATGCTTCGTATTCCTCGTTGCATTAAGTATCCTTTGCACTTCTTCCTTTGAAAAAACCTTTGGAAGAGCCCTGCTTTTCCTTGGCCTCTCAAATAATTCAAGATCAATACGACTCCTGCCCGATATCCTGTAAAAGGTTTTGATGGCTGAAATTATCTGGTTCTGATAAGATTTTGAGTACCCTTTGGTTACAATGAAATCATAAATAAATTCAGAAATCTCTTCCTTCGAAATATCAAGAGGATCCTTTTCACTGAAATACTTGAAAAACAATTCTAGAAGCGCAAGATAAGATTCATTTGTTCTTTCACTGTATCTCACTTCATCAAGATACCTCCTCATAAGATCAAGTCCGCCAAACGCCTTTTCACCCAGTTCCCTGCTTCGTATCCTGTCTCCCATCTCTCTCCTGGCGGTCTTCAATGCCCCGACTGGTTCCGATTTGATTATTTTAACTTCAATCCCTAGTGAGGAGAAGTAATCTGAAAGCGAATCACCTGTCATCACTGACCATGGCAGAAGAAACTCCTTGCTGACTTTATCATAATAATACCTCCCAAATGATTCAATCTCATTAATCCACTTCCCATCGTAATGTCCTGTAAACCTGATTGCCAGCCTTCCATCCTGTTCATTGATCCTGAATTCGACAGGACTGAAACGTTCACGGTCAACTACCTTTTCAATTATTCTTCTGGTCGAAATTAGTTCATCTTCAGATTTTTGCGATTCGGGTCTGATATCCGGTAAAACATCATTAGAACATGGCGTTATCGTAGAGATGCCCAAATTTTGCGTTGATGTAGAGACGCCCAAATTGGGCGTCTCATATTCCACATTGTTGATCGCTGATGTTTTAGAGACGCCTAAATTGGGCGTCTCATATTCCACATTGTTGATCGCTGATGTTTTTGAGACGCCCAATTTGGGCGTCTCTACTTTTATCCCCGCTGCTGGATTTATTGCCAGAGCCGATATGTCAATATCTGCCTTATCCCTAAAGATATGAAGAATCTGTTTCAGCAATTCTTCAGTGTCATCTGCATGCCAGCTTTTATACGTGGCACTGAAGATGCAACCGTTAATTTGTTTCACAAGGGCAGCAAGACTTTCATCATAATTGAACAAGATCAGAATTCTCCACTTATCACGATGGAACACCCTTTTCAGAATAATCTTTTTTTTCATACAGCGAGAATATTAGTAGCACTTACGAAAGATACTGAAATTTATTGACAAAATATACCAAGCTTACGCCCCGTCAGTCACAAAAGTATTGCATTGTTAATGCACTGTAATACATACTTATACAATACTTTTATCTAACTTTCACGATCACATTACATATTAAAGTTAAACAAAAAAACTGAATGGAGCATTTGGTCTCAGAATTTTTCTATTCATGCTCTGAAATAGCGATATACGAATAAAAATCTGCAAAAAAGGTATTTATTGTCTTTCTCTCCTTGGTGCTACTTTGAATATTATTTTGTGTTCCCTTTGTGGTTAAGAGCATGATGTTTTACCTCTAAGTTTCACTAAGGATTACATTAAGATACACGAAGGACTCTTGTAATGACCATAAAGAAACTATAAACAAAAATACATAATATATACGTTATTTGTATTTTTATATTATATTTGTACACTTATTTATTATTCGTAATGTGTATGGAAAAATCTGAAAAATTTCAGGCTATCACAGCGGCAGCAAAATCACTTTTCTGGAAACATGGAATAAGAAGGGTGACTATTGAAGAAATATGTCAGGATGCCGGAGTCAGCAAAATGACCTGCTACAAATATTTCAGCAATAAAACAGCAATTGCAAAATATCTTATAGAAGAGCTATTCGAATCAGGAACAAAAGCTTATAAGGAAATATACAGCAGCGATATTCCTTATGAAGAAAAGGTTAAGAAGCTTATTGACCTTAAAATGAGCAATGCTCACGAAATGAGCCAGGAGCTGGTGGATGATATATATAAATACCAGGACGAAGAATTAGCGGAAACTATAGAAGATATTAAAAAGAAAATGATCGGGATTTATCTTGAGGATATTCAGGAAGCACAGAAAGAAGGAGAAATACGCACTGATATTAAACCTGAATTTATGCTTTATTTTCTTACCAATTTAACTGAAATGCTTACGGATCCTAAGCTGGTTGAACTATATCCGAACCCTGAACAAATGATTATTGAAGTTATGAGCTTCTTTTTTTATGGTATAATGCCCCGTAAGAATGGGAAAAAATAAATGAGTAATCTGAAATTAAATATTACCATTATGATCTTTCTGCTGCTTGCCCCTTTGCACGCACAGGATAGTACTTTTGTTAAACTTAAGGGTCAGGTTGACGCTTATTCCGGATTGAATTTTTCCACACCTTTACACTGGCAGACAGGCGGCAGATTTATCCCTTCTGTTTCTGTTGGAACCCAGTTGAAGAATAATCTGAAATTTGACGCTGAATTATCTTTTAACAGCAACTTGGATTACGAGTTTACAGATTGGAAAAACATTGGGTCAGATTATGGGATCAAACCCTACAGGCTTTGGCTTCGACTCAGTACAAAACGATTTGAGATCAGGGCCGGACTTCAGAAAATTAATTTTGGTTCTGCAAGTATGCTTCGTCCGTTAATGTGGTTCGACCAGATTGACCCTCGCGATCCTCTTCAACTTACACCTGGTGTATATGGCCTGCTTGGCAGATACTATTTTCAGAATAATGCAAATGCATGGCTTTGGATTCTCTGGGGCAATGATAAAACTATTGGTTGGGAAACAGTTCCTGCAGTCGGAAAAATACCTGAGTTTGGAGGTCGTATACAACTACCTGTTTCTAAAGGTGAAATAGCTTTTTCGTACCACCATCGTACAGCTGATTTAACCGGATTATTGAATCCATCTATGATTCATGGATCCCCAAGCTACCCGGAAGACCGGATCGGACTTGATGGTAAATGGGATATTGGTCCTGGTGTATGGGCAGAGTATTCCCTCACTCACAGTACTCTCGATTCTGCATATTTCCCTCCATGGAGTAAATTGTTTACCCTCGGAATTGATTACACCTTCAGTCTGGGAAACGGATTATATGCTGCAAGCGAATTTTTCAGATATAGCACCGCCGTAGAGATAATTGATGCCGGTTTGAATAAGACATTTTCATCACTTACCTTAAATTATCCTGTGGGCATTAATAAAATCGGAAGCATTATTTACTACAGCTGGACCGACAGATCGTGGTACCGGTTTATTAACCTGCAAAGGCAGAGCGATAACTGGACTTACTACCTCTTTCTCTTCTGGAATCCGCAGAAATTTGCGATCTATAATAACATATCCGGGAATAATATGTTTTCCGGAAAAGGAATACAGGTTATGGCAATTTTTAATTTTTAGGTATGTTAATTCGACCAACTTACGCGATACCTGGTCTCAGTCAGCCTCTCCCCAAACCCCTCCCCCGGAGTGGGAGGGGCATTAATTCAGAATAAATGAGTATATTTTTGATGAAAGTATGGGAATAATGAATAAGGTAATAGAAAAGAATATGTTTTTCGGAGCAAAAGCTGAGTTGTTTTCTCTGGCTTTGCAAATGAGAAAGAATCCGACTGAAGCGGAAAGAGTTATGTGGAAAATACTCAGAAAGTTTCGTCAATCAGGTTTTCCATTTCGCCGACAACATCCAATTGAATTCTACATCGCTTACTATTATTGCCATAATTTGAGACTTGTTATTGAAGTAGATGGAGAAATTCATACAGAAAAGGAAATTCAAAGCCATGATGAAGGCCGTACTGGTGAACTAGAAAGATTCGGAATAAAAGTTCTCCGGTTTACAAATAGCCAGATTTTGAATGATAGCGATCTGGTAATTGAAAAGATAAATGAAACTATAAAAGAGTTAACTACAACATCCTGAATGATCTTCCCCCTCTCACATCGGGAGAGGGGGAACGAGGGGGAGAGGCCGGTAAATCAAACTAAACAAAATCTTTAGGTTGACGGCATGCCCTTCAAGGGGCTGGGGGCAAAAGACACAAAGGGACACAAAGTAAGACACAAAGTAACACAAAGGAAAAAGAAGATAACTAATATCTTATGAGACGAAACTTAACAAAAGTAAATTAACAAAGTATTTACATAACAATCATGGAAAACTCAACACTCATCTCAATTGAAGCCCTCAAAAAGCACTTTCTCACAGCAGGAGGAAGATTTACAGCCCTGAATGGTATTGATCTTACTATCGGGAAAGCCGAGTTTACAGGTGTGGTAGGTCCCAGTGGCAGCGGAAAAACAACACTTTTGAATATTATCGGCTC
>JBARBF010000053.1:0-3418 GCA_049792755.1 Bacteroidales bacterium | reverse complement strand
CAAAATATATTCTTGGCGGCCAGGGAAACCTCTGGACCGAACAGGTAGTAACCCTGCACCATGCTGAATATATGACATGGCCACGGGGTTGGGCATTGGCTGAAGATTTCTGGTCTCCAAATTCATCTAAGAACTGGGGAAATTTTATTTTACGCGTTGAAAAACAATTTGAGCGTGCGGAGATAGAAGGCGTTAATTACTCACCTGCAATTTACGACGCAATTATTAATGTCAGAGGAAAAGACGGAAAAACAATTGTTGACATGGATTCTGAAGTTCCGGGTCTGGATATTTATTATACCATTGATGGCGCAATGCCAAATCCGTATTCTCCAAAATACTCAAAACCTGTTGAACTTCCGGAAGGCCCGGTTACCGTGAGAGTTGTAACATATAGAAATGGTAAACAAACAGGTCATCTGATCACTCTGACACCTGATGTACTGAAAAAGAGACAAACTGCAAATTGAATGAACTAAATAAATGAGAATGAATGGGAATTTCAGAAAAACACTTATTCTTTTTCAGATAGTTTTTATTGGTTTCAGTGTTAATCTTCCGGCCCAGTCTCTGCAGGAAATTGAATCCCACAGCGTCTCTTTACCGAATGGATGGAGATTAACACCGGTTGGAAAAACATTGCCTCTCGGCGATCTGCCTCTTAATATTGCAGTATCGCCTTCAAAAAAACTCGCGGCAATCACCAATAACGGAGAAAGTGATCAGACTATTCAGCTGGTTGATATTGAAAGGGAAGTAATACTCGACTCAATCATTATCGGAAAAGCCTGGCTGGGTTTGACCTTCTCGGATGATGGCAATTATTTGTACGCATCAGGAGGAAATGATAATATAATCGTAAGATATTCTATCCGGAACAATCGCCTGTCAGTATTTGATTCTATAAGAATAGGAGATGCATGGCCTGTAAAGATTTCTGTTGCCGGGATCGCTCTGGATGATAGTAATAACAGGTTGTATGCGGTAACGGAAGAAGACAATTCCCTTTATGTGCTTGATACTAAATCGAGGAAAGTAGTTTCCCGGTATTCCCTTGGAGGAGAAGGGTATACATGTCTATTATCGCCCAGTCATAAAATTCTGTTCATATCCTGCTGGGGTTGTGATAAAATTGTATTGTTTGATACAGATCATCTGAAGATAATTGGTTCAATTGGAGTTGGAGATAATCCGAACGATTTGTGCATTACCCGAAACGGGAAATACCTATATGTTGCAAATGCAAATGATAACAGTGTCTCGGTAATTGATACAAAGGAGAAGAGAGTGATTGAGACACTTAATTCAGCGCTTTATCCCGGTTCTCCTTCGGGCTCAACAACAAACAGTGTGGCTCTGAGCACGGACGAAAAAACTCTTTATATAGCAAATGCTGACAATAATTGCCTGGCGGTGTTTAATGTCACAAAACCCGGTTCATCTGAAAGCAAAGGTTTTATACCTACTGCCTGGTATCCGACCTGTGTGAGAACAGTAAATGATAAAATTCTGGTAAGCAATGGAAAAGGTCTTTCTTCTCATGCAAATCCTTATGGTCCGGATCCCACCCGTAAAGGGGATACTGTGGTTTATAAAGCTGCAGGAAAGGTTCAAAAAATAAAAGAACAATATATTGGTGGTCTTTTCAGGGGAACCCTGGAAATTCTGAACATTCCTGGTGCTAAACAGATGTCAGAGTATTCACGGGCTGTTTATAATAACACTCCGTATAATAAAAATATGGAACTGGTTTCCGAAGGAGTAAAAGGGAATCCTGTACCTATGAAAGTTGGGGACATTTCACCTGTCAGATATATTTTTTACATTATTAAGGAGAATCGCTCTTATGACCAGGTTCTTGGCGATTTACCTGAAGGAAACGGCGATCCGGGTTTAGTTCTTTTTGGTGACAGTATAACACCAAATCAGCATGCTCTGGCCCGTGAATTTGTCCTGCTTGATAATTTTTATGTAAACGGTGAGGTAAGCGCCGATGGACATAACTGGACAATGGGGGCTTATGCCACAGATTACCTTGAAAAAAACTGGCCAACCAGCTACGGGGGAAGAGGGGGAGAATATCCAGGTGAAGGAAATATATTGATTGCCAACAATAGAGACGGTTTCATCTGGGACGATTGTCAGCGTAATGGAGTAAGTTATCGCTCCTATGCTGAGTTTGTTGATGATCACAAACCAAATATTCCCGTTCTTAAAAACCACTTCTGCACCAGTTTTACGAGCTGGGATCTGTCGGTCCGCGACACTGTCCGGTTCAGGCAGTGGAAAAATGATTTTGATTCGCTATTGGCAATTGACGATCTTCCCAGATTTAATTCTCTGCGCTTTCCCAACGATCATACTGAAGGACTCAGTCTTAACAAACCGACTCCATTTGCACATGTTGCCGATAATGATCTTGCGGTTGGTATGTTTGTGGATTATCTGAGTCACAGCCGTGTGTGGAAAAACAGCCTGGTAATTATTGTGGAAGATGATGCACAAAACGGTCCCGATCATGTAGACGCACACAGGAGTACCGCATATCTGGCAGGAGGATTCGTGAAGCAGGGTTTTGTCGATCATACAGTTTATACAACAACATCTCTGCTCCGGACTATAGAATTGATCCTTGGACTTCCTCCCATGACACAATATGATGCTCCCTCTATCCCATTATGGAGATGTATGAATAATACTCCGGACCATCCTGCATTTAAAGTCAGGCAATCTAATGTTGATTTGAATTTAAAGAACCTTGCGCAGAATTCATGGCAGAAGAAAAGCGAGAAGTTTGATTTTACAAAAGAGGATATGGTCAGCGATGCAGAATTCAACGAGGTGATCTGGAAGGCTGTAAAAGGATTGGATTCCGAGTGCCCTCCGGCCGTACATGCTGCATTCTTTATGCATGATAATTAACCCCCCAACCCCCCTGAAGGGGGGCTAATCTCTACACATATCTGTAATTATTCTTAATTCCACAATTATGTCCCCCTTCAGGGGGATCCCGCGAAGCGGGAGGGGGTTTAATTCAATTTAAATTCCACCGGCACCTTTATCTGAACGTCAACAGTTTTTCCTTTCTGGCTTCCCGGTTTCCAGTCGGGCATGCTGCTTATGACTCTTACGGCCTCAACATTAAGCAAAGGATTTGCTGATTTGCTCACAACTACATTTTTTATCTTCCCTTTGGTGCTTACTACAAAATTGACGTATACTTTCCCGGTGATTTTAGCTTTCACAGCTTCAGCAGGATACTTCAGATTTGAAGTTATCCAGGCAACCATTGCATCAGTTCCGCCCGGGAATGCCGGCATCTCTTCAACAACAACAAATACATCCTTCGTTGCTTCCTTTTTAGTCGTAATTTCAATAACACCATCTTTCCCTTTCTCTCCATATTTATCTGTGGCCG
>JBARBF010000052.1:0-4490 GCA_049792755.1 Bacteroidales bacterium | reverse complement strand
CTGAGATTATTTGCTATTTTTGTATAATTAATATTGCATCTATTGGGATGCTTTTTCATTTTTAATAAAACCTGGTAATGAAGGTCCTGAAATTTGGTGGCACATCCGTAGGCTCTCCTGAACGCATAAAGGGAGTTAAGAAAATAATTGAATCTCAAAATATCCCATGTCTTATAGTTGTATCAGCATTTCAGGGTATTACCGATGATCTTAAGCGTCTAAGCGAACTTGCCTCAAACAGGGAAGATGAATATGAGATTCTTTTGGAGGAAATAATCGGAAAGCATATTGAATATTCCATACAATTGATCGGAGGTGATAAACTTGACATTGTCATTAAAGACATCAAAAATTTAGCATCGGATCTTAAGGAGACAATAAACGGAATATATCTTCTTCGTGAACTAAGCAAGCACTCTCTCGATCAAGTACTTGCAACCGGAGAATTGCTATCCTCGCTCATAATATGCAATTTTATTGAGGACAGTCAGTTGATTGATGCAAGAAATTTTATAAAAACCGACAGCAATTATGGGTTTGCCAATGTTGATTTTGTTAAAACTGACAGTAACATAACAAAAGCCCTCCCCGGGATAAAAAAACGCATTATAGTTCCCGGGTTTATAGCAAGTAATACAAGAGGTGAAACTACCACGTTGGGAAGAGGTGGGTCTGATTATTCAGCTTCTATTTTTGCAGCTGCTCTCGACGCTGAAGTTCTTGAGATCTGGACAGATGTTGATGGTTTCATGACTGCTGATCCAAAGAAAGTTGAAAAAGCATATGCCATTGAAAGCCTCACTTATTCAGAAGCAATTGAACTATCTCACTTTGGAGCAAGGGTAATCTACACTCCCACCCTGAAACCTGTTTATAAAAAGAATATACCAATACTGGTCTTAAATACCTTCAATCCGGGTTCTAAAGGAACTATAATAAGCAGTAAACCAAATGATAATCACAAAAGTCCGATCAAAGGTATTTCTTCGATAGATCACATCGATCTGATAAGTTTACAGGGTACGGGAATGGTTGGAGTCTCCGGTACATCAATGAGACTTTTTGGTGCACTGGCCAGAAAGAATATCAACATCATACTAATAACACAGGCCTCCTCAGAATATTCAATAACATTTGCGGTAATCCCATCAGATTCATTGACTGCCTCAGACGCAATTAAAGAAGAGTTTAAACTGGAGATTGAAAACAACAATGAGCTTAAGATACTCGTTGAGAAGAATCTTTCAATCATTGCTATAGTTGGTGAAAGAATGAGAAATACTCCTGGTATCTCAGCAACACTTTTCAAAGCTCTTGGAAGAAATGGGATAAATGTAATAGCCACAGCTCAGGGTTCTTCGGAGTTAAATATTTCAGTAGTGATAAAGAATGAGAGCCTCAAAAAAGCGCTAAATGTTATTCATGATGGATTTTTCCTTTCCCGATTCAAAGAGATGTATCTTTTCGTAGCTGGAACAGGGCTGGTTGGAACTAGTCTGATGAAACAACTTCTGAAGCAGCATGCAACCCAGGTAAGTGAACATAATCTTAAAATAAATCTGATCGGTGTAACAAATACAAGAAAGATGCTCATAGATAAAAAGGGCATTTCACTTGAAAATTATAAGGAAGAACTAAAAAATTCAGAGGAAAAAGGAGATATCTCAGCTTTCATACAGCAAATGACAAAACTTAATCTTAGAAATTCAGTTTTCATTGACTGTACCGCTGACAAGGATGTGGCGCTACAATATGGAGAGATTCTTTCAAAGTACGTGTCAATAGTTGCTGCCAATAAAATTGCATGCTCATCAGAACAAAGTTATTACGATCAACTCAAAACCATTGCAAGTGAACGTGGTGTAAGATTTATGTATGAAACAACTGTGGGTGCTGGATTACCCATCATTAAAACCATTAATGACCTTGTGCTCAGCGGGGATAAAATATTAAAGATAGAGGCTGTTCTTTCAGGTACAATGAATTTCATATTTAATGAACTCAGTCCGGACTTACCATTGAGCCTTGCTATTAAAAAGGCACGGGAAAAAGGATATTCCGAGCCCGATCCGCGTATTGATCTGAATGGAACTGATGTGGTAAGAAAAATAATGATCTTAGCTCGCGAAGCTGGATATGTTATTGAACGAGAGGACGTTATTGTCAATAATTTTTTACCGGATGATTGTTTCAGTGGCGATCTCAACAACTTCTTTGAGAAAGTAAAAAAATATGACGCAGAATTCGAAAGGAAAAGACAGGAAATAACCAGGCAGAACCTCAAATGGCGTTTCTTTGCAACCATGGAACTCGGGAAAGCCAAAGTAGAACTACTTACTATAGGTCCCGAACATCCTTCATACAATCTGGAAGGAAGCAATAATATTATTCTTCTGACTACAGACAGGTATAATGAACTCCCAATGGTGATTAAAGGATATGGAGCGGGTGCAGAGGTGACTGCAGCCGGGGTGTTCTCCGATCTTATGAGGGTCGTTAATGTTTGAGATGTGAGGTGTGAGGTGTGAGGTGTGAGGTGTGAGGTGTGAGGTGTAAGGTGTGAGGTGTGAGTGTCTTATCCTGAAATAGGTTGACACCTAAAAGGATAAGAGACATGAAAAAGAGTAATTATGAGCAAAGAGTAATTAAGAAGTATAGTTCTGCTTTTAAACTAAAAGTGGTTAATGAAATAGAAAGTGGAAAACTTTCTATTTCCCAAGCACAAGAAATTTACGATATTGGTGGCAATGCTACAATCAGTAGATGGATAAAAAACCTTGGTAAAAACCATTTGTTAAGTAAAATAGTCAGAATTGAAATGAAAGACGAAAAGGATAAAGTAAAAGAGCTTAAGGAGAGAGTCAGACAGTTAGAGAAGCTTCTCGCTAATAAGGAATTAGATAATTTAATGAATGAGGCTTTTTTGGAACTTTTGGCCGAGGACAATGCAATAGATCTTGAAGAGTTTAAAAAAAAAGTAGACAAAGAGCGATTAAAAAAGCGACTCTGACAAGGTTTAGAATAGATCCGGTTCCTTCTATGAAAGATCTTTGCGGATACCTAGGAATAAGCCGCCAATCTTTTTATAAGTGGCTTAAATTTGAAACAAAGAAGCGGTTGGAGAATCATATTGTTGCACAGTGGGTAAAGGATAATCGTAAGGTCCAGAAGATGGAGGGATGCCACAAGTTGTGGCTAAAACATAAAGTTGAGTTTAATATTGAAATGGCCCTGGGCCGTGACAAGTTCTTTGATTTAATGAGGGATGAAGGATTATTGATCAGGAGAAAACGTAAATATGTAAAAACAACCAACTCCGAGCATGGCTTCAAGGTATACAACAATAAGATCAAGGATCTCAAAATTGTTAGACCTAACCAGGTATGGGTGTGTGATATAACATACGTTGCTACCCGAGAAGGATTTATGTATTTAGCTTTAATAACTGATCTATATTCAAGGAAAATAGTCGGGTATGATATAAGTGACAGTCTGGAAGCTGAAGGGTGCAGAAGAGCATTGAAAAGAGCTCTATCAATGGTAAAAAACCCGAACGGTATTATCCATCACTCCGATCGCGGTATCCAGTACTGCTGCAAGGAATACATTAAGCTTCTTAAAAATCATAAAATGGAGATAAGTATGGCAGCCAAAGGTGATTGTTATGAGAATGCAGTTGCAGAGAGAGTAAATGGCATATTGAAACAGGAGTATGAACTTGGAAGTAAATTTATCACTAAAGAAATAGCAATAAAAGCAACAAAGGAAGCTATTAACCTTTACAATACAAGAAGATTGCATAGATCAATAAACTATAAAACCCCCGCTGAAATGTATGCAGCTTAATCATATTGAAATATTGATAACTTCTTAAAATATTAAACTTCAATGGTAAGAAGTTATCAACATTCCAACATGACATTAACATCAAAATGAGAGATAAAATAGAGTATTAACAATGTCAACTTTTTTTAGGACGAGACAGAGGTGTAAGGGGTAAGGAGTAAAAAGGGTATTACGTATGGTACTGCGGTTCTAACATTAAGGTTGAGGTTGAGAACATCTTAAAATTAGACTTAACCTTAAACTGTTTATCGTTTGTCGTTTATCGATTTGACATCAGAAGCAGAACTTGGTGAATCTTAGAGCCTTTGCGTCTTGGTGGCAAAAAAAATGTGCCCTGCGCCTGCGCCGTTGTCAAAATCTTAATGAAAAAACGGTTTCTTCTCCCGGCTTTGAAAAAACCGAGATTGTTCCGCCATGAAGCTTCATTATCTGCCGCGACAAGCTTAACCCTATACCTGAACCCTTCTCTTTTGTGGTAAAGAAAGGAATAAAAACCTTATCAATCTGATCTGCAGATATTCCGGTTCCATTGTCAACTACCTGTATTATAATGTCCGATGAGGGTGACTGTGAAGCATTAATCTGAATCTTTCCGTTCGTTTTATTATTGATAGAGTCAATAGAATTTTTAACCAGGTTAATTA
>JBARBF010000051.1:0-9777 GCA_049792755.1 Bacteroidales bacterium | reverse complement strand
ATGTGTAACTTATAAATTATTATCCTTAGTAGCGGAGCGAGAAATCTCTGCAGGATAAGACTATTCTTACATAAAAAGCTCAGAATCTGCTACCAACCCTCAAAAAAGATGTGTATAAAGGGTAGTTTGAAGGAGGGGTGGCCGAAGGCCGGGGTGGTTGATTATTTGACTTTGATAACTAAAATTATAAGCCAACCACCTCCCCACGCCTCAGGCGTGGTACTCCTCCTTCAAAAAGGAGGAGAAAGTTTTATTTTAAAATTTATCTGAACAACTCAAACATAGGTTCCCCGGTGCATGCATTCGGATATGGAACCTTACAGAGAGTAGACAACGTGGCAGCAATATCAGTCATATTAACCTGCCTGGTTACTGTAGCCCTGTTTACTGTCCACCCATACCAGATCAATGGAACATGAGAATCGTATTCGTATGGGGAATTATAATTCGTCACGTAATCAGTTTCTTTCTCAACCCATCCAGGGTTTAAGATTACAATAACATCACCTGATCTCTGGGGGCTAAAGTTATTAATGATCCTTTTAAGATTACCATTTCCAAAGTCGTTAGCTTCAAATGCAGAATAGGGATAAGCAGCCTGAACACCGGTAAACTGAACGAGAAAACGAGCTACTTTTTTTTGTACATCATCCAGTGAAAGCCGTGCATCTTCAATCAGAGTCCTGTTAAGGAAGACCTGTTTTTCAGAATAACCTTTTACCCAGTCTCCTTCTCCATAAACTGCGTTAAGATAGCTCCTAAGCAATTGTAAGGCCTGATTCTGCTGAAAATATCCGGAAGGGATCCGGTTCTTTTCCAGAACCGCAGGAATTTCCGAAATTCCATGAGCGGCGGTAAAGTAAATCAGAACGTTCTTCTTCCCGATGCTATCATTCAGAAAAGTCAGAAGATTTTTAATATCGTCATCAAGCCGCAAAATTGCATCACCCATTTCCACCGATGAAGGGCCGAATCTGTGACCTATATAGTCTGTAGCTGAATAGCAGATTGAAAGATAATCTGTTACATCATCTTTTCCCAGATGCTCATTTTTTAAAAGTCTTATAGCAAAGTCAGTGGTAAGAGAATTGCCAAAAGGTGTCTCCCTCAGTAAGGAGTAATCATTTTTGTAACTAAAAACATTCTTTGATCTCAACTTTTTCAGATCGTAAGGGAAATAATTGACATTATTGAATCCGGCTTCGAAACTGTTTGAATCAGGAAGGCAATCAACATAATCCTTTGCAGGTCTAAACAGGTTCCATGTAGAATTCAAATAAGTATCTGAAAATTTCATAGCATTAAAGTCATTAACCCAAACAGGAAGAGTATCAATAAAATATGAACTTGACATCCAGGTTCCGGTTTTATTATCAAACCAATAAGCTGCATTTGCAGCATGACCGGCGGAGAGTATTGCCGAACTTTCCTTTAAACCAATCCCGAATATTTTAGCTTTTTTATTAGTAGCCATTGCAAGCTCATCGGAAAATGTTGAGACCAGCAGATTGACCGGGGAGTGTAATCCCGACTCAAAACTCCCGCCTACTGAGTTCACATTAACATCTTTTGTACAATTAATCATTTCGTTCTTCAGAGGAATATACCAGTCATCGGAAGTTATTCCATGAAATGAAGGTTCAGCACCCGTTGAAATTGTAGCATGACCCGGTGCAGATTGAGTCAGTAAGTACTCATATGATGCATTTTTAAAGTATGTTCCCTCATTGATAAGTCTTTTTATCCCGTTTTCACTTAACTTATCATGGAACTTTTCAAGCTGATTGTAGTTCAGCTCCTCTACCACTATCCCTATTACAAGCTTCGGTTTATCCGGTGGAAGATATGCTCCCTGACCAGATAATTTTACAAAAACCAAAATCAAAAAAAAGATTATTGCAGATAGTTTCATAATTTACTTCCGATTCTTAATGTATAAAAAACATATCCGTGAAAGCATTATTAATAGATCTTCACCTGACATAAAAGTAAGGTGCAAAAATAGTTGATTTAATTACAGAAGCAAATGGAGAGGATTATTTAATAATAACGAATCTTCCATAGAAAGATGTTCCGGTAATTGGGTTGGTAAATGTAATTATATAAATACCTGACTTTAAAGTATTCACATTAATTAATACTGGAATACCCTGAACAACCTCGGCGCTGTAATCAGATACCAAAATACCTGCCTGATCAATAATCCTGAAATTCATCCGACCTTCGTTTTTATCGGGAAATATTATATTAATGACATCCGTCGCCGGGTCGGGATAAATGAGTAAATGAGTTGTTGAATTTATTGGCTCAATAACACTAGGAAGCAGTGACATATCAACTGTCAAATCAGTCTTCTGTCCGGAAACCACTATTGCATTAATTGTTGTATCACTGTAACCGGAAGAGGAAAAGGTCAGGTTCCATGAACCGGGGGTCAGATATCTTTCGAAACTTCCTGTGATCGTATCGGAGTACACCTGAGAACTGTCTTTGTCATATCCTTTGATAAAAACCTTTGCGGGTACCGGAGCTTGAGATTTTACATTACGGACAAATCCATGAATACCATATAAAGCATTTTCAAGATAACCAAGTAATGAGTGCCAGTTATATTGCCATAGTACAGGAAGTTGCACTGCCGGAGTAACAGACTCATTGTCAAGCTCAATGGTTACTTCTCTCCCATGCAACTCCCAGGTCATAAAATCCTGTCGCCCTCCGTAAACCGGATACCACTGATACCCGTTTGTTATTCCGTCATCAAGGAAGGTCATATAGCCTGATACTGAATTAAGATGCACAGTATCAGCATATTTCCTGCTTATACTTTTAAACCAGTCGTTATCGGCATGTAATCTCACCCACCTGTCCCATGGATAATTAACAACCTCCTCACCAGTATGAAAATTTGCAGAAATGACAAACTTGTGTTTTCTCATGAATCTGATCATGTCAAGGGTCTCCTTCTGTTTTATTGTATTTGGGGTTATTGGGTCAGGAAAATTCCTGTTAAGATCATATCCATTCGCGTTGTAGCGGGTAGGGGAATCTATGATATTACCATTATTATATGTGCCGTCGGGGTTAGCAAGCGGATTTATCCATATCTCAAGGCTATCCACAAGGTTTTTCACTCTGTTGCTTAGGGAATAGTTTTTAAGCAGATAATCGGCAAAATGAATCATCACTACATACCCTGCGGGTTCATCACCATGTATTGTGGAAGAGTAAAATACTGCCGGTTTGGCACCATCGATTCCCGGATTGTCAGAAATTTTGAGAGCAAGAACCAGTTTCCCGTTCACACTCGTGCCAATTGTATCCAGACGGCAAATAGACGGATAAAGAGTCCTGAAGCTCTGCATTATGGAATCGTACTGAGTGTAAGTAGGATAATTATCCCATTCCATAGCCTGACTTAAACTAAGAGCTGAGAAAACACGCCTTGTAGCGGCCCTTTCTACTATCTGATAATCATACTTTTGCAGAATAAACCACTCGACTGTCAAAGGTGAGAGGCTGACATGTACAACTCTATCTTTCACAGATAAAATTGAAACGTTTGCAGAAAGTAATTCAAGAGATAATTTATTGGTATAGGGAAGTGTAACATCAACTTGTCCATATTGACTTAAAATCTGGCGGAGCCTGTCATCAGGAGTTAATATCTGTGAAAAGGAACTCAGTGCAGATAGAACTGATAAAAAAATCAAAATAAAAAACCGCTTAAACATAAGGATTTCATACATTAAATCTTATATGCAGAATATCGCCATCTTCAACAATATAGTTCTTGCCTTCTATATAAAACTTCCCTGCTTCCTTGCACGCATGCTCTGAGCCGAGCGAAACAAAATCGTTATATTTCATAACTTCAGCTCTGATAAATCCTCTTTCAAGATCACTGTGAATTACACCTGCAGCCTTTGGAGCCGTCATTCCGTTCTTAATCGTCCATGCCCTGATCTCCATAGGACCAACTGTAAAGAAGGTCTTCAGGTTCAGCATCTTATAAGCAGCCCTGACCAGCTTATCAACACCGGGTTCTTCCAGTCCTGCATCTTTAAGAAATGCCAGACGGTCTTCATTGTTTTCAAGTTCTGCTATTTCAGCTTCAGTTGCACCCGCTATAACCAGAATTTCAGCATATCTGCCTTTAAGAAATTCCTTTACCTTGTCCACATATTTATTACCTGTTAATGCAGATTTCTCATCGACGTTGCACACATACATTACGGGTTTCATGGATAAAAGAAATAGATCATCAACATATTTTTTGTCATCTTCCTTAATCTGGAGTGTTCTGGCATTTTTGAATTCCTCAAAATGTTCACGATAACGATGAAGGATATCCATTCCGTGTTTTGCATCTTTATCACCTGCTTTTGCTGCCCGTCCAAGACGTTCGATCTTTTTTTCGACTGATTCGAGGTCTTTTACCTGCAACTCAAGGTCGATAGTTTCAAGGTCGCGAACAGGATCTACAGAACCATCAATATGCGGCAGTGCCTCATTATCGAAGCATCGCAGTACATGAATTAGGGCATCGGTGTTTCTGATATCGCCAAGGAATTTATTGCCTACTCCTTCTCCCTTATTGGAACCTTTTGCCAATCCGGGAATATCGACAATCTCTACTGTAGTATGAACGATCCTGTCGGTAACCTGATGTTTTTCTAGCTCATAAAGTCTGGGATCGGGAACCTGGACAATTCCCATGTTTGACTTTGTTGCGCTGAATGCGAAGGCATTTGTTTCTCCTTTGGTGTTTGATATACAGTTAAAAATCGTCGTTTTGCCAACATTGGTTATACCAATGATACCACATTGAAGAGCCATCTCTATTCCGGATTAATTGATTCGCAGCAAATTTATCATAATTCCGGGGATTTAAAAGACTAAGGTTGAGGTTAAGGTTGAGTAGTTGGAAAAAGAAATCCATAAACCACGGAGAACACAAAGCAGGCACAAAGAGCACAAAGTAAAAGACCAATAGTTTATTCCTTTGTGACTTTTGTGCAAACCTTCGTGACCTTTGTGGTCAAAATTTACTTCCCCAGAAACTCCAAATTGATGATGTTTCGTTATAAAAGCCTTTAGTAAGAATTATTATATCTTTAAACCTTTGAACGTTCTTTCCATCTAAGAAGGAAATCACCATTGAAATTGAATACCATCAGTCCCGACGATAAAATATCAGAATTACTAAAGAAAGATCTGAATGACGGTTTCCGGCTTTTAGTTGAGAATTACAGCCAGAAGCTTTACTGGCACATCCGAAGGCTGGTAATCCTTCACGAAGATGCGGATGATGCCCTTCAGAATACTTTTATCAATGTTTGGAAAAACATTGGAAATTTCAGAAATGAAAGTTCACTTTATACCTGGCTTTATACAATTGCAACTAACGAAGCACTGACATTAATTAATAAAAGGAAAAAGAATGCTGCAGTTTCAATTGATGATTTAAGCGGCTATTTTGCCTATTCTCATGAAGGAAATACATGGTTTGATGGAGATGAGGCACAAACGAAGCTCCAAAATGCAATATTGCAACTTCCTGAAAAACAACGCATTGTTTTTAATCTTAGGTATTTTGACAATATGACTTATGAGGAGATGAGCAAAGTATTAAAAACATCAGAAGGTGCATTGAAAGCTTCTTACCACTTTGCAGTAAAGAAGATCGAAAAAAGAATAGCTGACAATTAAACTTTCCTGTTTATTAACTATCTAATATAATGATGAAGAAAATTAATGACATACCTGAAAAGAATCCTTTTAAAGTGCCTGACAATTACTTTGAGGAATTAAACAGAAAAATAATTTCTGTCACATCGGGTTCCGACCATGAAGTCATAAAAGTCAGTTTCTATAACAGATTCCGAACCAGCCTTCTTATTGCTGCTTCTGTTGCCGGATTAATTATTATCAGTTATACTACATTTAAGCTTATAATTCCTGACGGAAGAGATTCAAGGGTTTCAGAAGTTCTGCATGAGATCAGTCCTGATTTATATATAAATGATATTGACATTTCATCGCTCGAAGAAGATGCATCATCGGTTGTTCTTTCTGACGAGGAACCAGATGTCAGCAAAAAAGATATTATCGAATATCTCCTGCAGGAAAATATTGAATTAAATGATATATATGAACTACTATAAATTCAAAGTCATGAAAAAGATAGTTATTTTTTTACTTATAATGATATTGTTACCTGCTTTCAGATCAGCAGCGCAAAATCCAAATCTGGAAAAACTGAATAACTTTAAAATCGGATTCTTTACCAGGAAACTGAATCTGACTTCAGAAGAGGCAGAAAAATTCTGGCCGGTATATAATGACTATCAGAGTCAAAGGAATCTTATCCAGATGGAAAAACTGAAACTCAACAGAAATTTTAATCAAAACCAAAGTTCACTCAGTGAAAGACAACTTGAAGAAATGGGTGATAAATATGTCGATTGTCTTGTACAGGAATCAAATCTTGCTGTCACATTTCACAAAAAACTTAAAGAGGTGCTACCCCCGGTAAAGGTAATTCTGTATTACCAGGCTGAAAATCAGTATAAAATTCAGCTTTTAAACGAGCTGCAGAATGTTAAACAACAGCAGAAGGTAAGACCGGGACGTAATTTCTAAGCCTTTGTTTTACCCCTCTGACTCCCTCTAATGGAAAAACCAACAAAGTCTTATTTATAAGCGCTGTAACCAGATATTTTGACATCTTGAAAGTCCCCTTTGGGGGATTCAGGGGTAAAAAATCAAAAGAATGTTTGCTGATAAGAGGTTGTTAAAGCTTATCGTCCAACATTTGTTCCCAGTTAAGTGTTCTGATGAAATTTATTGATTTTTCAATTTCAGTGTACATCACTTTATCATCGTTAATGAAAGGCACCCTTTCCCGGAATGACTTTACAATATTTTCTAACAGTACCGATGATCTGAGCGGCCTTCTGAATTCAAGGGCCTGGATTGCGGTAAACAGTTCAATAGCCAGAATTTTTTCAAGATTTTCAGCAACACGCAATAATTTAGTCGCGCCGTTGGCTCCCATACTTACATGATCTTCCTGTTCATTTGATGAAGGTATGGAATCCACAGAGGACGGAGTGCAAAGCTGCTTATTCTGACTCACTATTGAAGCGGCAGTATATTGGGGTATCATAAAACCGCTATTCAGTCCGGGATTTGCCACAAGAAATTCCGGAAGGTCTCTTTGTCCGGCTATAAGTCTGTAAACCCTTCTTTCTGAGATACTACCCAGCTCGGCAAGAGCAATTGCGAGGTAATCGAAGATGAGAGCAAGCGGCTGACCATGAAAATTTCCTCCTGAAACTATCAGATCTTCCTCAGGAAATATTGTAGGATTATCTGTCACAGAGTTAATTTCAGTGAGTATTACTGTTTTTGCATAGCTTATCGCGTCTTTGCTTGCTCCATGCACCTGTGGAATACATCTGAATGAGTATGGATCCTGTACATGTTCTTTTTTCCGTGATATCAGCTGGCTTCCCTCCAAAATTTTCCTGAAAGCTCTTGCAGTGGCAATCTGTCCTTTATGTGGTCTGATATTGTGCACACACTCGAAAAAAGGATCAGGTCGGCCATCATATGCTTCGAGCGAAATGGCAGAAGTTATGTCCGCAGAAGCTGATAATCTTTCAGCCATAGCTACAATATATACTCCATAAGAACTCATGAACTGCGTTCCGTTCAGTAGGGCCAGACCTTCTTTTGATTGCAGTTCTACAGGAGACCAGCCAAATTCTTTAAGTATCACAGAAGCTTCTGTTTTCTTACCTTTATATGTCACTTCTCCCATACCCAGAACCGGCAGGACCAGGTGCGCAAGCGGCGCCAGATCTCCTGAAGCCCCCAGAGATCCCTGTTCATAAACCACCGGTATGATACTTTCATTAAAAAAGTCTATCAATCGCTGAATAGTAGCAACCTGAACACCCGATTTTCCCAGACTTAGAGCATGAATTTTCAGAAGAAGCATAAGGCGGACAATATCTTCTCTTACAACCGGTCCGGTACCACAGGCATGAGATTTTACAAGGTTTTCCTGGAGTTTATTGAGCTGATCTTTGCTAATTGTTTTGTTGTGAAGCGATCCAAAACCGGTAGTGATACCATAAATAGGTGAGGTATTGTTCTCAAGCTTATGGTCAAGGTAGTTCCTGCAATTAGTTATAAGATTTACCGATTCCCCGGAGAGAGAGAGGCGGGCATTGTTGCCCAGTATTTCCTTGATTGTTTCAATTGTCAGATCTTCACGTGATATATTAAACTTCATTGTTCTATTATTTTAAAAGACAAAAGATAAAAGTCACAAGATAAAAGTAATTTCACAGTATACTTATGATACATTGACGATTAAACTTTTGTCTTTTTACTTTTGTCTTTTGTCTTGTTATTAATTAGAAGAACCAAGCTCTTCTTTTACAAATGTTTTTAGTTCAGTCAGAGGTATATTTTTCTGTTCTCCGGTCGACATTATTTTAATTGTAATACTGTTCTTATTTATCTCATCCTCACCTGCAATAATAATATATGGAATCTTTTTTGCATCGGCATAAGAGAACTGTTTTTTTAACTTAGCCTGATCAGGAAACAGTTCAGTTTTTACGCCCATTTCGTGCAGATGATTTAGAATTTTAAGGGCATATTTTGTTTCCTTCTCTCCAAAATTGACAATAAGAACCTGAGTAGATGCACCTTTTAAATTATCAAATCGATTTAACTGATTCATTACATCGTATATTCTGTCGGCTCCGAAAGAAATTCCCACACCTGAGACTCCTTCCATTCCAAAAACTCCTGTAAGATTATCGTAACGACCTCCACCACAAATACTTCCGATCTCCATCTCGTCAGATTTTACTTCGATGATTGCTCCGGTATAATAGTTTAGTCCACGTGCTAAAGTTAAATCCAGTTCAACTTTTGTATTCAGGTTTGCGGCTTTCAGATAACCAAAAAGTATTCTTAATTCATCAATTCCCTTTTTGCCAATTATAGAATTCTTTAATCTTCCATCCAACGTATTAAGTTTTATCCCAATGGACCCTTTGAGTTTTAAGATAGGCTGCAGTTTCTTAATTGCTGTTGAAGAAACACCTTTCTCTTTTAGTTCCAGATTTATTGCATCAATACCAATTTTTTCTATTTTATCAATAGCTGTTGTTATATCAGTTATCCTATCAGCTTCTCCAATATAATCAGCAATTCCAGCTAGAATCTTCCGATTGTTAATTTTGATTACACTTGAGATTTTGAATATTTTAAAGATATCGTCAATGATTCTTATTAGTTCATACTCATTTAATAATGAATCGCTTCCGATAACGTCGACATCGCATTGAAAAAATTCGCGATACCTGCCTTTTTGTGGTCTGTCGGCTCTCCAAACCGGCTGTATCTGGTATCTTTTGAATGGAAAGATTATCTCATCGCGATGTTGCACAACATAACGTGCGAATGGGACCGTAAGATCATACCTTAACCCTTTTTCGCAAATCATTGAAGATAATTTACCAATTTCATGCTTAGCCCATTCCTCCTTGCTTACAGATGATTTAAAATCACCCGAATTAAGGATTCTGAACAAAAGTTTGTCGCCTTCATCTCCATATTTTCCAAGAAGCGTTGTAAGGTTTTCCATGGCTGGAGTTTCAATAGGTTGATAGCCATAGAGTCTGAAAACCTGTTTTATAGTTTCAAAAATATACTCTCGTTTCAACATCTCCTCAGTGGAGAAATCGCGCG
>JBARBF010000050.1:0-1895 GCA_049792755.1 Bacteroidales bacterium | reverse complement strand
GATACCTTAATATCTCTCACGAAGTCCGCAGGTGCAATAGAAGGATGCATATCAGTAAGTATATGAATATGATTTTCAATACCATTTATTCGATATAGATGACTGTTTTTATTTTTACAGACTCCTGTTATGTAAGCATAGAGTTCATTCACATTATCTTGCTTAATGGTAGGTAAGTGTCTTTTTGTATTAAACACGAGATGATAAAGGTGTTGACGATAACTTGACATAGTTTAGGATGTTACATTAATGAAGCGAGAAGACACCAAATTACAAAATAGTCTAATAAATTCCAAATATATTAAGCCCCTTCAGGTCTTGATATCAGAGAGTTATCTAAACCCCCGGCTGCATGCCAGCCGGGGGTTATTCGTATTTAGCTCTTTCAGAGCTATTAAAAACATAGGTCAACGTCGGGGAAAAGATGTGTATAAAGGGTAGCCCCACCCCGGGAGGGAAACTTATAGATTTACAGATCATCCAGAGAAAAACCCAGTTTTAATAGATTACCGGGTTCCATTATGGATTTAAGTTTTGTTTCGTCAATCAGTTTCAGAATGCTGTTTGCTTCAAAGATGTTTATCTTTTTATCTTTCATCAGTCCTGCAAGTTCAGCAGCTTTGTGATATCCTATATAAGGACTTAAGGCTGTTGTTACCGAAGGACTTTTGATAACTGCCTCATAACCGGCTGTTTCGTTAATCAATAATCCTGTGAACAGATTGTTTAACAAGGTTATGTTGCATGAGATAAGCAGATTTATGCTTTCAATAACCGCAGATCCTATAACAGGGAGATAAGCATTCAATTCAAGTGTTCCCTGCCCGCTCAGCGATGAGATGAGAATATCGTTGGAATATATTTTATGAGCAGCAGAAATGACAAATTCGGGTATAACAGGATTTATCTTTCCGGGCATAATTGAACTTCCGACCTGCCTGTCAGGAATTGAAATTGTTTTTTCCCCAACCAGGTCTGAAGACAGAAGACGGAGATCCGAAGACATTTTTTCGAGATTGACCGCATGTGCCTTTAGTGTGGCATGTATCTCAACCCATTTGTCCATATTGGATGTTGCATCAGCGAGGTTTTCACTGTGCGCAAGTGGTAGTCCCGTAAGATTTCTTAATTCAGGGACAACCTCCATTATGAAGAACCTGGGCAGCGATAATCCGGTACCGATTGCACCACCACCAAGATTAACCTGTTTAATTCTTTCGGTGCATTTTGAAACCCGCCACCAGTCGCGCGACAGCGCTTCATTGTAAGCGCTGAAAAGAATTCCGAAAGAGGAGGGAACTGCTGCCTGCATTTGTGTATATCCCGGACGAAGAATTTCCCTGTTTTTCTTTTCATACTCCTCTACTTTCTGACGGAGCATATTAATTTTCCCTTCGAGAGATTGCAAAAGCTTCATTACGGCAACCGTAAGGGCAGTTGGTATTACATCATTTGTGGACTGATAGATATTTGCATCTTCAAGAGGATCTATCAGGGAGTATTCACCACACTTATGGCCGGTCTTCAGCAGCGCTGAATTAGTAATTATCTCATTGATATTCATATTGATACTAGTCCCTGCGCCTCCCTGGACAGAAGGAATAATAAAATGGTCAAAATGCAGACCATCAGAGACTTCTTTAGCAGCTGAACAAAGTGCATCCAGAAAATTATCATTTATTATTTTAACAGGCAGGTTTTTCCCGGGTTTTTTCCCGGCCGCTGCGATGAATTTCCTATAGGTGTTGTAACAGGCCAGTTTTGCAATGCCTGCCGATTTGTACCATTCAACCGAAAAAGAAGAATTCCCGGGGAAATTTTCTCTGGCCCTGACAGAATGAATACCATAGAGTGCACCTGATGGGATCTTTTTTTCGCCTAAAGCATCTTTTTCG
>JBARBF010000049.1:0-48753 GCA_049792755.1 Bacteroidales bacterium | reverse complement strand
ATCCTCGAAAAACATTCAAAATTTCGTTGAAATTTTGTGTTTTTCGGGATTAGCAGCACCTGAATAAGTTCAGGAGGGTTCAGAACGTAAGGATATTTGATATTTTTGGGCCCATAGCTCAGCTGGTTAGCAGCACCTGACTCATAATCAGGGGGTCGCTGGTTCGAGTCCAGCTGGGCCCACAATTGAAAATCAACCGCTTATGAAAATAATCCACAAGCGGTTTTTTATTTTACGCAAGGCTTATGCCAGGTTTTGGACAAAAACTACCTATGCTGCAAAATATATCAGTCTCATTTTTAAAGTTCAGAAACTTTTTGATCAACTGTAATTCAGAAGTAAGTAAGGTTGAAAGACTATTTTCCAAGATATTTATTATTCTCAGAAATGGTTTTTGCGAGTATCTCCTTTTCGAAATTATTGATCATTTCAGCAGCTCTTGAAGGTTCTTTTTTATATATGGACAGATAGTCCTTTTCCAATTGTCGGGCTAAGGCAGTATAATATTGCTGAAGATCTTCTTTAATCTTTAAGCGCTCGGGGAACCTGTTTATAAAGTCTTCATCTGTATACTCTGCAACAGCAACAAAATTCCACCATGTCATTGAATTATTCCTTTTGTAAATTGTATCAGTTCTTTTAAAATGCAGCTCATATGCTTTTTCAGGTGTATCCATAGTTAATGACCTTGGCATTTCTGTCACCCCAAAATAAACTGGCATATAGGCATTAACACAACCTCTTCGGGGAGCAACCCATATCCTGCCGCCAATATCCCACGGCATTTCAGGTCTTAACTCGGCAATGAATGACAGCTGTTGTGATGAAGCACAGATGTTTTGAGTATTATTCAAATGAGGTGTGCATTTTTTATATTCCTGGGAATCATCCAGAGAAGTTCCCTCATAATGATTTGCAAGCACGGGAAACAGATCTTTCATTGCTATTTTATGCAATGGAAGGAATGTAAAAGGAAAATTGTCATCCTGTTTATAATCCTTACCTGACAGCATTTCCACCCCAATCCACATCCTGCCTATATTTGACATGTTATTTAGACTTCTTTCCAAAGAATAGACTTTGCTGAAATTGAATGGTCCATCTATATCAGATTTAAACCATCCCCTTCTTTCAGCATAAGCAACAAGTTCTTTTGAAGCGAGGAAATTCTTGCTGTCATTTAGGTCAATCTCTTTAATGGTGTAATAATTAGGTATAAATGCTACTTTATTATCGGGGATTCTCTCAGCGACCCAAAGTTTGCCTCTAATCACCGCAAACATCCAGGCTTCGTTTTTGTCTGCAATCGTATATGTTCTTCCTGAAGAGTTGTATCCCCACTTATCAATAAGCTGTCCGGCAAGTTCTACTCCGGCTCTTGCAGAAACAGCTCTTTCTGCTATGATTTTCCTCAGCTCATATCCAATGCCACCATCGGTAATCTCTCCATAAAATTCTCTTGAAGGGCACGAATTAGAGGTTATCAGAACACCAAATTCATTCAGGTAACTATCAGCAAAATCCTGCCCGGGCATCTCCATCCATAGATAAGAATTTGTATGTGAAGCCTGCTGTTCTGCTGCTCCTTCCCTGAATTTAAGAATTTCCCCCTGGTGGTGATCCCTTGATGGAAATTTATAGAAGTTCACAATCTGTTTGCCACCATCATCCTCATTATGGGCAATAATTACAAAACCAGAAGCACTTGCATCCTTTCCTATAATTATTGTTGAACAATTCTGTCCAAAATCAGGAACCTGTGCGCTAAGCGAAAATATACAGAGAAATGTTATCAGAAACAGACATGATTTTTTCATATAATGTCGTTTTATATAAATTAAGATATAAAGGATATGATCAAACAGATTTAATCCGGAATAGATTTGATTAGACCCATTCTTCGTGTAATCAAAATTACTTCCTGTTTTTTTAAGATGCAACTAATTTAATAATAATTGTAGCATACTGAATCAACGAACTGTTGTAAAACGATACACTTTTAATCCAGCTTTAATTCACCTCCTTTTCTACATAACTGTTTATCAATTTTTTACATTGATTGGCCCGTTTATTGAGTTTCTTCTTCATAAAAGAGTAAGGTGTAAATGATAATAAACTTCTGAGCAAGCAAACTGAAAATATTTTCCCCATGAGTTGGTTTCTGAATAAATAAAATAGAATAATGTCATGAAGAAATTTTTACCTTCTATTATTTTGATTACTGTCAGCAGTGTCTGGTTTGCCCAAAAAAGGTATCAGGTTACAGTTTACCTGAAGAATGGAACAAGAATTAATGGAAATATCATTGAGGTGATCAAAAATAGATCTGTTGAGATTCAAACCGCTGATGAAAAGCCATTTGCTTTTGATATGGACGAGATTGAAAAAATAGCAAAAAAGAAAAATTTTACATCAACATTATAAAAGAAAAACAAACTTAACTTTGATTAAATCCAGCCCTGGGAATGGGGTACATTATATACAAATACCCGTAAATCAGCTCCGGGGGGTTACTTATAATAAAGTTGACTTTGGCTTATACATCGTGTAATTTTGTTAAAATACATATTTTGAGAAAGTTTTCATTAATGTGATTGCTATGAAAAGAAATTATAGATTTCTGGAGGTCATATTACTCATTCTGGTAATCTACTTCATCCAATCATGTAAGAAAGAAGCAGTACTTCCTATTGTTATAACTTCTGATGTAACTAATATAACAGGAACAACCGCCTCATGCGGAGGAATAATAATCTCAGAAGGTACCGGGAAAGTAACTTCAAGGGGTGTTTGTTGGAATACAGTTTATCCAAATATCGCAGATAATAAAACTACTGATGGTGGTGGAGCAGGCTCTTTCACAAGTAATATATCAGGATTGAAAGGTGCTTCAAAGTACAATTTAAGGGCTTATGCTACAAACAATGCAGGAACTTCATATGGGAATGAGATAAGTTTTATAACAAATTCAACCTTTAACGGTCCGATTTTTTACAATAATACTGGTAAAATAATAAATGCTGTTTGTTACGGTTATTTCCGAGATGGCCAAGCTCCGGGAAGCATTCTCACCGAAACTCAGATAAAGGAAGATCTGCTGATAATAAAAAATCACTGGGATGCAATCCGCTTATATTCTACCGATGGTAACAGCGAGAATATCCTGAAGGTAATCTCCGATAATAACATTGACCTCAAAGTGTCATTGGGAATCTGGATTTCGGGAGGCACACCAATAGATAATGCATCTCAGGTTGATATAGCAATTGCTCAGACAAATGCTTATCCCAATATTGTTCAGGCGGTTAGTTGTGGAAATGAAATTTCAAATATTTATACTTCGAATAAAGATGAAATTGTCGGATATTTAAATAAAATTCATGAAGAGACAACTGTTCCGGTCACTATTGACGACGTCTACGCCGTTTGGTTTGAGCCTCAGTACAGCGATTTGGTAAAACTTCAGGATTTTCTAGCAATCCATATCTATGGACAATGGTCGAATGTTTCCCTTGAAAACACTGTGTCATATATTAATGGTTCATTTAACGAGTTGAAAGCGCAGTTTCCTCAGAAACAAATATTGATTACTGAAACGGGTTGGACAACAAATAAAAATGCCGGACAATTTGATCCGGCTGCCGATGAAGTTTCACAAAAGCAATTTTACACTCAGTGCCAACAATGGAGCATTTTAAATGATATACCCATTTTTTATTTTGAAGCATTTAACGAGCGTTGGAAGGGACCAACGGCCAGCGAAGCAGAAACCAACTGGGGTTTTTATTATGCCGATCGAACGCCAAAATTAGTGTTTCAAGCGGGAAAATAGACAGAGATTGTTCTAGAAGGCAGATTTAAAAAAAAATAAACCTATTGATTTAATCTGAAAGAGCCAATGCTTAAGTTCCTAATTGGCTGGAATAGTATAACCACCAAAACCCGGAGTTAAATCCTTCTTGTTCAATTTTGTATGCAAATTGAAATCTGACCGTCTTTTGAAGTGGTCAAAAAAGGACAGATTTTACACTTTGTTTCAGGTTATCACTTTTTGATAAAACGCCTATAAAAGAGCTACTTACAAACCAAGATTACCAAGATGTCAAAGAACTAAATTGTATACAGTTGAAAATCAATTATATTTAAGTGGACACTAATGAAAAATACTCTGTATAAATATAGAATGAAATTGTCTTCATCCCATATTTGGAAATAAAATTAAATTATTGGCAATTTTAAGACGATATTAAAAGTTATTTTATTATACCATTGGATCAAATGTTATAAATACATCTTTCCGGGTTTTCTGAAGAACCAGCAATCAGAAATGAAGATGCAAATGACCTAAGGCTGAATAGGGATGTCAATAACCTTAACCACCTTTGGCCGGAAAAAACTGACCACCAAAACCCGGAGTTAAATCCTTCTTGTTCAATTTTGTATGCAAATTGAAATCTGACCGTCTTTTGAAGTGGTCAAAAAAGGACAGATTTTACACTTTGTTTCAGGTTATGGGAGGTTTGAGGACAACGACAGGACAATTTTGTGGGTAGATAGTTTTATTACAGATGAACCCGCTCTCAAAATCAACCACTTACAGGAATAATCATAGGTGAATTTCTATTTCACGCTAGGTTTACACCAGGTTTTGCATAAAATTTGGAATTTTAATCTTAGTGATTAAATAGAAATTCTAAATAAAAAAGTAAGCCACTATACTCCCGGAGGAAGTTTTGAAAGCATTAACTTGCGATAATTTATGGTACTACCATCAACTATAAATGTCCCGTCTCCATTAGCGTGTATAGTGCGACGTTCCTTGAGGTCAGAATCTATCCATGCATGCAATGCATCAAGAATAAAAATATTATGTTTTTCAATATAATCTGTAACACAGCATTCAATATTTGCAAGACATTCTTTTATCAGCGGTGCTTCAACTGACTTTGCTTTAAGTGGTGTGAGCTCAAACTTTTTGAATTTATCAGTATCGGAACCTGAGCATCCTCCAATTTCAACAACCTTTTGGGCAATATCAACTGTTGGTATAGCTATAACACATTCTCTGTTTTTCGTGAGAGCTTTAAATGAGTAATTCCATGTTCCAGTCATTAAGGCAAACTGAGGGGTGAAATCCATAACCATATGCCACGAAATCGTCATGATATTGTTTTTCCCTTTGCTGGCTGTGGTTACCAGGACAACCGGGCCGGGTTCCAGTAGCATAAATGCTTTGTTTAATGGGAGTTCTTGCATTTTATAACTATTGAATTGTTTTGTTTACCAAATTTACTCATAAAAATAAAAGTTCCTATAATATTACAGGAGGTTTGAGGTCAGCGTAAGAATAATACTGCATTACGAACTCGACTGATTCTGGATCAAAAGGGTTCATGTTCTTGACCTGACTGAACAACAAAAGCCTGCTTCTTTTAACTAATTTGATGATCAGCTCTATTTGACCACCTGGATAACCATATTTTTCACATATAAACCATTGAATGGCAATTCTCTTAAATCATTAGTTTCCATTTAAATACGTGTGAATTATATAACTTATTTATGATTTTATATAACGCTATCCTGTATTGTACTATATACCTTTGTCAGGCACTGTATCAACGAAAAATCAATTAATAAAAAGTTAAACCTTTCCCTGATTAAAGAGGAAAATAATAAACTAAAAATGAAAAAATGAAAAAAAAATTAAAACTGTTCCTGCTACTTATAATCTTGTCATTAACCATTTTTCCCTGCTACCCACTTAACAATAGCAGATATGGAGATCAAGGTAATAGGCATCAAAGACATCAACAAGATTCCAGGGATCATGGAGACAGGAATCACGATTCTCCTCGGGAATAGAAAGTCTTTAGGGTGTATGCTTTAATTATAAAATCCGTAGACTCTCTCGTGTGTTGACTTTAGTCTATAGTGGAAAAACCAGTGCCCTTGACCACAATCGACCGGAATGAATTGACCATTAATAGCCGGAATTAAGTGCTTGTCATTAAATTATTTATGTAAAACCCATATTATCCGGCTAAATGTGGTCAAGCCGTCCGGCTTTTGCACTTGACATCGCGGGCCTATTTATTTCAATATCAAATTTAATATTTAAAAGGGATCATCGCAATTTTATTTACCTGAGTGGGGATGCCAATGACCTTGGCCATCTTTGACCGGATCATATTGACCACCCAAATCCGGAGTTAAATCCTTGTTGTTTTTATTGGATGTCCGGTGAAAGCTGACCAGTCAACAATGATAAGTCAGACGTGAAATTGAATAAGGGGTTCTATAATAGCTGGATTGTTTTTGCATTAGTTGATTTTAATCAATTTATTTACCTCTGATAAGTTGAGGATTATAGGTATAAACCGTTTGAGTTAATTTAAATAAAATGAAAAAATTTATTCTTTTGACAATTTGTGTAGCTTTCTTCGCTATTTACTGTGTTCAGGCTCAGGAGAAATCAAAGAAAGTTGAAGTTCCTTCAACAGTCAAATCAGCATTTGAAGCTAAGTATCCAAAGGCTGAAAAGGTTAACTGGGGTCTTGAAAAACAGGGCGAATACGAAGCTGAATTCGTTCTGAATGGCATTGAATCTTCTGCTAATTTTGATTCGAAGGGGCAATTCCTTGAATTTGAGACTGAAATCAAGGAAAGTGAACTTCCTCAGTCTATTAAAGCTACTCTTTCAAAAAATTTTGCAGGGTATAAAATCGGTGAAGTTGCAAAATCAACAAATGATAAAGGAATTGTAAATTATGAAATGGAAGCATCAAAGGGTAAGGATAAGTTTGAGATTTCTTTTGATGCAAATGGTAAACTTCTTAATAAAAAAACTTCAAAAGGGGGAGATGAGGGGAATGATAAAAAATAACAACTTCTGAAGTTCTTTGTTATATAATTGATTAATCTGCTATGCAGCCGGAATAAATGGCTGGGCTAAATGGTCTTTATTCAGTCACATATGCTATAAATCTGAAAATATGAAAAAAACGATTTTTTTAATTGCAGGAGTTATCCTGTCATTGCTTGGTCTGAATGGCCAGAATTACAATATTGTACAGCGAATACATCTTGAAGGAGATGGCGGCTGGGATTATCTTAATGCCGATGATGCTACCGGCATGCTATATGTTTCTCACGGTAAAATGGTAAATGTAGTTGATATGAATACCGGTAAAAGCGTCGCTACCATTACCGATGTAAATGGGGTACATGGTATCGCCATCGCTGCAGAATTCAATAAAGGATTTATCAGTAACGGACCTGACAGTAATGTAACGGTTTTCAATACAAAAGATTACAGCATCATTGAAAAAGTTAAAGTAACAGGAAAAGGACCGGATGCGATAATCTTTGAACCTTTTACCAAGACCATAATTACCTGGAACGGACGGACATCCAATGCCACGGTGATAGATGCAAAAACGGACAAGGTCATTCATACAATCCAGCTTGCAGGAAAACCTGAAGCTGCTGTGAGTGATGGAATGGGTAAAGTGTTTGTGAATATAGAAGACAAGAGTGAAGTCTGCATGATCAATGTAAAGACCTGGAAGGTAGAACAAACTTGGCCAATAGCTCCAGGTGAAGAGCCCAGTGGCCTTGCTCTTGATAAAGAAACTCATCGTCTTTTCAGTGCTACCAGTAAACTTATGGTTGTTCTTGATGCAGAAACGGGTAAGGTAATAACAACTCTTCCTACTGGAGATCGGGTAGATGGAGCAGGGTTTGATCAGGTATTGAAAAGAGTCTACAGCTCGTGTGGTGAAGGTGTACTTACTGTAATCCAGGAGGAGAATAAAGACAGTTTCAAGGTACTTGCAAATGTTCCCACTCAGTCAGGAGCAAGAACCATCTCAGTCAGTTCAAAAACACATAGAATTTATCTGCCAACTGCTGAATTCGGGCCCACACCTGAAAAAACAGCCGAGAATCAAAGACCGCGCCCAACAGTGAAACCCAGTACATTTACTGTCCTGGTGGTTGAGCCAATCAAATAATCTTATTAACCCGTTCATTCTATTCTGTACGGGCTGCCATTCTAATAAAATTTTCGAGACAATGCGTTTAAATTTAAACAAAGGTCGCTGGAAATTTATTCCATTCTTTTATTTTGGAATAAGCCAGTATACTTCTGTTCTATACTTAATGATGAGTACTGCATATTATCAAACTTGAGAAGAATTGAGACTTTGAGCTGGGTGAAAAAAGTGTCAATTTGTTCTACTGAGAATTAATTATTGCCGAGTGACATATTATCATTAACATAAATACAACTTTATTCTTCTTGTTTTGTTAGTATTATTCTATTAATTAATCAGGATAATTCAAAGAATATGAAATTAAAAGTCATCACAATCTCTATTGTTCTGCTTGCAAGCTTATCAGGTAAATCTTATGGACAGCAAAAACCACTGGCAGGGCCTTCTGATACACTTGTTGTGCTTTGGTCAAGCGGCGACCCCGAAGTTGCAGAAAAAGCATGCTTAATGTACACATCTGCTGCTAAAAAATTCAAATGGTTCAACGAGGTTATACTTGTTGTCTGGGGGCCATCGGAAAAACTTCTTGCCGAGAATTCTGTTCTGAAAGAAAAAGTTGCATCATTACAAAAGTCAGGCGTTATGGTGCAGGCCTGTATTGCTTGTTCAAACATGTACGGTGTTACTGATACCCTCAAAGTCTGCCAGGTTGATGTGAAGGGAATGGGTGTCCCACTTACAAAGTATCTGAAAAGAGGATACAGGGTGGTCTCGTATTAAAATGGCTTTTTGACTAGATTTTTTGGTTGCTCTTGTATTCATACATCTATTAAGGAAATTTGGAAATTGATAGATGGATTTGAATCTGAAAAGGCATTTGGTCGTGGCCCGCTTTGGCAGGAATAAATTGACTACCCGAACCCGGAGTTAAAGACTTGTTATTTTTTATGGTATGTTTGGAGAAATCAGACCTATTTAGTGTGGTCAGTTAATCCGGCATTTAAACCTGATTCCTTGATTTGTTTTAAAATTTGAAGTATCAGATCATTTTGATTTTCCAAATGCATCAAAATTGTTTCAATTTCTGTTTCTGCTTTTTTATTTATTGCGAAGTCCTGTTCAGCACGGAGTTCCGAGTGTCTTGATTGTAGGTTTTGACCAATCATAATTAAGGGCATAAGGAAAATCTGAATCATGTTTGATATGAAGAGCCAAAGAACAAAAGCCGGATAAGGATCAAATCTTAACTTAAACGGAGCCAGTGTGTTCCATCCCAGCCAGGTTAAAGTCCAGCCTAAAATAATGATAAAGAATCCCATGCTCCCTACATGTAAAGTTATCCACAGGGCAAGTTTATCCATTTTTGACATTTTTTTTCTATGATGCTGATTTACATTACTAATAGGCTTGTAATTCTTTCTTATTTCTTCAACTGAAGGAAGTTTCTGAGGTTTCATTTCCTGATGAATTTCATTTTAGTGAATTCTTAATTTAATTATTTTATACTGCCTTCCACTAATTTAATAGTGTCCTATACCTCCTCTTATTATCCTTTACCCTTTAAAGTTAAACATAATATATTGAAGTATATTAGTAAAGCCTCTGACTCTAACCGTAATTTACAGTAACAAATTGACCACACAAAGCCGGAGTTAAATATTTGTTGTTTAGTTATGTAAGTTAGGTGTTATCTGACCCGAATTTGAAGTGGTCAAAGAATAACTGATTTAATAACCTATGCAGATATCTGCACAAGTTATGTGTACCAATATTATTTTTACAAGGTTTTAAGGTCGCCAGGGATAGACCATCTTCAGCTAAGCATTCCCTTTAAAATCCGAATACATCCTCCCAGAACTAACCAGAATCAACCTGGTAAAGTCTGGTGTTATTAAGTCATAACAATTACAAAAAAACTCAAATAAGTGGTTTTTCTTCATTGCTAGGGTTTTGATGGATTTTATGATAATCTCTTCAAATTTAAACAAAGGTCAGTGGAAATTAATCACTAATTCTCTTTATAACATTCCCTACTCTTTCATCCATTTCCTTACTCTCTCATGCTCTGCCTGATATTACTCTTTCTTTTGATATTCTGATAATCCCATTTTTTTAATGATAGCCTGAAATCTGGGTTCTGAACGAAGGTTATCCAAAACTATATCATTATTGATATTAGGAAAACTAGGAATGTTTTCTTTAAAAGCTTTCTCCAGCCAATTCAATGCTTCCTCTTTCTTGCCCAGCCAAGCATATGTACCTGCTATAAATAGAGAAGAAGGGTTAGATTTATTTAACTCTCTTTCAATTAACCAGTTATTTACACCGTTTATCCCTGACTTATTGTAAACCTCTTGTATTGTCAGTGTATCACCAGGTAATGCTTTCAGAAGTGCCTCGACAGCTTTTTCATTCTCCCCAGATCTACAATAAATAGTGTAATAAAACCAATATTCCGAAGGAGATGGATCGATCTCTATTATTCTCTGGCAGGCTTCAAGGGCTTCTTTTAATTTACCTTCATGGCAATAATATATTACATTATTACGGTTCATTGCTAGTGAAAGTGGATTGAGTTCCAATGCCATGTTAATTTGTTTACGTGCTTCTTTGTTTTCCTCTAAAATATCCAGTAATTCAGAATAATATTGATGAGCGTTTGCATAGTTAGGATTTAACTCAATGGCTAGTTTTAATTCCTTCCTGGCCTCCTCCCATTTCCAGTCACTCCAGAATAAAAACCATCCTAGTGCTGCATGTGCTTCTGCAAGATTATTGTCAATTTCAAGTGCCCTCAATGCATATTCTTTAGCTTTGATATATCCTTCCGGATTCGGTAACCATCTGTACCATGTAAGTATAAAATATGCATCGGACAATCCCGTATAGGCTAATGCATAATCCGGGTCTATTGCAATTGATTTTTCAAAATACTCAATACTTTTCTTTTGTCCTTCTTCAGTTCTCTGATTCCAGAAAAAGCGTCCCTTTAAATAGAAATCGTAAGCTTCCACATTGCTTGTCTGATTCTTTTCGATTTGTCGCTTCTCTTTTGAAGTCAATGTTGTTTTTAACTCCCTGGCAACAGTTTGAGCCACTTCAGATTGAATTGATAAGATATCCGAAATGTCTCTGTCATATGTTTCGGACCATAGGTGTACATCAGTTCTTGCATCAATAAGCTGGGCTGTTATCCTTACATTGTTCCCGATTTTTTGTACGCTTCCCTCCAGAATAGAGTAAACATTTAATTCCCTGCCAATTTGCTTTACTGAAAGTTCTGTATTTTTATATCTTTTTGTTGATGTGCCTGATGTTACCTTTAATTCACCTATTTTGAAAAGGTGATCTAAAATTGCTTCCACAATACCATCACTGAAATACTCCTGCTCAGGATCATTACTAAGATTATTAAATGGCAATACTGCAATGGACTTTTCAAAGGGTTTGGAAGATTCGGAATGTTTTGGAATAAAGAAATATCCAAGCACAATCAGTGCAAGTACTATAACAGATGCTAAAATAATTTTTGTTTTATTATTTTTCCGCTTTACTGATATTAGTTTAACAACTTCCTTTGATACTTCTCTTTCTTCTTTTTTTGGAATATGTTGCCCTAATGCAGTTATAATCTCTCTTATTGAATTAGCAACTTTATTAATCTGATCTCTGTAATATGTCTTACTAAGATTGTCCTGTGGGTGATCTTCATTAGCTCTTAATGGTCTGTTGACTCCTGCAGATTTATAAATAAAGTCAACACTGCGAAGCAATCCTCCCAGAACAGATTCACATAATTTTATGTCATTAGTTTCTAAGTCATATATTCGGACTGGCAATACTCTGCTTGCAACATTACCATTAGGCAGTTTAACCTTTAGTCCAAACTGATCGTGAGAAGCCTGTTCAAAAAATGCTTTGAACTCATGTTCCCAAGCAAAGGACTTAGGGTCACAATAAGTACGGGAAATAATTGGTATAAAAACAAGACATTTGAGTTTATCTTTCAATGAGGCATCTACATCATGTGTCTCCAGGAGTCCGTCATGTGGATTGACATCAAAGTAAACATTTATTTCCTCCTTAAAAGTTGACTCAAGCTCTCCTTTCAGATTATCTACAAACTCAGTCACCCAACCGTCATGCTTATTGTCTTTCTGACGGTAGCTGATGAAGATGTCGTAATTATATCCTTCAATGATGCTTGACATCTAAGGTCTATTGATTTCAATATCAAATTTAATATTTAAAAGGGATCATCGCAATTTTATTTACCTGAGTGGGGATGCCAATGACCTTGGCCACCTTTGGCCTATATAAATTGACCACCCAAATCAGATTAAGGTTGAGGCTGAGGTTAAGAAATCCTAAATGATTTTCTCAGCCTTAACCTTAACCTCAACCTTATAAAGTTTATGCCAGATTTTGTATAAATCTTAGTGTTTTAAAAGTGAAATTTTAAGCCTATTGACATTTCAGGTTCGCTCTTTGCGCCTTTGATGGCTCTGCAAAGGCTCCGTGCATGGCATTTTTAAATGAAGCACATGCATCAGTGGTTTGTCCTTTTCCTGCCTGTGCTATGCCAAGCTGAAAGTAAAATTTCGCTTTTGATTCGGCGCCTCCGGTTTCAAGAGTCAGACCTTTCTGAGCATATTCAGCTCCTCGGCTAAAATTCTTCTGTTTGTTATAGACATCTGCAAAATAATAGAAAAGACCAGTATCATCGCCATATTTTGCAGCTTTATTCAGCATAACTATCGCTTCATCAAGCTTATTTGCCTGGTTTGCCTGCGATCCGGAAGCACGAAAATATTCAAGCGCCAGTTTAGATGCCTGTTTTGCTTTAACTGAATCATTACCGGTTTTCACCTTTTCAAGAAATAAATCAATATTTTCCTCAAAGGCAGTCGCATTATTCTGACTTCTAAATATTAAAGCCTTATTGAAAATTGCATTAAGGTAAGCAGGATTGATTACAAGAAGGCTGTCAAAAGCCAGAAGGGCATTTTTATAATCCTTCGTTGTAAAAAACTCAGTACCTAAATTGTAATAACCTTGTACCAAAATCTTTGAGGCATTTTCTTTATTAGTTGCACTTCCATATTTTTCAGCTGCAGCTGCGGCTTTTTTTGCAGCTTTTATGGTCTCCGGCGCTGGTTTTTTTTCGTTCAGGGAGTTAGATGCAAGCTTGACGTATAATGCAGGCAATACCTGTATGGCTTTTTGTTTCAGGTCAGCAGCTGTTTCCCCAACCTGATCAGATAGAACTACTACTTTCTCAAATGCTTCAATAGCAGTTTTAACATCAGTCTGCATGGTTTTCGCTCCTTCATTGTAAGCATCAATCACATCATTCCGTGTCTGTGCATTGAGGTTTGCACCGATAACAGCGAAGACGATAAGAATCCCTGCAATTTTTTTCATTATTTTTATGTTCATCTTAATTTAGATTATAAGGTTATTAAAATACTATTTCTTTTTAAGCCTGTAAAAATAGAATTTTTATTTGATTTACCTGTTTGCGGAACAAATTCATGTTGGATTTCAAAGTCTGATTTTAAATTGTATTTTAAACCAGAAGAATTGGATATCTTATCAGAATCTGAAAGAAATTGAAATCCCGGGATAATACCTGCTTTGAGCATGATTAAAAGCAAGAGAAGGGTTTAAATGGATTATCAAACCTGAAAATCTGCGATTAATCAAAGGGGCAATTTCTTTATTCCTTACATGACCTATAATCCAGATTGGAATCCCTCCTATCATTGCTACGGTACCTGCTAAGATAGAACCTATAAAAATATCATAAGGAACCTGAGAGGCTGATTTTCCTGTTGACATTGAAGATAAGATATCTGTTACAGATAAAACTATCAATGCTGTGGAACCCGCAGTGACACCAACAATACCTCCGATCGTTAAAGCCCTTCCAACATTCTTCAGATTCCTGGATTTTTGAAATAACACTGATAATTCCTGCTGGCTCAAATCAGTAAGATTCTTCCCTCCATAGTACTTGTTGTACCATTGTCCATCCATACTGAATATCAATATCCACCAAAAGACCAATAAAATTACTCCTCTTTTTATCATTCAGATTTTTTATCGGGGATTATTTAAATTTTAAACAAATTTATATCATAATTAAGCCGAAGTCAATTTTATTTAGAAAGGAGTCTCTTAATATGCTATTCATTCTAACAATTACACTAAAAGAAAGACGCAGAAATCATATCATTAAAAATCCAGAATTGAATTATAAGAGAATTTGAAATATCTTTACATAATCACCCCTTAATTTAGTATCTTATTTGATATGTGTTGGTTTGAAGAAATGCCGTAATATGAAAAACTGGAAAGAAGAAGAATTAGAAAAATTTATTAGAAATAATAAAGATAAGTTCGATGTATATCAACCTGAACCCAATCATGATCAACATTTCTTAAATAAGCTAATAAATAAATTTAAGGAAGTAATTAATATTGTGCCTTATTTAGTGAAAGTAGGTGTAACCACAATCTTTATTTTTATTTTTTCTTTTCTTTTATGGAGAACATATTTCTGTCCTCCACTGTCAAAGATTTCTTTAAAATATTGGAAAGTGGAACATGATTATAAATATCAAATCAATCAGAGTACCCGACTTAACTATAGTTCTATTAATAATACGGAAGAAGAGGCTAAATTTAAATCTGAACTTCAAAAATTTGATGAAACCTATGAAACTTTAAAGAAACAATTAAAAGAAAACCCTTCCTCAGATAATATAGCAAATATGTTAAGATTTTATAAAGAAGAATTATTAACATTAGAAGAAAACATCCAAAATTATAAAAATGTAAATACTCTGAATAAGTAATACTCATGAACAATTTGTCTATTCAATCAATCTTATCATATTGGTCGGAATATTACGGTTCAGAATTGATATTCTCTGTTGACTGTTCAGGATAATGCCCCTTTCTGAGAAAGTCTGTTGTAAGGTCTGAAGTACTATTTCGGGAGTATTATTGTTTTTACTCAGATGGGCAAGACAGATATTACTGAGATTATCATTAATAATATCTGCCAGAAAAGCCGAAGTCTGATGATTACCTAAATGACCATGATCTGACTGTATCCTTGCTTTTAAATAATGAGGATATTTGCCATTCATCAGCATCTGCTCATCGTAGTTTGACTCTATAACAAGCAAGTTAGCTGCTTTAATATATGGAGCAGATGTTTCGCAAATATGTCCGAGGTCGGTAGCAATTGTTATTTTTTTTTCTCCGAAACAAATATGGAATCCTATAGTTTCAGGAGCATCATGACAAACCGGAAATGCCTCGATATCAAAACCTGCCAAATGGAATTTTTGCTTCAAAGGAATTTCGCGGATACAGTCCGGTGATATTTTCTTTTGAGGTGTGAGAATGCTTTTCCAGATTTTACGGGTAGTGAATGCAGGCAGACTGTTTTTCCTTGTAAGCACTTGCAACCCTCTGATATGATCTATATGATTGTGTGTTATCAGAACACCCATAATACTTTGCATTGAGATATCCATGCCCTTCAGAAACTTACGGATGGCCGTTGCTGAAATTCCGGCATCGATCAAAATTCCATGGAACTCGTTGCCCAGGTAATAACAATTTCCGCTGCTCCCACTGCTAAGACTACAAAAATTCAGTTTCATCATTACATTGTTCTATGGAATCAAAGGTACTAATAAGTATAACTGGAAAAGTCAGCGAAACTGATCATTTTTGGCCGGAATTCATTGGGCACCTAATCAATTAACTTCTTCCGAACACCTGAGATCTGGTTAATTATCTTTTAAACAACGAACAGAATATCCATTATTTTTTAATCCATAACCTCTGGCTATATCACTTTCATCAAAAGCCATTAAACAAGCTCTGGCGCCTGTTGAACTATATTCCGAATTAGCCCACCACCAGCCATAGTATCCTAAGGTACGAAATGATCCTGAAGTAAGACCTGTACGATAACCCCCGGGTAGTGCCGTAAAACCGAATTCATTGGATGCTCCCCAGTTAGGACTTATCCAATGTGAGGTACCTGTTTCTTTTAATTCTCCACTGGCAGTATTCTCCCCACCTATATAATTTATTAAAATTGTCCATTCATCATCATTTGGAACGTGCCACCCGGTTGGACAAAGCTTTCCGGTATTTACTGCGAACCAATTGTATAATGCTCCATAATTATTCTTATTAAAATCTGCATCATTTTTGTACCAGCAATAAGCAGGTGAGGAAAGACCGGCCCAAGCAGTATTATCAGTAATCATAGGTATTATCGTGTTATCATTATATTTTGTAGTTTTTAGATTCCCTGTAATCCAAACCTGTGCTCCTATTATTTCAGGATTATAGACATTTCCATCAATGTCAGTGACTGGTAAAATAAAAATAAACTCATTACCATAGGCGGTGCCTTCATTATTAATTGCATAAGCCCGCAGATAATAATTTGTCCCGCTCGTCAATCCGGTTATAGAGCTTAAAAAAGTGCCTGCTCCAACTCCATCTGAGGTAATATTATCAAAGACAGTCGGATTAGGACTCTTACCCCAGCAAACTCCTCTGCTAATAATAATTGACCCTCCACCCGAAGTAATATTACCACCACTTATTACCGATGTCGATTTGATTTCAGTCAAAGGAGTTGTCGATAATACAGGTAATGTAAAAGGTTTTTCCTTACTACAACTATTGATAAGAATTAATAATAATCCAATTACTACTAATGAAGAAGCCCAATATTTGGTTTTCATTTTGTTCATTATTCTTAAGATCAAAAGTATGACATGTCATAATCAAAGTCAATTTTATTTTTGTATCAACTTCTTTGGACATCAATTAATTGAGATTATATTTTGTAAATTGTATATCATAACAGAATTTCACCTTATACTTAAAACCTGTTTTTTATAAACCTTGAGGTGAGTTTTCTTCACATATCCTCTTTTATAAACATTTACATAAGTGTATTATAAAAAAATGTAATTTTAGTAAGAATATTAAAAATTTTATGTTGAATGGATGATATTTTAGAATTTTTTATTTTAAATTGCTATGAATTATTAATTGTTGATCTAAACCTCATCTAAAATCGTATCATTAATATTATATTATTATGAAGAACGATTCAATATCAGCATCATCGAAAATTAAAGAATTATTTGATTTGCATAAATCGGGGATATTAACCAATGAAGAATACTATGACCAAATAATCTCTTTAATTATTAATCAGCTGAGTATAAGATCTTTAAAACAGAAGGAAACAGAGAAAGTTTCAAAAAAAGGGATTAGTATTTCGATCGGAAAGTTTAAAATTGATGAACATGATTTGTTTGATTCAGAAACATCTGAAAAAGGTGAAGTGCGACCTTCAAATGAGAAAGTTCAAAAAATATTATGGACATTGCTGAATTAGAATAAAATAACAGTTACGCCTGCCACCCGGAACCCCAATAAATGGAATAGAATTAGCACTGTTGATCTTCAGCAGTTTTCAATAATTTAAAGTTGATATAAGCAATCTCCAAACAGGTACATAAACTCGTCTCCTTTATTCAGAAACCGATAATTCAGACAATTTGTACTACAATAATTGAAAATCTTTCGAATAATCTTTAATTATCCGCAAATTAAAATATATGTTGCTTATAGTCAGTAAATATTTCATAATTTTGATATAGGCTTAGGATCTTTGTTATTACAAATTTTAAGGACATGAGAATATATAGATTTTTATTTTTTGTCGTCCTTATTTCAGGATTAGTCCACGGATGCTCTAAAAATGATACTGTCAATGACTTAACCCAATTGACTGTCGGCACAAAAAGCCTGGGGAATTTTGCTCCAACTACTATGATATCATATAAACGACCTGAAGGATATATTGTACAACTTTCATCTGATACTGTAACATTCACAATTCTTTTGTCTGTACTAAAAATTAGTGATTATTCGATCACAAATGAAGCGCTTTCTGAAGGAAAAGCATTTTTCAACATTGACTTCAAACAATCTTCTTATTCGGCATTTTCAGGCTCCCTTTCAATTACTGATACAACAAATAAAAGTATATCGGGAATTTATTCTATGGTCTATGCATCAATGGGATCCGGAGATCCCCTGATAATATCCAATGGCAAGTTTAACAAATTGCAAATTGGCTCTTTGGCATATGGCATTGTAGAAGATTTTGAGCATAATCAGTATAAAACTGTAGAAATCGGAAACCAGACATGGATGTCTCAGAACCTAAAATCCAGAATTTACTCAAATGGTGATTCAATAAGAGAAGTGTACAGGTATTCAGACAGTGACAGCTTAGCAAATATTTATGGCCTTTACTATACATGGAATTCAGCAACCAATAACACTAATATTGAAATGACACAGGGTGTATGTCCCGTGGGATGGCATCTGCCTTCAAACACCGAGTGGCAGGAATTACTTGGTAATTTTGGAGGTGAACTGGTTGCAGGGGGAAAGCTTAAAAGTCTTATTTCCTGGAATGCCCCAAATGCCGGTGCCGGAAACAACAGCGGTTTCTCTGCTCTGGGTGCAGGTATGCATCATCCGATAGCAGAATACGCTGATCTTTCTGAACGAATGGGATACGAGACTTATTTCTGGAGCAGCACTTATGATACAACTTATTATGATTATAATATTTCTACAGCCTGGTCCGTGAGAATTGATAATGTTTCACAAACTGTCCTGAGATCTTCTTATTTCAGAACAGATATGGGATTCTCCGTAAGATGTATTAAAAATTGACCAGTTTATCTGATCCTACTCAAGCAGAAAATTAATATGCACAATGTACCATACCGGGACAGGTTTTCCAGACATTTTACCTGGAATAAATGGCGGAAATGATTTTACAACCCTTATTGCTTCAGCATCGAGTTCGGGTTCAACACCTTTTAAAATACTGACCTGATCAACATTGCCTTTTGAAGTAACACAAAACTTGACAAATACTTTTCCCTGGATATTATTTTCTATAGCTGACTTCGGATATTTTATATTATCAGCAATGTACTTATATAAGCCGGCTTCACCTCCCAAAGGTACCGGCATTTCTTCAACTGAAAGAAACGGTTCAGGTTCTGCCTCTTTTTCCCGAACTTCTTCTTTAACTTCCTGATTAATTTCAACTGCTTCCTCATTCTTGACTTTAATCTTTGCCTCATCAGAAATCATAAGTTGTACTGTATCATTACTTTTAAGTGAGTCTACAACAACCGGAGGTACATATTTAACCTGTTTAAGGACATCTTCGACTGGTGGCGGAGGGGGTGGAAGCGGAGGAGCTATTAACTCATCCGGCTGATTGAGATTCTCCATCTTGATCTCTACAAATTTTTCAACATGCTGGTGCCGGGTTTCCAAAGCCCTGGCATTTAAGTAAGGAGTAATAATCGCTGAAGCTATAATTATGATTCCAATCAGAATTGATATTATAATATTGCGATTATATTTCTTACGTAATACGTATGCTCCGTACTCCTTATTCCTGACTTTGAATATAATATCATCGAAGTCAGGAATTCTATTCAAATCTTTTGCCATGCCATTTTATTAAGTAAGTATTTAAACATGATGACGAAATGTTGTATTTGGCCGTATTTAAAATTAGTTACAAATAAAATGAAATAAGTATGTTAAAAACTATATTCAATACGATAACATGCTGAATTTCACTATATATCTAATACAGGTAGTTACCTTTATCCTGAATATCTGATAATCAGGATAAAGTATGATAATAATCTCAGATTATCAGTTAGTTGCCTGAAAGTTAAAAGAGATGCTTCTTTTTACATTATCTTTTTCAACTGTAAGGCGGAAATGTTGTTCTACACTGCTATTATTATGATCGTGATAAAATCTAATTATCTCTCTGTCTCCCACTATTTGCCAGTCCTTGTACTGACTTTTTGAAAGAGCTTCCAGAACATTGGAAGGTATAGGAACATTGTTAGCCGTCTCCCTGCTTTCAACAAGCTCTCCCTTCGCAGTATAAACTGCCCAAAAATCATCACCTTTTGTAGTTTTCATTTTGACTTCATAACGATTCAGCATAATGTCAGATGCACCAACGTCATATACCCATCCATATTCCTTTAATGCATAGGGGAACTTTGACCATGTGGCTGAATTACTCAAGTCAAACTGTGTTTGAGCAGCCTTAATTACTGCTGCAGGAACTTGATCTGCAGTAAGTGTGGTACTTATAAGAGGTTCTCGATCATTAGTATTAAAGTCATGATCAACCTGTGCAAGCAATGGGAATAAAAATCCCAGGAATGCTAAAATTGAAAATAATGCTTTTTTCATGACAGTTGTGAATTAAATTTAAATTTATACAACCGAGTAAACATTAAAAATCAGGATATGTTCAAAAGGAAAAGGATTACTCAGTTCATTTATAAGATTTTATCCTTTGAATAAAAAAGAATTTAATGTAGAAATCTGTTTATTAAACGCTTTTAAGGATGCGAATTAGGTATATTCTATTTTACTATTCTTTAAAACTTAAGTAATTAATGGTTGTTTTGATCATTTAACCTGTAGTTTGTTCATTTATTTTTATAAACAAACAATTTTTTTGATGATTGCAGGTATGTTTTTGACAAAGATTTTTTAATTTATAATAATATGCTATAGCTTTGATTATTGTTTTTAATGTCCTCTTATTCCTATAACAGAAATAAAGTGGAGTTTTTTCAGGTTTTAATATAATAATGGTTTACAATTTAATAGTCCTTTAAAGATCACAAGATGAAGGAATTTCAAAACTTAATAATTGAACAAACTCCAAAAACTCCACAAATTGATTTGAATCAATTTACTGGTGATCTGATTTTCTCTGGCAGGTCAATTCCTGAAAATGCTGCCAAAATTTACGAACCGGTATTGAAATGGGTGACAGAATACGTTCCAAAAGCCAGACCAACAACCAACTTAAGACTCAATCTGGAGTATTTTAACACTGCATCAGTGTTATGGCTGGCAAGAATACTTAAAGTTCTGATCCGGATTAAAAACCCTGAATATGTTTTAATTGTGCACCTGTATCTGCCTGTTGATGAATATGATGAAATGGATGATTTTGAGGATATTATAGAGGCTTTTGGCCCCATAGAAGATATTGTTCAGGGTGCCTCATTTAGTGTTGGAATTAAGCTACACGGGGTAGACGATAAAAGTGAAATAATCAAAGAGACCCTGGTGTTTATTTAACCTCCGAATTTCAAAAGATTAACTCTCAAGCATCATTGGAGATAATAAAATCTGCTTTAAATAATGCAGGATGAATTAACTTGTTATTGGAGTTAAGAAGGAAGATTCTTTTTTGCCATCATATTCAAATTGTTCAGAAGAAGATCCCTGTATGATTTACTTACAGGAAAGCTTTTAAGGGTTTTCCCAACAATCAGGTCGAGTGAATCTTCTTTTATAGTCTTTATCATGCTCTTGTTAACTATAAATGATCGATGCACTCTGAAAAAAATCCCTGAAGGCAATTGGTTCTCTATTGCTTTCATGGTAAAATGAATCGTAAACTTTTTATCTATTGTGGTAATAGTAATATAATTCTCAAGCGCTTCAATATATAAAATATCTTTCAGTTTTACTTTTATTAAAGATGAATCTTTTTTAATAAAGATTTCATTATCAGCATTATTGCTGACTTCCCTCCTGGAATAAAATCTTATTGCTTTATCAATGGATTTGTAGAATCTTGAATAAGTAACTGGTTTAAGAAGATAGTCAACAACATTTATGTCAAAAGCTTTTAATGCAAATTCAGCACTGGACGAAATCACAATAATATTAGGTTTGTAATCAAGCCTACTTATAAAATCATAGCCGTCCATTTCCAATATCTCAATATCAAGGAAAAGAAGGTCTACATTGTGTTGTTTTGATAACTGGTCACTTAAAGACCCTGAATCGATGAATGTTCCGACAAGACTTAGAGAAGAAGATTTCCCTACAAATTCTTCAAGAAGTTTACAGGTTACGCTATCGGCGCCTATAATACAATTCATAAAAATGAATTTAGTCTACCTACTACAATAATAACTGAAAGATAAGAATTTAACAAAGATAAAATGAAAAAAATCAATATAAATTAAAGTTAAATAACCTGATTTGAAATATCTGAACCGTACTTTTGAAAACAGTCCGACTGAAGCCTGATTACGATTAGCCCGGATTGGAAGTTTCAATAATTTCCGAAAAATGTAAAACATTTGCCTTCCCGACTGGATTTTTACTTAAGCTTACCATTGCTTTTGCCAAAATCTCTGCCGGCATACTTCTGTATTTTTTTGAAGATCCTATCAACATAGGATCAATTATTTTCATCATGCAGGAAGCAATTTTTTCAATTGGTCTGAATTCTTTTCGATTCCCCGTCAAAAAGCCCGGCCTGAAATGAAAAACCATTTTTGTGAAGAATTTCTGTGTACCATTTTCCATCTCGGCTTTTGTTTTCAGATAGAATCCTCCATTCATATTTGCACCGACACTTGATACGTTCAGCATCATTTTAACCCCATTTTCTGAAGCAACTCTGGCAAAACTCACTGGCAGATCCCTGTCCACACGTTGCTGTTCCTGTTGACTGCCAGCTTTTTTTATTGTTGTCCCAATTGCATTAAACAGGACGTCGCCTTTAATTTCAGGATTCAAAACAAAAATATCTTTCATGGGACTCACAATTTCTTTTAGTTTTGGATTAATTATCCCGGTAAGTTCCCGGACAAAAATCCTCACTTCCGAAAAATCGTTATCATTCAATACTTCTTTCAGAATCAGATTGCCAACTAATCCTGTTGCTCCTATTATAATTGCCTTCATTTTTTAAATGCCATTAAGTTGCTAATTTATTTTTATTACCAGGTTTGAATATCATAAATTGAAATTAGGTAAAAGACATTGGCTGATACATATTGACCATCCTTTACAGATTTACGTTTTTATAGTTTAAATATACATATTACATTTATATGATTATTATTGGCTGGAAATCCTTCCATAAATTAATAAGCAAAACAAATGGACGGATGATTTCGTTATATAAAAAAACAGACTCAAACAAATTGAATAAGAGTCATCTTATGAAAACTAACCCAAATCAGGTTAAAATGATCTATAAAACTGTGTTAGGTATCTGTTTAATGCTTTTTGGCTTTATATACTGCCAAAAACAGAAAGAAAACTCTGATACCTACAACTATAAATCAATCGGTATAATTACAGGACAGGATGTAAGAATGTGTCCAAGTCCCTGCTGTAGCGGATGGTTTATCGAGATCGACAGTCTGACTTACGAATTTGATACTCTTCCAACCAATTCAAACATCAATTTAGAAAAAGAAACATTCCCCTTGATTGTAAAACTGGATTGGCAGCTGTCCGATATAATCGAATGTCCAAAAAAAAGGATTTCAATACAGAAAATAGCCAAAGAGTAATTGTCTGCAGGATTATTTTTAACAGATTTCCCTTAGCTGGAAAAATTGACTTTAACGCGGGTTGAATATCTACATTTGTTTAGTTCCAAAATAGTATTTTATTGTTATTTGCTGCCAATCTTTAGGATATATTGATTGTTCGGAGGTAATTAGAGCAAACTTAACACCTGTTTACTTTTTCAAATATATTTGGAAAAAAAGAAAGGAAAAGTTAACTTTCTGATATATTTCTCATTCTGAACACTTTTATTATAAAGTTTTTACTAAAAGTTATGTAGTTTTTCATAATTGAGTTTTTTACCTGATAAGTGTTATTCTGTAAAATCGTTATAATTTATGTAATTACACTAAATGTATAGTCATGAGCATTATATTAAAGATGTCATTACTCATTTTGTTTGCATTCATTATTTCATCATGTGCAACAAACAGAATTCAGTACACCAAAGCTGATAATAGTCTATCAACAATTAAATCAGGGAAGTATAAAAAAAAGGAGCTTAACTGTACATTTCCGAAATCTCACTTTTCTTCTAATAAGAATAAATCGGTTCGATTAATGCAATCAAATAAACGGCTATCTGCCAGATTTGCTTTTCACATAGAAAGGAAGAAAAAATTTAATAGCTTTTCATTTAAGAATAGCAGCAACAACAATATGAATTCAGAAGAGCTCATTTCCGGGTTGGGAAAATCTTTAAACAGTAAGCAAATGCCTGATGGCACACTAAAAGAATTATTGTCCTTACAAAATGTACCCGGAAGTGATTACATCAAAACCGACCATTCTGAACCACACTATTTGCACCCTTCGTTTCAATTATTAAATGAACCAAAGTATTTTTCCAACATTAACAGGTCTTTGTCGGATGATAAACTTCATACTATGAAGCAAACATACGATACAAACTTTTTCACATTGACTACATTAAAACAGGAAGAGCAAGAAAATATTACTGATAAAAAGATTTCTATTAAATCGGGAGAAACTGTTTCTAAACCTGTAGAAAATGAACATTCGCAAAGAAAACCTGTTCGCAGAAATGAAAACGTTGTATATTTGATGACACTATTAGCCGGTTGCTTTTCACTAATTGGACTAAAAAGTGCGCCAGATTTTTCCAGAAACATATCTCGCTGGGCAACCATTAACCCATGGAAAACAAGATTCCTAATTACAGGTATTCATATTCTGACGGGCACTGCAGGAATCATCCTTGGAAAAAAACTTGCAGATAGTGGAACTCATTTCACCGAGCTTTCAAAAAATCTTTCAATAGCAGTATTTCTTACTTCGTCTTTATTATATCCTGTAAGAAAATCACAAACTAAATTATTCAAACACACCTATCTCAGGCAAAAAACACATGATCTGGCATTGTTTTTATCGGGTTTTATGCTTATTGTCAATATTGGCAATCACTATTCAGAGCTAAATCCTTCTTTTGCCAGCCTACTAGGTACAAGGAATTTTAAACAACAACAGGAACATGTTTCCAGTAATAATATTCAAGTTCCATACCAACTGGTCTTTTATAAAAGTGAAAATCAATCACAGGATGGATCGTCTGTACATCAAAAAAAGGAATTGGGCGACTGGGCGAAATTCTTTCTTACCATACTGGCTATTGCAGTGGCTTGCGGATTAGGATATGGGTTAGCGGTATTGTCGTGCAGTATTGCCTGTTCCGGATCACAAGGATTGGCAGTTGTTGTAGGTATTGGTGGACTCGTCGCCATAATTGCGCTATTATTTTGGGCTCTGAGAAGCATTTTTTCTCCAAAACATAAAGAAACAAAAGTATCTTATCAAACCTAATCTGTACACTCCCGGGCTTAATTAAAGATATGTACTTAAAGCATTATGAAATAGGGTATTGCGATAAATTCTGAAAGCATAAGTAAATTCTTTTTTTCTAAGAAAAAAAATTACTTACTGCAAATATCTTGCTTTCTTCATTATTCTCATCCCCCTTTTGGTAGTATCAACCATATATTGAGAAGGTTTTTTTGATTCCAATTAATTTATATTCAATATCTTCCTGATTGATTTTATGTTTTCCGGATTTATAATATTTTTCCCTTCAGGAGTGTACAGATAGTCTATTCTCTCACGATAACAATCCATTATTTTTGCTCTTACCATTTTACCTGTACTGTTCAGAAGTGCATTGTCAAGAGTAAAAGGTTCATCAATTATTGCGACAGAAGAAGGAAGCCATCTGTACGGAAACAGGTTGTCACAGGAACCACCTTCTTTATACTGGTTGATTACAGACTCTATTTCGAGCAGGATGGACTCCTGTCCTTTTGGATCATCCGGATTTACATTTTGACTCCTGGCCCATCTTAATAATGATTCTCTGTTTGGTACTATAACTGCAGTGGTATATTTTTTCTGGTTATTATAAAGCATCATCTGATTGATATAATTTGACCTGTCTGTAATTGTTTCTTCAATTCCTTCAGGGCTGTATTTTTCCCCGTCATCTGAAATAAGCAGACTTTTAAATCTTCCGAGCACCGACAGAAATCCATCACTGTCAATGTATCCCATATCTCCGGTATGCAGCCATCCGTTGCGGATTGTCTCATGTGTAGATTTTTCATTTTTATAGTATCCTACCATTACATTTTCACCGCGTATAACGATTTCTCCTTTTTCTCCTGTTGGCAACTCTTTGCCATCTTCATTGCATATTTTAAGGTCAAGGTTTTTGACTAATACACCGGATGTTCCTAGCTTATGTCTTTTAAGGGAGTTCCCTGAGATCACAGGTGAAGCCTCCGATAAGCCATAACCCTGAAACATTGGTATACCTATTGCATAAAAAAATCGCTGGAGTTCTATATCAAGCAGGGCTGCACCACCAAAGAAAAACTTAAGCCTTCCTCCAAAACCGGCCCTGATTTTTCTAAACAGGATTAAATCATAAAGCTTATTTACTGGCTTAAGTAAGATTTTGAATCCTTTTCCCCTGTTCCATCCAATTCCATTATAACTGTAAGCAATCTTCAATGCATGGTTAAAAAGCTTTTCAGCTGTTTTGCCTTTATCTCTAATCCCTTTCTCAATTCCTTTACGAAGACTTTTTGCAAGACTTGGGGCACTGAGAATAAATACCGGTCTTGTTTCCCTGATATTGCCAGGGATGTTCTTTAAACTGTCGAGATAAGATTTGCTTGATTGAACAGCAGCCAGACTGGCTCCGGCTGCCATCATAATATATATGCCGACAGTATGTGCAAATGAATGATCCCATGGAAGGATCAGAAGAGTTGTCCACCATTGAGGTACATCCATAAGTGTAAGAGCTTGTTCTATATTAGCTGTAAAATTTCTATGAGACAGTATGATGCCCTTTGGATCTGCAGTTGTTCCTGAAGTATAACAGATACTGGCATAATCATCCTGACCCACTGAATTAATTATCTCAATAAATTCGGCAAAATCATTTTTAAGGTATTCTTCTCCCATTCTCTTCAGACTTCCCATATATATTTCGTCGTTTTCATAGCTTTCCTTCGGGTCCAATAAAATTACCTTTTCAAGGCTTTTAAGTTCCTTTCTAACAGATTTGATTTTTGACAGTTGATTACCGGAGATGATTATCCATTTTGTTTCCGAATGTTCAAGCCTGAATTTTAGATCGATACCTTCTTTAAGCATAATGGAAAGAGGAACACTGACTGCCCCGGCATGCAATATTCCCAGTTCACTCGTCACCCAATCGGTGCGGGATTCGGAAATTAAGGCAACCCTGTCTCCTTTCTCTATTCCCAAAGAAAGCAGCCCTGCGGCAACTTTGTAGGCCTCTTCCTTTGTCTCCTTATATGTTATAGCAACATACCTGTCAACTTTCTTTTCAAAAAGATAGGGATTATTGGCATACTTGGTTGAACTCTCTTCCAGAAGCTGAATAATTGTCTTCATAATTAATAAAATTGGAGTTTTAAGAAAGAATCTATTCCGATCATTAATAATTACAGGAACGAATTTAGACTTTAATCCTGATTAGAACTTACCTGATATACATAAATCAGGCCAAACTATATATCTAAATGATAATGAGCTAATTTTGATATCTTTTGGATCGAACTTAATGTATGACTGTAGCTTTTTAATACATTTTATTGATTCAGAATGCTACAATTATTATATCTACAGAAATCAAGGTACATAATTAATCACAAGAAAATGAAAGAGTCTCCGACAAAAATGTTTTAATCCTGCAAACAACGAACAGAAAAGCCTCCTTGTTTATAGCCGTTTCCCCTTTCTGAACTGCCCAGATTGCAATCCATGTAATTGCGCCAGGCTAAAGTAGCATCCACTTCTGTAGCTGACCACCAGATACCGTAACTTCCAATACCGACAAATGAACCAGCAAGGTTACGACTTCCACCCGGAAGAGCGGAAAAACCTGTTTCATTGTTGGCTCCCGTATTAGGATTGCTCCAATGTGTTGTTCCGGTTTCCTTTAATTTGCCGCCGGCAACTGCTTCTCCCCCAAGAAAAATAATTAATGTATCCCATTCCGCATCAGAAGGAACATGCCAGCCTGTCGGGCAGATATTTTTGCCTCCATTACTTTGAGAATCTACAGTGTACCAATTGTACAATGCACCATAAGCTTTATAGCTGGATTCATCATTATGATACCAGCAATAACCGGGTGTGGTTAATGCTCCCCATGCAATTATATCATTAATCAAAGGTATTGCAGTATTATCGTTGTATCTCGTAGTTTTGAGATTCTCCACCATCCAGATTTGAGAACCAATGTTTACTGTGTTGTAAACATTGAGGTCAATGTCGGTAACTGATAGACTTGTTGCAGGTGTCGTGAAAGTAAATTCATTTCCGTAAGATGTTCCTGCAGCATTGGAGGCATAAGCACGGATATAATATGTTGTAGTAGCTGTCAACCCTGTCAGGTTACTGATGAAACTTCCTGTGGATGAACCATCTGTTGTATGGTTACCATTAATTACAGGATTTGGGCTTGTTCCCCAGCAAACACCACGAACTGTAATACTATCTCCACCATCACTTGTAATATTTCCACCGGAGATTGCAGTAGTTTGCGTTATCGCAGAAACCGCAACAGTTGAAAGAACCGGAGTAGTAGCATTGTCTTTTTTACAAGAGTGAATTAAAATAATTGATAGGATCAATATAATTGTCCAGGGTATTTTGAAAGTGTTTTTCATATTGAATTGAATTAGGTCCAATGTCTTTGATTTATATACTCCGCAAAAGTACAAACGATTTCCTGAAATATTAATTGTTCAGATAAAAATCCATCTGAGTTTTATAAGTCAGGAAAGACGTGATTAGTATTTCTTCAATTGATCCCAAAGACTAATCGCTGGAATCAATATGACAGGTTGCCATAAAGAGACCTGGTCCGTGTAAATACGTTATTTTCAAATCGGAATTCACTTAACCTGTAATTAATTGAAGAATCATTTTCAATCTGATACTCCCAATCTCCGATATTTCCCGGAGCGGAATTTGTCATTTTTAAATAGATTTTATCTCCGACAGAAAAATTGCATTGTCTCCCATATGCCGATATTTTACCAAATGTTCTGTAAATGGTAGTTTTAATCCAGATAAGATCAACACCTCCAACAACTTTTGGCCCGGTATGTGAGTATTCAATGAAATCTCCGATATATCTTCTTGTAACAAAAAATTGATCCTTCTGAAGACTCGAGGAAGACTCTTTTATTGTACTGCATGAGATGAATATACACAAAAATGCCATAAACAAAACCTTCTTCATTAAAGAATTCTCTATATAATAATTTATGCTGGTGCTTCTACTCCTAATCATATTATCAGATGACAATTATTGCTTCCTTCGAAAGCTTTTCATTGTTTAGCTTTAGGTTTATCTCATCACTGTTGTTAAAAGTTGAACAGATGTTATTATAAGAAAATATGTTTAAAGTATTTTACGGTTCAAATTATTGCTAAAAGTATAAAGAAAGAAAAATACTTGCAAGCAACAAAAGACCAACTATTGCGAATATGTGACAATTCTAAGGACTCTTAATCAATAAGATACAAGAGATTATTTACAGTTTACGACAACTGACCCCCGGAATTTAGTTATCTGTCAAAATCTGGATGATATTTACAAGATATCTGACAGAATAGTTGCTTTCCTGGCCAGATATTGATCTAAGGCGTTAAATATCTGAACAATAGAGAATTTTTTTATTTATTATCCAGATAGTTATTATTTTGACAAATTGAGTTATTAGAAGGATAAACATTTATAGCAATGGAATGAATAAGAACCTTAAAGCTTCTTGTCTGAACCATACTGATGCAGTCAATCTATTCCTTTTCAACCTGTTCTTTATGTTCCAGATAAGTTTTAGCCTCATCAGGCGTTCCCAGAAGAATTGAGAACCATTTTGTCTTTTCATTCTGTTCCAGGATGATTTTAATGGTCATGGTGAAAGGAACTGAAAGAAACATGCCTACTGGTCCTAATATAAATCCCCAGAACAGAAGAGACAGGAATACGACCAGAGGTGATAAGCCTAATCCTTTTCCCATTATCCTGGGTTCAACAAAGTTTCCAAGAACGTTATTAACAAGCATAAAAGAACCCAGAGTCCACAATGCACCTCCAAACCCAAGTTGTACCAGAGCAAATATTACTGCCGGAATCGCAGCAATAATAGACCCTATATTAGGAATATAATTCATCAGACCGGCAATCAGAGCCCATAATAAAGGATAGTCAACTCCTATTATCAACAACGCTATATAAATAAGTATTCCCGTTAATAAACATATCAGAGTTTTTATCCCCAGGTAATGACGGATATTTTGAAGAATGGTAGAAAAATATGATACGGATGTATCCGATCCAATCAGAATTGCCTTTGCTTTAACAGAGAAACTTCCAAATTCCATAAGAGTAAATAAAATGATAAGGAAAATCAGGAAAGTGTTCCCCATCATATTGAGTAGTTTATTCAAAGCATTTGCGGTAAATTCCAGGATCTTTGCCGGTTGTACAAGATTAAAAATCTGATCCTGAGGAATCTTTAATCCTTTATTATTTAAAAAATTAGTAAATGAGTCACTTATGGAAGTAAGTGTGGATTCATATTTTGAAAGATTACCCGAAAATGAAGATATTGTTCCTCCTATCAGGAAAGCAAATCCGGAAAAAAGAAAAATCAATCCAAATATTACAATTATTAGAGCAAGCCACCTTGGAATTTTCCTTTTCACAAGCCATGAAATGGGCTGTTCGCATATGATGCTTATGAATAGCGCAAGTAAAAAGGGGGTAATGATTGATTTAGCATAAACAACACCTGCAAAAATGATGATTAATGCTGCAACATTTATAAGGGTTGAACCCTCTGTTGATCCGATTCTCCTGAGGCTCATTTTGGAAGAGTTTTATGGAACTTTTAAAATTAGTAAATTTTCCCTGGAAAACCAGATTCTATTCAGGAAAGTGTTACAGTTGAAGTCCTCAGGATACCTGATAATTATACACACGCGTGTATTACCTCTTTGGGATTTTCTTTTGAAAGGCCTGCATCACCGTGGAAAAAGGATTTAAAAGAATTGATTTCGTTCGATAAACTCGAATCTGTTTGGAACTGTGATGAATAATGTTTGTGTAAAATTAAATAACTCACTAAATGTGTGAAGCTAAATCTCACCTTCCAAATTAATTGAACTACCTGTTAATTAATAAATTTCAAATCTATCTGTATCATTAATTTTTTTATTTGACAATCATCTTACAATTTCTACATAATTTTTCCCACCTTTAGCGGCAAAATGCATATTCCGATGAAAAAAAGGATTCTATTCATTATAGCATGTTTATTCGCTCTGTTTTCCTTTCAGACTGAAAGTCAGGCACAAACAAAAAAACTTATCCATTACTGGCATTTCAACAATACCGTTCCTGGTGTGCATTTAGTAGCAATTCCCGCTGACTATTCCACTCTGGGGAATGCTTCAGTAATCTATAAACCCGTTAAGATACCAGGCGCCTCTGATACAACCAATGTCAACGATTACATGGATAATCTGGCTGGTGATATTATAAATCAGAGATCAGGGTACGGTGGATGCTGCGGGGCAACAAACTATGGAGTGAGAACACGTAACCCGAGCGATTATATGCAGTTCTTATGGTACATTCCCACTAAGAAATATCAGAACATTGTGATTAATTATGAAACACAAACATCGAGCCTGGCAAGTGGTCAGCTTCAACAATTGTTCTCATACAGTCTTGACAGTGCACAGACTTTTACTACAGCTGGTTTAACTGTAAGCAATGTTTCTGCAGGAGTAACCTGGGGATTAGTTACACTTGATTTGAGTTCCATTGCTACTGTTAACAATAACGGTAAATTGGTATTGAAGATATTATTTTCCGGTCAAAATACAGGTAATAGCGGAAATAACAGGTTTGACAATATTACAATCGAAGGTGATTCAATCATTAAACCAACATTTACAAGTACAGCACTTACTACAGGTATAATTAACAGGCTATACTCCTATTCAATCACTTCAACCGGAGCTCCAGCACCAACTTATTCGGTAAGCGGTAACCCGTCATGGCTGACTCTCGCTGATAATATACTTAGTGGAACTCCTCCTTCGGTCGGTACGTTTGGTCCGGTTACGATTACGGCAACCAACATAGGAGGTAGTGTCCAACAGGTATTTAATGTGGAAGTCGGAGGTGATGTTAACCCTGTTGCTCCGGTAATTACAAGTACAGCCCCAACAACCGGTATCATAGGTTCGACGTTCATCTACAAAATAGCAAGTACAGGAGTTCCAAAGCCAACTATCTCAGTCAGTAGTAATCTGGATTGGCTCGTACTTAATGACACCACTTTAAGCGGTGCCCCTCCCACATTTGGCGTATTCGGACCTATAACGGTCACTGCAACAAATATTGCAGGCAGTGTTCAGCAGTCATTCAATATAACAGTACCTTCTGCTCCGTACATTACAAGCGTTGCGAATACTGCCGCAACCGCTAATTTACTATATACCTATACAATTGCAGCTTTAGGTTTACCGGTCCCTGATCTTTCAATAAGCGGCAATCCATCATGGATCACACTTAATGGAAATACCTTAAGCGGTACACCTCCTTCAGTCGGCACTTTCGGACCAATCACAATTACTGCAACAAATACGGAAGGAACTATTTATCAAACATTCAGCATCGAAGTTTCGTCAATTCCGCAAATTACAAGTACAGCTTTGATTAAAGGAACTGCCGGTTCAGAATATACTTATAACATTTCTGCTTCCGGAGAACCTGCTCCTGTACTGTCCGTTAGCGGAAACCCGGCCTGGCTTAATTTAAATGGAAATACATTAAGCGGCACTCCCACATCATCAGGATTAATAGGTCCGATTACTTTAACAGCGACAAATATTGCATCTTCCACCAAACAAACATTTTATTTAAACGTGATTAATCCTCCCGTGAATACAAGTTCGGCAAAGATGATTCATTACTGGCATTTTAATAACACATTACCTGCAGATGGTTCAGGTGGTGTTTTGTTCGATTCCCAACCTATCATGGCTGATTATTCAAGACTTGGAGGTGCTTCAATTATTTACAAACCTTTAAAGGGAGTTGTCAGCGATTGGGGAGATATTGATAATCTTGTAGGAGATACTATTAATCAACGATCGGGATATAAAGACTGCTGTGGCGCAATAAATAATGCTCTACGTACCCGTAACCCAAGCGATAGTATGCAATTTCTATGGTACATGCCAACAACAAGGTACCAGAATATTGTAATTAAGTATGAGACTCAATTATCAAGTATTAAGAGTGGCCAGCATGAACAGATCTTTTCTTATAGTGTTGACAGTGCTGAAACATTCATAAAAACAGGTTTGCCTGTATTCTCTAATTTTGCTGATACAACCTGGGGATTAGTAACACTGGATTTACGCTCCATAAATGCAATTAATAACAACAGAAAATTTGTTTTCAGGATTGACTTTTCTGCTCCAAATACTGGTTCTAAAGGAAACAACAGATTTGATAACATTACCATAGAAGGAGATATTTCCCCTGACATTGACGCGGTTCCTGAAGTCATCAACTCTGATTATTCCCTTTATCCCAATCCTTCAAAAGATTATATTAACCTGATAACTAACTCTGAAGGAGAAAAAATAATTTCAATATATAATTCAGCAGGTATAAAGGTTTCTTCCTGCAATTTGTCGGGAAAGAAAATTCTCATCAATACATCTTTTTTGAGCCAGGGTATGTATTTTATGAAGATCATTGAAACGACAGGGAAAAATGTCACCCTGTTGAAATTTATAAAAGAATAATAAATTAAAAAAAATAACTGAAAGCCGATAACTCTTATTTCCTGTTATTCTATAAAAACAGGACAAACTTATTTTCCAAATTATGGTTTATAAAATGTCAGAACATATAAGTCCCCGTCACATATCTCCTTATATTCAATTTTTTTACAATAATCCGGCAAGTACTCTTCAGGTCTTCGTACAGGATTACCTTTATAAAATTCATTTTTACTGTATTTCCGTCTTAGTTTTTCTGTTTCGTCGGTAATTAATATTTTAACTCCGCTTTTTGCTATCCTCAACATTTCTGCAACTGCCTTCCCGGGATCATTGAAAAAGTTGAACCCACCAGCAGAAAAAACCACATCAAATGATTCATCTTTAATTGGAAGAGATTCTGCTTCGGCCTGAATTAAAGTGATCTCACGATGAAGTCTTTTCATTTTTCTCTTACATTTTCTTAGCATACCCAGAGATATATCAACTCCACAAAATTCTGCCGAGGGATTAAGATATTTTATATTACGACCTGTTCCAATGGAGATTTCAATCACTTTATCTTCATTTTTTATATCAAGCAACGAAAGATACTGCATCACTCTGTTTTTTTCGTTCCCATTCTTAATCCATGCATAGCCCTGTGTGGCTATATCATAAAATCCGGAAAAACGGTCGTACATTTTTTGATAATTTTTGTTATTCCCTGTTAATGAAGTATCATCAGGAAAACATATGATATTTCCATCAACGGGGTACTGTACTCCACCCGGAGTTTTTAAAAATTCATTTTGACCTTCCTGAAAATACTGCAGGATTTCTCCTGCCTGTGTCTTTAATAAATCAATAATATCTTGTTTCATTTCTGATTAGGGTGATAATGCGACTTTTTATTAAGAATGTATTTTTTAATTATTTGGGTTTAAGATATAGAATAAATTTAAATTCCCCTTTTCAAAACAATGCTTTTATTCTGATGTTATTGTAATATTTGATAAAGTTTTAAAATTGCTGTTAAACACAAAGGTCCGCAAGGAACTTAGGTATTATGACAATTTTCTTATTAAACCCGGTATCTGAGCTCTTCGTGGTAAAAAATCTTAATATCTAATGACCAATAGCAGGAATTTTTCAGAAAAAACTATTGACACGAACCCTTTTGTTCAGTTTAAAGCCTGGTATAATGAGCATCTGACCTTTGGTATTGCCATCCCCGATGCTGTAACACTTGCTACGGCATCTGCAGACGGAAAAGTTTCTGCACGAACTGTTTTACTAAAAGATTATAATGAAGCGGGATTTGTCTTTTACACAAACTATAAAAGCAGAAAAGCTTCTCAATTATTATCAAACCCTCGGGCAGCTTTACTCTTTTACTGGCCGGAATCCGGACGGCAGATAAGGATTGAGGGATTAACGGAAAAAATATCCGAAAAAGATTCCGAATCTTATTTCAAAAAAAGACAAAGGGAAAGCTGTTTATCTGCCTGGGCCAGCGAACAGAGTTCAGTGATTCCTGACCGTCAATATCTTGAGAAGCGTTATGATTTTTATAAAAATATTTTTACTGAAAAATATGTTGCCAGACCTCCACACTGGGGCGGATTCAGGCTTATTCCCGAATGGTTTGAATTCTGGCAGGAAGGAAGATTCCGTTTGCACGACCGGTTAACTTATACAAAAAGAAAAAATCTCTGGATTATTGAAAGGCTGTCGCCCTGATTTCCGGTGATTAAATAAGATCACAGGCATCCGGGGGCATCCAGTGTGCATCTTTTCCTTCCCATTTTATATTACATCCTATTGGATTTGTAACCGGATTTGAGATTGGTTTTCCGGAGGTAAGTTCCTCAAGAGTCAAATCAAGATTATTAATTGACATTTTTGCGGTGTCTCTGGGATTATCAACTCCCCGTCCGGTATAAACAAGCTTTCTTTCCTCGTTAAACACGTAGAAGTGAGGAGTCCGCAAGGCCCCATACACTTTTGCCACTTCCTGCGGTTTGTCATAAAGATAAACCCATGGAAACTTGTGCTTTTTCATCCTTTCAACCATGTTTGAAAAACTATCTTCCGGATATGTGTTTTCACTGTTAGAATTAATACCTGCAAAACCAACACCTTTTTTGCTGAATTTTTCTGCAGATACTCTTGTAATTTCATCTGAACCAATTACATACGGACAGTGGTTACAGGTAAAAAAGAGCACCAGATACTTATATTTTTCAAAATCTGAAAGGCTGTATTCCCTTCCTTCAGTTGAGGGAAGTCTGAAGTCTATCGCTTTCTGCCCAAGTTGTAATGTAAATGCCATTTTATCTGATATTATTAGCAAATATAAACACTGATTTTACCAAAATGTTAATTTATCCGACTTTTTCGTTAGGTTTGGCTTCAGTATGTAAATAATTGAACAATGAGTCCTCTTTTACTGTTTATTATCATCCTGTGTTACTTTTCTATTCTTATGATAATTTCCAGGATTGCATCAAGGAATATACACGATAGCACTTTTTTTGACGGCGACAGGGCTTCTCCCTGGTTCCTTGTCTCTTTTGGAATGATCGGATCGGGTATTTCTGCAGTATCACTTGTTTCAATCCCGGGAAATGTCGGAAATAACAATCTTTATTATTTCCAGTTTATCCTGGGAACTATTGCGGGCTATCTTTTTATTGCTTTTGTCCTGACTCCCATTTATTACAGGCTGAAATTGGTTTCCATTTATACCTACCTCAATATCCGTTTCGGGAATGTAACCTATAAAACGGGTTCTTTGTTTTTTCTGGTCTCACAATCTTTCGGAGCTGCTCTCCGGTTGCTTCTTTCTATAAAAATTCTGCAATATGCTTTCTTTGATAAATTGCATATTCCATATTTTGTAACAATTATTGTAGTTCTTCTCCTTATATGGTTATATACTAATAAATCAGGTATTAAGACTATTGTCTGGACAGATGCCTTACAGTCGCTTTTTTTGATTACGGTGATTGTCATTTCAATTCTCACGATAAAAAATTCATTAGGTCTTTCTCTTCCTGAAATGGCAAAAACAATTGTACATCATCCATATGCAAAAATCTTTGACTGGGATTTTCATTCCGGGTCAAATTTCTTCAAACAATTTATATCGGGGTTGCTTATTACAGTTGCGCTGGTAGGTCTCGATCAAAGCATGATGCAAAAGACACTTACAGTAAAAAATGCACGGGATGCAAAGAAAAATGTTCTTACATTCAGTTTTTTTATTGCGTTTGCACAAACAATGTTTCTGGGACTGGGAGTATTGATTTATTTATATGCAGAACGGCATGGAATTAATCTTACAACACAAAACGGAAAATTTCTAAATACTGATGATCTCTATCCGTTGCTGACGTTGAATTATTTTGGCAAGATAGGCGCTATTGCATTTTTGATTGGTGTAATTGCCTCAACATTTGCAAGTATTGATTCCTGTATTGCCGCGTTGACAACTGCCTTCAGTTATGATTTTATTGATATAGAAAACCAACCTCATGAGCTTAGGAAAAAGTTAAAAAACCGTGTATTGTTTGGGGTAAATATTATTATGTTTCTCATCGTAATGTCGTTCTGGAACAGCAAGGGAGCTATAATAAATACCATTTTCAAAATTGCCGGCTATACATATGGCCCCATTTTAGGATTGTACCTCACAGGTTTATTTTCTAAAATTAAATTTAAGGAAAAATGGGTACCCGTTGCCTGTGTATCAGCTGCTTTATTTACCTGGCTTCTCAATGGATATTTTATCAATTCTTTTCATTTTGATTTCGGGTTTATGAATATTTTTGTAAATGCATTACTGACTATTTTATTTTTATTCGTCATACGGAAAAAAATGCATTTGGAGAATCTTATTGCTAATTAATAATTTGAATTTAGATTCTTAAATGAATGACTAATGGAGAAACAAGAAGAAATATTAATCAGGCTCACAACAGATCTAAAAGAATTTGCATTTTGTGCAAAATTTATGTCTGTAACAGATCCGTGGATCACCCTGGAAATGAATTATGAACTATGTCTCAAAGCTTTTGAAGGTGATTGCAAAGAAATATATGTAATTGAAACTGACAATATCGTTGCAGGCTTTGTTATAATCCAGACATGCGGAACTTTCTCGGGATATATTCAGACCATTTGTATTGATAAAGCTTACCGGGGAAGAGGTTTCGGAACGAAGCTGCTTCAATTTTGCGAAGAAAGAATTCTTAAGTTTTCACCAAATATTTTTATCTGTGTTTCTTCATTCAATAAAGGTGCCATTAAACTTTATTATGAATTTGGCTTTAAGCTGATCGGAGAACTGGAGAATTTTGTGAAAGAAGGATTTGATGAGCTTCTGCTCCGCAAAACAGTCGGCCCAAGAGTTGGATATCATATTTCCTCGTGAACCTCAGAGATAGCCTCTGAGTTCCTTTGCGTTTAAAGATAATTCATTTAACTACAAAGAATCACGATGTAAAACACAATGTAACACTAAGGGAAAAGAAGACAATAAATATCTTATCAGACACTTTTAGCGAAGCACTAAATCGATAAATAAAAATCATTATTATGTGCAAACAATTACTGCTTATTCTGATTTTTCTTTATGCTCTTAATTCTGTCTCAGACAGTCAAAGTATTACTCCGGAAGCAGCCAGATCAAACCTTATTTCCGTAATAGACACTATTCTTCAAACCAAAGTTAATAAGGAGGAAATCCCAGGAGCCGTTATTGAGATAAAAAAAGGGAATCAGATAATATATAAACACTCCTATGGGTATGCACAAAAGTTCGATTTTAACCATCATCTTTTAAATCCCCCTGAGTTAATGACGGTAAATACACTATTCGATATTGCTTCACTTACGAAAGTTATTGGCACAACAACATCTATCATGTTATTGGTTGACAGAGGTTTGCTTAAGGTCGAAGATCCTGTTTACAAGTATATTAAAGCTTTTAACACAAACGATAAAAGAGAAATAACTATACGTCATCTTCTTACACACACTGCCGGTCTCTATGAGTGGTATCCTCTTTATTACCGTGCCTCGAACAAAGAAGAAAGCTACAGACTGATCGGTGAACTACCTCTGATGTTTCCCGTAGGTGCCCAACGTCGCTACAGTGATCTGGGGTTTGTACTTCTTGGAGAAATTGTTGAGATTATATCCGGCTTACCTTTGGAAAAATTCGAGAAACAAAATATTTTCCAACCCTTGCATATGAAGAATACTACTTATAACCCTCTCATTACAGGCAATTATAAAACTATTGCTGCCACGTCTCACGGTAATCCTTATGAAAAAAGGATGGTTTATGATTCAACTCTGGGGTTTAAAATTAAGGAAATTGATCCTGCTCAATGGAATGGGTGGCGTACTTATACATTAAGAGGAGAAGTGAACGACGGAAATGCCTGGTATGCCAATGGAGGTATTTCTGGTGCTGCCGGACTGTTTTCGACAGTCGATGATCTGCAGAAGCTGGTTGATATGTTGATCAATAAAGGTAAAATAGGTAGCATTCAGTTTATTTCGGAAAAAACCATTCAGACTTTCCTGACAAAAGACAAATTCAATAACGGGCTTGGCTGGATGATGGATTCTGACAACTCCTTTATGAAAAATGGTCCTGAGGGAACCTTTGGCCATACCGGATTCACGGGTACCAGCATTTCAGTTATTCCAAAATACAATATATCCGTAATCCTTCTGATCAACCGGCAAAATACAGGGTTACTGAATAATGGTGAGTATTATAACGTGAGTCCGATACGGTTGCAGGTATTCAATGCAGTATTAAAATATCAGACCCAAATTGCAGGACAGTAAGTTTTATTTATTTAGCAGTTCCTTTTCCCAATATTAACTGAAAGAAGAATCTGAAATACCTTATGCCTGAAAGGAACAATGCCAGCCCGATACCGTTGTAGAGAATTGACAGGTACGGTTTTGGTATTGATGAATGCCTGAGGGCAATACCCATCGAAACCATTATAAGAACAATTATATAGCTTTTCCAGGTCATAAATGAAAACGGGTTCTTTTTTTCAGTGAGAGGCAAGATCCGGTTCAGGTTTTTATCAGCAATCTTAAGAAAACCAAAATGATGAATAGGCATCGCAGCCAGGAATCCGCCTGAATATAAGAAAAGCTGCTCCATCCCGGTACAAAGAGATAACCATGTTACAGCATAACTGACAAGTAAAACCCCTACTCCACACCACATAAGACCGGCAAGAAGAATAAGAATACTTTTATCGACTGCCGGTACAATTTTCTTTATTTCCATTTTATTTATATCATTTTTGCATGACGGAACGGCTGAATTTCTATTTTTGTCCAGACTCCCCCGTTTATGTAGGGTTCATCTTTTAGTCTTTCATCCAGTGCCTGCCGGTCAGGGAACTCATAAACAATCATTGATCCTATCATTTTTCCGGTGTTATCGAGAATTGCACCACCAAATAGATATTCTCCGGCTGTTTTAAGCCTGCTTATTTTTTGAAGATGTTCTTCACGGACATTTAATCTTCGCTGAAGTGCTTCCGGATCTTTTCCGTCATAAGCTAACAATAAAAATTGCATACTCTTTTCTGATTTTAATGATTAAGAATTATTCCTCACAAAAATATTGATTTTCTTTAATTACAATGATCTAATTATCACCCTGAGCACCGGTAATTATTTTCGGTATCATTGATTATATTTGTTGTTTTTAATAATATCATCATGAAATTTGCAAGTTGATAGATTACTCTGTACAATATGTCGAATTTTAAGAATCTTTTGAATTATTTCGGATTCTTGGGAGACCTGAAAAGAAGCGATCATAAACGTGTTTTCGGGGCTCTGGATATTTTCAAATATATTGGTCCCGGATTACTTGTGACAGTCGGATTCATCGATCCGGGTAACTGGGCAGCAAATATTGCGACCGGATCAGAATTCGGGTACACTTTGTTATGGGTTATATCTCTTTCTACAATTATGCTGATCGTTCTTCAGCATAATGTAGCTCATCTGGGAATTGCGACCGGCCTCTGTCTGTCAGAAGCTGCAACAATTCATTTAAAACCCTGGATTTCAAAATCAGTCCTATCGTTTGCTGTACTGGCATCGGTTTCCACTTCACTGGCTGAAATCCTTGGAGGAGCAATTGCCCTGAACATGTTATTTAATGTTCCTGTAAAAATAGGTGCAGTACTTGTGACTATTTTTGTAATGATCATGCTGTTCTCTAATTCTTATCAGAAAATTGAAAGATGGATCATAGGTTTTGTTTCCATTATCGGACTATCATTTTTATATGAACTATTCCTGGTAAAAGTCGACTGGATACAGACAGGAATCGCATGGGTTAAACCTTCTATCCCGGATGGCTCTATTTTATTGATAATGAGCGTTCTGGGAGCAGTTGTAATGCCACATAACCTTTTCCTTCATTCCGAAATCATACAAAGCCGACAGTGGAATCTTCAGGATGAAAAGATCATTAAAAAACAGCTCCGTTTTGAATTTGCAGATACTTTGTTTTCAATGATAATCGGCTGGGCCATAAACAGCGCTATGATAATTCTGGCTGCTGCAACTTTTTTTGCAAGAAGTCAGAAAGTTGAAGAGCTTCAACAGGCGGAAAAGCTACTTGAACCTTTGCTTGGATCCAATGCTTCTGTAGTTTTTGCCGTTGCTCTTCTCTTTGCCGGTGTGGCATCGACGATAACTTCAGGAATGGCAGGAGGTTCTATTGTATCAGGAATGTATGGGGAACCATTCAATATTAAGGATAATCATTCCCGTATCGGGGTTATAATTTCCCTGCTGGGTGCGTTATTATTAATTTTCTTTATTGGTGATCCGTTTAAAAGTCTTATCTTATCACAGGTTTTTCTCAGCGTACAGCTTCCTTTTACCATTGCAATACAGATATATCTAACTTCGTCGAAAAAAGTCATGGGAAAATATGCAAACAGCAGATTTCTTATTATTCTTCTCTCGGTTATAGCAGGCATCGTTACTTTTCTTAATATTAAATTAATCTTTGGTATTTTTAACATATAGGATATTAAATCTTTCTTTTATGTCTGATAAACAATATAATATTGGTCTGGTTCTGAGTGGAGGTGGTGCCAGAGGATTCGCTCATCTTGGAGTGATAGAAGCGCTGAATAAGACCGGTATATTTCCCGACGTTATATCAGGGACCAGCGCAGGAGCAATTATTGGTGTTCTCTACGCTGATGGGTATACCCCAAAAGAGATACTCAAATTAATGAATGGAGGCAGCCGGCTTGATTTTATGCGTCCGGCATTACCAAGGGAGGGGTTACTTCAAATTAACGGAATACTCAAAATATTGAAAACCAGCTTACACTCAAAAGATTTTAAAGATCTTAAAATACCATTATTTGTTGCAGCAACTGATTTGAACAACGGAAAAGCTGTCTATTTTTCCAAAGGAAATTTATATGATCCGGTCATTGCATCTGCAAGCATTCCGGTCCTTTTCCAACCTGTAAAAATAGACCATATCTCCTATGTTGACGGTGGAGTTCTTGATAACCTTCCTATAAGGCCAATAGAAAATAAATGCAGGATTCTTATCGGATCTTTTGTCAATCCTGTTGGTTATATGGAGAAAATCAGCGGATTGATAAATATTGCAGAAAGAACATTCATGCTCAGTATGTCTAAAGAAATTTTCGAAAAAGCGAAGAAATTTGATCTTTTTATTGCTCCGCTGGAATTAAGAAATTATAAAATTCTCGATCCCGAAAAAGCACAGGAGCTATTTGATATCGGCTATAACGCTACTAAAGAAAAACTGAAAGAAATCGATATCGATAGCCTTCTTAACTATATACCTGCAAAAAATTAATAGTGTTTCTTAGTTACACAGAGGAACACTGAGATACCAGAGAGAGCCACGGAAATAACTAATTAGTTTAATTATTATCTTCCATTTGTAAATCCAAATCACTTGCTCTGTGTAGCTCTGTGTAACTGATTTCATTACTTCCTGATCAATGAATAAAGATTCTTTATTTCAGCTTCCCATAGTGATTCATCAGGGGTTTCAAGAATTAATGGAATATTGTCGAATCTTATATCATTCATAACCATCCTGAACACCTCTTCCCCCAGAAATCCTTTTCCAATATTATCATGCCTGTCAACTCTTGTAGCCAGTTCTTTCTTTGAATCATTTAAATGCATTCCCCGCAGATATTTAAACCCGATAACCTTATCAAACATTAAGAATGTGTCATTAAATCCTTCGGGTGATTTAATATTATACCCCGAAGTATAGGCATGACAGGTATCTATACAAATTCCAACCCGCGATTTATCATCAACCCGGTCAATAATCAATCTTAACTGCTCGAATTTATGTCCCATATTTGTTCCCTGCCCAGCAGTATTTTCTATAACTGCCGTAACTCCTTTTGTTTTATCAAGAACAATGTTAATAGATTCTGCGATCCGGTTGAGGCATTCTTCCTCGCTGATCGTCTTCAGGTGACTTCCCGGATGAAAATTAAGCCTGTCAAGGCCCAGTTGTTCGCATCGTTGCATCTCGTCAAGAAAAGAAGCTCTTGATTTTTCCAGAGGCTCTTTTTCGGGATGCCCGAGGTTTATAAGGTAGCTGTCATGTGGCAGAATCTGAAAAGGTTTGTAGTCATACTTCTCACAGTTCTCCCTGAATGACTTAATACTAGTTTTGGACAATGGATTTGAAAACCATTGCCTCTGATTTTTTGTAAACAGAGCAAAGGCCCTTGCTCCTATTGAATTTGCATTTATCGGGGCGTTTTCCACTCCTCCGGACGAACTTACATGTGCACCAACGTATTTCATAATTCCAACAATAACCTGGTTCAATAAATAAAATTATCAATCTGATGTCACTATCACAAGAATCTTTAAACAAGATAACAAAAACTATTATCTTATGTTTATATTATAAATTTGAATAAATATAAGGATATTCTTAATTTTGTATTCAACCCATTAAACACAACAAGATAAATGACAGAATTGAACAGCAGTATCCCGCCAGTACAGGGACCAAAAAAAAGCGTACCGGTCGGCATGATTGTTACATCAATTGTGCTCGGCATTGCGCTGGTTTTTCTTATTTATATGTATTTTGATAAGAAGAACAAAATGATAGAAATGGAAACAGCCCTGACCCAGGAAAAAGATTCCCTGGCCAATGAACTTAGGCATATGGTTGTTGCCTTTGATACTCTTAAAACCAACAATGATACCCTGAAAGCAGGAATGGAGAAGCAGAAAAATAAAATTGTCCAGTTGTTATCCATTAATGCATCAAATGTCAGACTTATAAAATCTTATAAGAATGAGATCAAGACAATGAGAGAGATTATGAAGAGTTATATTATTCAGATCGATTCCCTGAATACGCGAAACAAAATGCTTACTTCAGAAAATACTGAGATAAAACAACAAATTACACAAGTCCGGAATACAAATACCGAGTTGTCGAAAGTAAAGGAAGAACTCAGTACAAAAGTTGAGGTTGCTTCTATTATTCAGGCTAAGAATATTATCGCAGTATCCCTGAATAAAAAGAGAAAAGAAACAACAAGGATTAATAACCTGGATAAGCTAAGAATATGCTTCACTCTGCGGGAGAATCCTCTGGCCAAACCCGGACAAAAAGATGTATATATGAGAGTTATAAGGCCCGACTCACTGGTTGTAACAAGTAGTCCGGATAATCTTTTTGAATATAAAGGCAATAAAATAATTTATTCTGCCAGCCGGCAGGTTGACTATATGAATCAGGATATTGAAGTGTGCATCTTTATGGATAATAAAGGTGATTTTGTTATCGGAAACTATAGTGTAGAACTTTATCTTGATAATAACATTATCGGACGTACAAATTTTATGCTTTCAAAAAAATAACTATTCGTCACCCGGCATCATAAATTCAGATATTATATTGTCAGATATCAACTTTCCCTGGTTTGTCAGAACCAGGGAATTTTTTTCCTGTTTCATAAGACCATAATTCTTAAATTTCCCTGCCAGATTAATTACATAATCAAATCCTTCTTTTTCAAACATTCCCTCGACATACTCAAGATCAATGCCCCACATAGTTCTCAGTGATGTCATTATATATTCATTAAACCGTGTCTTGGTGTTAAGTTCTTCACTTTCAAAAAAGGATTTCCCCGTATTAATTGATTTAATATATCCTTTCAGATTACGGATATTCCACTGCCTTGAATATCCGTTAAAAGAATGTGCTGATGGTCCAAGTCCAAGATAATTAACCTGTTTCCAATAATTTGAATTATGAACAGAGAAGAAACCCGGTTTCCCGAAATTTGAAATTTCGTATTGAATAAAACCCGCTGATTGAGACTTTTCAATAAGAAGATTGAACAGTGCTGCACTTTCATTTTCATCTATTTCAGATATAGTTCCTTTCTCCAGCATTTTTCCAAAAACTGTTCCCGGTTCAATTGTCAGATGATATGCAGACAGGTGTTGAATGGCATAGGAAAATGAAAAATCAAGATTTGATTCCCATTCCTTAAGGCTCATCCCCGGAATTCCATAGATGAGATCAATCGTCACGTTTTCAAATCCTGCATTCAATGTCTCACTAAGTGCAATAATTGCCTGTGCTGAATCGTGCCGTCTGTTTAGCATTTTCAGATCTGAATCGCGCCACGATTGAATTCCCAGACTGATTCTGTTTATTTTATGATATTTTAAGCCTTTTAAATAGGCAGAGTGGACATCATCAGGATTTAATTCGATTGTTATTTCACAGTCTTCCGCCACTTTGAATAGTTTGTTTATATGATTCAGGATTGTTCCCAGATTCTTAATTGAAAAGACTGATGGTGTTCCACCCCCAATATATATTGTCGACACAGTCTCATTTTCAAGATAATCCTTTCTTAATGAGGCTTCCTTTAACAGTGCATCAATAAATACAGAATTATCATCTATCGAAACCACATGATAGAAGTCACAGTAAAAACAGAGTTTCTTACAAAACGGAATGTGAATATATATGCCGGCCATGACGCAAAGTTACATAAAGGATATGTTATTTCAACTACTTAAAAGTCTAGCTGTCGGGCAGCTTGCAGTAATTTACTCTACGATACATCTTCTCTCCCATTCTACCATTCATTCCTAATCTTTTATGCTTTTGCACCATTATATGATTTTAACTAAATTTGCACTAAATTTTATTCATGATTAAGAAGAATATATTTTCAATCCTGGTAGCTCTTGTCATAATGTATCTTAGCCTTGCCAATTCTCATACTTTTGATAAAGTTGCCTCATTTATTACTATTCCGAACTTCGATAAAGTTGTTCATTTCCTTATGTACTTTGGTCTTATGTCAGTAATTATTCTTGAAAACCGGAAAACGATAAAAGGGACAGTAAATTTATTTTTTATCGGTCTTATTCCTTTTTCCTACGGTGTTTTAATGGAAATTCTTCAATCGGCACTTACTGTTACAAGAACCGGTAGTATATTTGATGCACTTGCCAATGGTACCGGAATTCTTGTTTCAATTTCGTTATGGCTTTGGATTAAACCGGCTGAAAAAGATATAATCAAATAGTTATTAAATCAGGATTCTTCGATTTTATAACCAGCTCATGAATTGTCCTGTTACTGAAAAGTTTAATTAGCTCTTTTCTAGATTTCTCGTAGTCCTTGTGAAGCGGACAATGTTTCCCTTCTTTTTCTACCCCTTCACATGAACCATTATGGATTACACAATTTGTAAATGTGTCGTATCCATCAATTGTATTCACAATATCAAGCAAGGTTATCTTACGTGGATCTTTTAATAAAGAAAAACCACCATGAGGGCCCTTGGAGGAACTAAGAATTTTTTGTTTAGCAAGTAATTGAAGGATTTTTGCGAGGAACGGTGTCGGAAGGTCAAGATCTGCACTTATTTTTTTTATACCTGTCTTGCCGTTTGACAATGGCTGACTTGCCAGGTAAATGACAGCCCTTATTCCATATCTGCAGGAATTAGAAAGCATATTAATACATCTTTAATGAGATCTTCTCAATTCTCCTGGTATGTCGTCCGTCCTCAAATGAAGTATTCAGAAATGTTTTAACAATCAGGTACGCTTCAGATTCCGAAATAAACCAACCTGGTAATGTAAGAATATTTGCATCATTATGTGCCCTCGACAGGCGACTTATCTCTTCATTCCAGCATAGAGCTGCTCTGATCCCGGGATGCTTGTTTACTACCATGTTTATACCATTGCCTGTCCCGCAAATCGATATCCCAAATTCATATTCACCTGCATTAACTGCGTTTGCCAGAGGATGTCCATAATCGGGATAATCAACTATCTCTCCCGAAGAACATCCAAAATCCTTAACATCATACTTTTCCTTAATAAGATAACTTAATAACTTTTCCTTAAGGTAATATCCGGCATGATCTGATACTATCGCTATTTTTTTGTTTTTCAACTTTTTAACTTTTAGTTTATTTTCTGGTTAGATCCCGCAAATTAACATATTTGCTTTATTAAAAGAAAAAAGTATTCCATTATATTCATCCTAAAAAGAGTTAGATACAAGGAAAACAAAACTATCGGGTGAATGTTTGGTTTGGAGGACGAATACTATCAATTTAATTCAGGATGAGAGTTTAAGATTGCATGGCTGCGTTCGCATAACCGCGCAAGTAAGATAAGTTATGGTTGTGATCTTAACTGAACCAAGTAAAATCCAAGTTCGTTGCAAGGATTGCCAGTTGAAGGAAATGAAGCAATCTCAAGAAATATCAGGTAAATAAATTACCATAATCGAGATACCTTATAACGGTAGTGTGGTACCTTGGACCAGTTGTTAATAACATGTAAATAAGTGCATAAAAATAATTATAATATGATGTTTTATCAACCATTTTAAAACTTCACTGACTCATTATGCATGTTCGAATAAAGTTATAAGTGAATGAAGTCAATATATGAACTTAAAATAAACCTTAAAAACTATAATTTTGTCATTTACTCAGTACTAATAAACATATCTTAACAATTGTTAATTAATTTACTAATCTGCTGATACTCAAAAATGGTATGTTTTTTGAACTGTTGAAAAGATGTTATTACAAATGTAATGATGAGAAATACAATAAAAATCTGAATATAATATTAACACTATTAACAGGGTATTATCATTATCATAAATAAATTTAATATTAATACATAAAAATATAATACTGTTAATTAAAATCAGGAAGCATAGTAAGCGAAAATCAGTTATTGCAATAATGATTAAGTTTATAGCCCGATTGATGACGATTATTGAAAATAGTGAAAATGCAATCTCAGGAACAAAATATTTTAGAAATAAAAAGTTTGAAAGCAGAAAAGAATGCAATCATTCTTGCTCACTATTATCAGACAGGAGATATTCAGGATATTGCTGATTTTGTTGGAGATAGTCTGGCTCTTTCACAAAAAGCTGCTTCAAATTCGGCTGATATTATTCTTTTTGCAGGAGTCAGATTTATGGCAGAAACTGCAAAAATACTTGCTCCTGAAAAGAAAGTCCTGCTTCCTGATATGAATGCGGGTTGCTCACTGGCTAATTCATGCAAAGCAGAGGATTTTAGAAAATTTTTAGCTGCAAATCCCGGAAGAACTGTTATTTCATATGTTAATACTACTGCAGAAATAAAAGCGTTATCTGATATAATATGCACATCATCGAATGCTGTTCAGATTGTTGAGTCACTTCCGAAAACGGAAAAAATAATATTCGCGCCTGACCGTAACCTTGGAAACTATGTACTGAATAAAACAGGGCGTG
>JBARBF010000048.1:0-2742 GCA_049792755.1 Bacteroidales bacterium | reverse complement strand
TTATTTTCTTCATATTTTTGATCGGTTCTCCATTTAGGAGCTTTTCTGTTGTCATGTAGCTGCTCTGGTTTTTTAAAAAGATCTGATTTTTCATCAGTTTTTTCCGGTTTTTTCACCTGCTCCTGCCAATCTCCTTGTCTTGGTTCAGGTCTTTTAACTCCATCGGGTGAAACTGACATAACAGATTCTACTGATCTTTTTATCACAGGCTTTAACGTTCTTGGACGTTTTCCTCTTCTCAGAGCAGCATCGGATTCCGTGCTATTAACCTCAGTTGAAGATGGTATTTCCTCCGTTTCAGCCTTTAATTGAATGTTGATATCTGTGGCTTCAATTGCCTGCTGGTCAAGGATTTTGTATATCAGATCCTGTTTTTTCAAAGATTCTGCTTTTTTTATTTTTAGTTCTTTTGCTATATCCTTTAACTCAGGAAGCAGTTTCTTACTTAACTCAAGAATGTCGTACATATTTTAATGATAAATGGAATAAAAGAGATTCAAATGATTCTGTTGGAAACACGGGTCAAGATTTGAAAATGAACCCGATGGATTATGCTATCACTTTACATATCCTAAAAACCGCTGCAATATTAAAAAAAAATGCTAATATATTTCCCAATAAACACTGTCAAAAATGCAACGGATTCTATCAAATCAATTAATAATTTGATATTCAATATGAAAAATAACTTCGCAATTTACATAAAAACTATAACTCACCAAAAAAAAAATACAATATTGTGTATCAATGTTGCTTTTTTTTTACTAAAATTGTACCTATTGCCTGATCTTTCTTCGAAAAACTAAAAACTGGCCTGTAAATGCGTCAGCTAAAGATTACGAAACAGGTCACTAATCGTGACACTCCCTCACTGGATAAATATCTTCAGGAGATTGGAAGAGTCGATCTTATTTCCCCCGAAGAAGAGGTTGTTCTTGCGAGGAGGATTAAATCGGGTGAAACTGAAGCTCTGAGAAAGCTTGTGAAAGCAAACCTTCGTTTTGTGGTATCTGTTGCAAAACAGTATCAAAATCAGGGAATGAGTCTGCCCGATCTTATTAATGAAGGTAATCTAGGTTTGATGAAAGCCGCTCAGCGTTTTGATGAGACAAGAGGTTTTAAATTTATCTCCTATGCTGTATGGTGGATCCGTCAGGCAATTCTTCAGGCTCTGGCAGAACAAGCCAGAATCGTAAGACTTCCGGTTAATAAGATTGGTTCCATTAACCGTATAAACAGAGCGTTTGCCCGGCTTGAACAGGAATATGAACGCGAACCCTCTTCCCAGGAGATAGCAGAAATGCTTGAGATGATTCCCGAGGAAGTTAAGGATGCTTTGAAAACGACGGGACGTACCGTAAGTATGGATGCTCCTATTAGCTCAGAGGAGGATAATAACATGTACGATGTTTTGCAAAGCGCTGATACTCCAAGTCCTGATAAAAACCTTATTAACGAATCACTGGCATATGAGATAGAGAGGGCGCTCAGCACTCTTTCTCCCCGCGAATCAAAAGTTCTGAAGTTATATTTTGGTTTAGGTATGAAACATCCGTATACACTCGAGGAGATAGGTGAAGAGTTAAGTCTCACAAGGGAAAGGGTAAGGCAAATTAAGGAAAAAGCTATAAAAAGAATACAGTTTACAACACGCTGCAGGATACTGAAATCTTACCTCGGATAACAATTTGTTTCTATCTTTGCCCAAAATTTTCATAAATGGACCACATTGTATCACCATCATTGCTGGCAGCCAATTTTGCCAATCTCGAAAATGATATCTTGATGATTAACAGAAGTGAGGCTGACTGGCTTCATCTTGACATTATGGATGGTGTTTTTGTCCCAAACATATCATTCGGATTCCCGGTTGTAAAAGCCGCAAAAAAAGTTTCAACAAAACCGCTAGATGTTCACCTTATGATAATAGATCCCGACAGGTACTTAAGCAGGTTCTGTGAGGTCGGGGCTAATAATCTTACTGTTCAATATGAAGCATGTACTCATTTACACCGGACAGTAACAGAAATACGCAAACTTGAAATGAGAGCAGGTGTGGCGATTAATCCTCATACTCCTGTCTCTCTTCTTAAGAATGTGCTCCCTTATGTCGATATGATCCTGATAATGACTGTTAATCCGGGTTTCGGTGGGCAGCTGTTTATTAAGGAGAGCTATAATAAAATAACAGAGCTCCGCACAATGATTGACTCAGGTGGTTATAATATTTTAATTGAAGTCGATGGTGGAATCGATACAGTAAATGCCCCAAAACTTATTGAATCAGGCGTTAATGTGCTGGTAGCCGGTAATTCGGTTTTTAGTTCATCTGATCCCGAAGGGACAATAAGGAAATTGAAAAGACTGATCTGAGTTTAAAGGCCCGCTGTCTGGATGTGGCAATCTCGATAAAGGAATTCTGTTTCGGGAATAAAGCCCCTCTGCCGTACGCCAGCTGGCTGACGGCATCTCCCCCAGGGGTTCTGTTTTGGGATCAGACACCCACTACCACTTCGCGACATCTCCCCCAGGGGGGCGATAATGCTCTGGTATTTAGGCAAATTATACTAAAACAGTGAGGATTTTTCCCCCCTTGGGGGGAATGAAAAGGGGGTTAACGAAAGAGTTTAATTTGTTTTATTTGACCCTACTGATCGTTTCAGATATATATTCAATTATCTCCTTCACCTGTTCGGGATGGAACCATTTGATCTCTTTATCCTTTCCCCACCAGGTAATCTG
>JBARBF010000047.1:0-1515 GCA_049792755.1 Bacteroidales bacterium | reverse complement strand
CTCGGCCTCGATCTCAAGTTTGAGTCTCCCAAGGCCAAAAATTCCGATTGTCAGCCCGGCAAAAATTGCGGACTGAATCAGGCAGAGAAATATCAGTATCCAGGTATTTGTTTCATTCATTATGAGTCTTAGCCTCTAATTATTCGTATACTGGTCGAATACCCTAATCTGTTATATTTTCTTTAAATTTAATCTCATCGCCCCAGTTTTATAAGCTACGCTTATAGTTCTATTTTTCTAAGCAATTAATTTTTTGTGAATCCTCTGGGTCGTCATGTGTTATTTGATTGGTGTTTCGAAACACCTGAATGACAGTAGTTCTTTTAAATTCCATTTTGACTGAGTAATTCCTGCTTGTCTTGCCGGTGTATTCTTACATCTAACGCCTCTCTCGTCTTTATACATCAATCCCCTGTGCCCTCTGCAGAAGTTGAAATGGGTGCAGTAGAGTTTCATTTGATTTACTAACCATTTTGCTATTTTAGAGAATCCGATTGTTTTTCTCGACACTCTGTTGTTGTCCTGCCTGAATGTCAAGTTTTGTCTCTCAATTAAGCTTGTTGATATTGCTCTTTGCTCGATGCCTTCTCCAAATATAACCCTTTTCTCAACTTTCTTGAGCTTTCTTCCCTTTCTCTTTTTCACTACCTGGGCATATTTCAAATTCTTGTGGGGAACTTTCTTTGGTTTTCTTGGTCTACCTCTTTTCCCTGTTTTTGGATACTCAATCAGTACTCCATATTGATTCAAAAGAGCTACTTTGTAAAAGTCCAGTCCATCTGTGACGAAAACAGGTATATTTTCGGAAAGATGACCAGCAGTTAACCTTACTAATTCATTAGCAACATATTGCTTTCTCGGACCAATGGTAAAAGCAATTATTAACCTACAATCTGGTGCAAATGCAACCCACATCCAAGATCCACCATCTTCGTATACTTCCATCCTTGAAACTACTTTTTTTTGATTATCACCCACATCTCGTCCATTTCTATCTTAGATACAGTCAGATTCTTCATCAAAGTACCATTTACTTTATCGCACTGCTTAGCTGCAAGTGCTAACCATCGCCTTATAGTCGCTGGCTGTATTTTAAAAACATCGGCAGTAGCTTCGTTACTCATTCCTTTTATGGAAGTACTTAGGGCTAAATCAATGGTAGCTTCGTCTTTGCGAAGGTTATAATAGAAAGTATTTGTACTGTCACAGAACGCTTTCTCGCAACTATGGCAGATGTATCTGCGAATGGTTGTGTTTCTTGCTTTATATGTACCGTTACCAATAATGTTTCCGTGTCCAGCAACACCGTGATCTTTACAAGCTTTATTTGGGCAAACAACATCAGTAAACTTTGATTTTGGTCCCTTTTTCCCCATGTACTAATATATATTGGATATATTATATAACATCAATCGAATACAAATTGACGACCGAAGGTAAAATCATATTGGAATTTCCTAGAATTTCATGGTCATCTTTAAAAGATGATTATGACACCGAAGAACGCTATTATTC
>JBARBF010000046.1:0-23920 GCA_049792755.1 Bacteroidales bacterium | reverse complement strand
CTCCTTGTCTATTTCTTTTAAATGTTCAACATTTGATAAAACCCGATTCATCTATTTACTCCAAAAAAAAAGCAGCTCTTCAGTCAAGAAGAACCACTTTTTACCCTATTAATTAACTAACCGATACTTATTCACAATATTTTGCCTTATATCATTTTTTTTGAACAAAGAAGACCTAATGCATATTTCATCTTGATAATCATGCAATCGTGAGGCAAAACACAAGTTCTCGATCCAAGAATTATCTACTCTGTTCTTCAAGTACAATCCAAATATCTTCTTCAAAATCTCTTATTAATTATCTGATAATATTTTCTTTGTTGTAATATCCATAAATGTGTGATTACACCTATCTGAATAAGTAAAAAAATAAAATTTATTTGTTATTTTATTAATTATGAAACAAATAATGCGAAAAACAGAATAATAGGAATGCTTTCTTTGTTAAGATTAATTCTGATGAATTTTAAAGCTTCTGTTAATTGATTCTCGACAGTTTTGTGGCTGATCTTCAATTTTTCCGCAATTTCTTTAATAGACAATCCTTCTAACCTACTTTTTATGAATATTTCTCTACGGCGTTCGGGTAACTTATTAATTAGTTCATTAATATACTGATAGAGTGAATCATAATTGATTTTCTGGGAGGTATGCATATCCAGATCGTCTCCTATTCCATTATTAAAATATTTTTGTAAATAAGCTTTCGTTCTGAAATGCTTCTTAATCAGATTAAACGCTATTGTAAAAAGAAATGATTTAAAAGATAGTTCTTCTTTCAACTCAGTATGTTTTTCCCAGATTATAGTAAAAACCTCTTGAACCAATTCTTCTGCCTCAGCTTCAGATTTTAAATAACCCAATGCAAAACGGTACAAACGACTACTGTAATCTTTGTACAAAGTATTGAACGCTAAAAGATTACCCTTTGATAAACTATGAACTACCAATGATTCGTTCTTAATTGCATAGTGTTGCATTAACTACAATATATTTAAATAATCAAGTATTATTTTACAACATTTATATTGCAAGTTAGCAAAATCCGATAGATTATCTTTGAATTCTATGTTTCTTGTATTCACATAAAAAATTAATTGCAATTCTTTTCAATTTAATATTTTTTGGGTATTTGAATATCTGGAATAGAAGGTAAGCAGGGGTTCATATTACAACTGATAGGTGCGCAAACCTGGCAAGCTGAATTTAGAGAACGATGGATGAGTTATCAGATCGCATAAAAAGGATATACGAGTCTAACAAGTGGACCTATCGCTACCACAGAGTTACCACAGCACTCTTAGAAAAAGGAGTAAGTGTTTCAAGACCAAGACCAGCTCGGTTAATGAAAAAGCAAAACTTACAGAATATCATTCAAAAAATGGGTTGTTACAATTCATTCCAGACATAATTATCCTGTTAAGGAAAAGATGCTCAATGGAGACTTCAATTTAATCAGAACCGGGCATGTATGGATCTTGGATATCATTTATATTAAAACTTCGCAAGGATAGCTATATTTGATACCAATTAGTCAGTAATTTTAGATAGAAATAAAATATAGATAACGTGATTATATTATGCCCTCCTGCAGCTGCTACCTCAAGAGCCCGTTTGACATTCTCCTGTCCGCGGACATCGGAAAAATCTACATCATATTTGTTTGCTTCGCTGGCAAAAATCTCAAGAAGGTCAACTCTGACAGGATTGAACTTTCGTGTGCCATTAAAGATATCAACAACTTCACCAAGGTTTTCTATTCCATAAACATCCAGACCACCAACAACTGCATCCTCCCGCGCATTTTTAACTGGCACAATAACCCCTTTGAATCCTTCTTCCCTGGCACGAAGAGCTATAGGAAGAACTCCTTTAACTGGTTGAAGAGTTCCGTCGAGTGACAATTCTCTCATCAGGACAAAGGATTCTATCTCTTGTTTTGAGACCATAGTAGGAAAAGATTATTACAACTTCACCTGCTCTTCAAGCCATTTCCTTAACCTTTCATGCTCTGCCTGATATTACTCTTTCTTTTGATATTCTGATAATCCATTTTTTTAATGATAGTAAAGAATACAACAGAAGTTAAGTTTTTTTTGTAATTTTCTGAAAAACCTATAAAATGAAAATTTTTATTAAACTATTTTTTATTATTTACATTTTCACAGTTCCTAAAGCAAATGCACAGACTTACATTATCTCTTTTGCAGGAAGTGGGGCATCTACTTCTGTAAGTTCAGTTGAAGTTGATAATTTAACCGAAGGCACATCACTTACCTTAAATGGAAGTGACATCTTGCGCCTGAACTTCACAACAAGTATTAATTCTATTAAAGATAAACAAACATCTGAATTAAAAATTTATCCGAATCCGATGACTGATAATTCGATATTGGAATTATATCCTCCTATATCTGGAGATGCAACTATATCTGTTTATGACATGACTGGCAAACTATTAACTCAGATTCAAAGCAAGTTAGATAAGGGATTACAAGAATATCATCTTTCAGGTCTTACAAGTGGTTCTTATCTAATCAGCATCCAAGGCAGTACTTATAAATATTCTGGAAAACTGTTGGTCAATAGCAAAGAAACTGGAAGTGTTAGTATCGAGAAAGTTAGCAATAATCAGGCAGTTTATGAAAAGAAAGTTAAAGCAGATTCAAAAGGACTTCAGAGCACTGTTGATATGGCGTACACCACAGGTGACAGGTTATTATTTGTAGGTCTGTCAGGAAACTACAGCACAGTAAAAATTGACATACCAACCTCAGATGAAACAATTACTTTTAATTTTATCGCCTGTACAGACTATGATAATAATAACTATCCTATTGTGGAGATTGGTACTCAAGTTTGGATGGCAGAAAACCTCAAAACCACCAAGTACAACGATGGAACAGCAATACCAAATGAAACCGATAATACTGCATGGAGATCATTAACCACAGGTGCTTATAGCGATTACGATAATACTCCATCTACTTCAATTACCTATGGGAGACTTTATAACTGGTATACAGTAGATAATAATGCTAATACAAAGGTGGCAAGTAACGGAGGTAAAAATGTATGCCCCACAAGCTGGCATGTACCTACTGATGCTGAGTGGTCAACTTTAACAACATATCTTGGAGGAGAAAGTGTTGCAGCGGGCAAACTGAAAGAAACAGGCACAACCCATTGGACAACCCCTAATACTGGAGCTACAAACGAAAGCGGATTTACAGCTCTTCCGAGTGGTTACCATGATTACGATGGTACATATGACGGTATTGGTTGCACAGGTTACTGGTGGAGTACTACAGAGTACTCTACGATATATACCTTCGATCGGTGCATGTACTGCAGTCACGGCGATATATTCAGGTACGTCAACAATCTGCAAAGTGGTTATGCTGTGCGCTGTTTGCGAGATGACTGATTTATTAAACTATTGGATAATTGGATAATTTACTACGAAGTATCTTTCACAGTTAACAATGGGTGCCGCCTTTTTTTCACAGATCAGACATGACTCATAGGCAGTACTTATACCCTTATAGCACAAGGAAATGCAGCAAGACATATTCAATTAGTGCCACCTTTCATTCACATGATAAACCATGAAAGACATTAAAAGGATGTTCTAATATTTAGCACGATTTTTGTTGCATTAATCTTGAACTGAACCTCAACCGTCATGAAGATTAGCCTTTTAAAATATTTATCTTTAGTTGTTTTAGCAATTCTTATGAGTTGCCAAAAGGAGAACGAAACGGTTACCGAATTGATTATTGGTAAATGGGAATGGGTAAAGACAATAATTCCATACGGGAGACAGGAATCGAATCCTCAGACATTAGGATTTTCCAAGACCCTTGAGTTTTTGCGCGATGGAAAAATGAAAGAATATAAGAATGATACACTTATAAAAACTTCAGTTTACAGTATACAAATAAACACTTCAAATCCAAATAACTACCTATTGGCCCAGAATTGGTTAGATTTTTCGCCCTTTTACATGGTTAATGATAGTTTGATTTTTAGCAAGGCTTTTGTCGATGAACAAGTAATATCCAATATAAGAAGAAAATAAAAAATATACCGGGCATCATGAAAAAGATAATATCCTTTTTAGCGATTATTGCATTTAACGCGCGTACTAAACAAAGAAGGGTGAGAAATCTTATTGTATTTATCTTGATTCTTGTTTCCTTCAGTTGCAAGAAGGAAGAAAAGATTCCTACTGAGACAAAGTTAAGAGCACCATTTCTTAACAGTTTAATCGATGATAAGAAAGTAACCTTAACTTACTTCTCTCAAATTCTTCCTGACAAACAATTTAATGCTGAGATATTGCTGACATACAAATTAGTTGACCCGGATTATTTTGATATATATGAATCAGAAGGACAAATAAATAAGTTTAAAGAAATCATTGAACTAAAAAATAATAGCAAGTACATATACACTCTTGATGGATTGAATAATGATACACCCTACTATTTCTACGTTGTTGGGAAAAAGGAAGGATATAAGTCTCTCTATTCAGATACAATAATGGTTATACCAAATCAAAAGTTAACTTATGATACGCTCATTACATTTAATAATAATCAATCCATAGTATCTGTTTCCTATTCACCGGTCACCAACAAAATAGTCTATGTAGACAAAAATTATGCATGGAATGGTGGAGACAATTGCTGTATGGCAGTTTCGATTATTTTATCTTCAATTGATAATCGAGACTCTGAACTATTAGCGATCGATTCTTATGACCCTGACTGGTCATCTAACGGGAATAAAATAGTATTCGCAGAAGAAACTTTAGGACAAGGATATTATTCCCAGATTGCAATATATGATGTAACATCTAAAACAATTATCAAGCTTACAAATGACACTACTTATTATTATAATCCATCGTTCTCACCTTCAGATGATAAAATACTTTATCAATCAAACAAGAACAGGCCAGACATAAATTCCACTAATATTTGGTTAATGGATTTAAATACTTTCTATAATGAACTAATCATAGATTTGTCAAAAAATAATTTTGTAAATGTTTCTAAACCTGATTGGATGAATGAAAGCGATTTTATATTCCAGGGAACAAGTTCAAACAACAAGACAAGTATTTATAAGTCTTCTATACTGACAAAACAAATAGAACCATTAATTGAATCGAGATGGAATGATTATAATGCTGCAATTTCGCCAAATGCTGACCAAATTGCTTTTATTAGCGATAGGTCTGGTAACGAACAACTCTGGTTATACAATTTACAATCAAAAAAGTATAAGCAATTGACAGGATATGACAATAATGACTATTTTGATGGAAATTGGACAAAAATTGCCTGGAGGGACAATAATCAACTATTATTTACATTCGGGGATAATAGATTGACAAAACTGTTATTAAAATAATATCTTAAATTATGAATAGGATACTATTTCTACTGGTAATTATTGTATCCATTTATGGATGTAAAAAAGATGATTCTTTTATCTCCTCATCAGGTTTAATTGGTGAATGGTCCTGGATAAGTACATGTGGGTTGGGGGGTACAGATTGTCAGACGCCAGCTTCGACTCATACTTCACACAATCTTATCTTTACACCAGATTCACTCTTTTATTTTTATCAAAATGACACGCTAAGAATATCCAGTATCTTTCACTCATATGAATCTGGGTCAGAGTATGGAATTATTAAATATGATTATAATTCAGGAAATGCAGATAGTTTCTCATTATCCCATGACACACTAACTTTAGCTAATGTTTATGGTTTTATAACTTGGGTGAGTCAGTATAAAAAGATTAAACATTAAGTAATTGAAAAAGATAGCGATTTTCAGCTTCATAATGATTTTGGTTGGCTTTGGTTGTAAAAAAGCAAATGAAAAGGATGCTGATTTATTAAAAGTCAAATGGGTATTGTCACATATTCAGGATACCAAAACAAATGCGATAATGAATTATCCGGGTGATGCTTCAAGAAAAATATCGATAGTTTTTACAGACTCATTGAATATTATTTCATTTAACGGTATTTGCAATGGGGGTTGGGGTATTTATTCATATTCTGCAAGTACTGGTGCAATTAAGATAACAGATTTGTGCACTACCTTAATTTACTGTGGTGAATGGGAAGGATATGCGATTCAGAATCTTGACTCTGCTTCCAGCTATAAAATAAACGGGAGCAGTTTGGAAATTTATTCAGATGGTTCATATAATCTGTATTTTACCCAGAATTAAAATTTGAAAAATCAAATAACATCTTACCTCATGAAAAGGTTAATATTTCTTCTGTTGATTATTGCATTTGCTTCATGTTCTAAAAAAGATGATGCTGCTCTATGCATTACAGATTCTCAGTGGTATCTCACGAGGAATGTTTTAGGTGGCGGAGAAGTAAACCTGAAGATATCGGGTTCAACTAATGGTGACAAGGTGACGGTTAGAACGTATGGAGACGGAGTGATCTTTGATGAAAATGTAGAATTGGATTCAAAAAAGAATTTTAATAAGGATGTTGGAATTTCTTTTACGGCAACATCCGTCCCAGGTGGAGAATTTGAGATGAGCACTAAAGTAATGGCTTATAAAGGTTCAGACACTTCAGTAGTGTACTTAAAAAGTGGCAAATTGAAATATTAATGGTTATATCTTCCTCACTGGCAAAAACTCTATCAATATGAAATCACTGAAACCATAAATAAATTAGTTAAATGCGTTTTTGTCATTTAAAGCCGGAATTAAAATAAAATTCCTGTTCAAAACAATATCAACCTATAGTTTTGGTTAAGAAACAATATAATTATATCATTATTCCGAATTTTAGAAAATTATTTAAGTCAGGTATTATTTAAACCAGGAAGATAAATTATGCTTTACCGGCAACTTAATAAAACAGGGATCGATCTTTCGATACTCGGATTTGGATGTATGCGACTCCCGACAATTGATCGTAAACCAGAAAAAATAGACTATCCAAAAGCAACACAATTACTCCATTATTCAATAGACCATGGTGTTAATTTTGTTGACACTGCTTATTTTTATCATGCAGCGGTCTTCGGACAACGTGGTGAAAGCGAACCCTTTGTAGGAGAGGCTCTCTCAGGAGGATGGCGTAAAAAAGTGCATCTGGCAACCAAGATGCCGCTTTTTTATCTCACACGGAAGGAACAGATGGATATGTTTCTTAAAGAACAGCTGGAAAGACTGAAAACAGATTATCTCGACTTTTATCTCCTGCATGGACTTAATGGTGAAGTCTGGGATAGGATGAAAGAACTCGGAATACGTGAGTTTCTGGATAAAAAGAAAGCCGAAGGGAAATTAAGATTTCCTGCATTTTCGTTTCATGGACAAGCTGAGGATTTCATCTGCATCTGCGACGAATATGACTGGACTTATGCGCAGATACAGTATAATTATATGGATATTGGTTTTCAGGCTGGATATAAGGGTCTGAAATATGCTGCTGAAAAAGGAATAGGCATAGTTGTGATGGAGCCGTTAAAAGGAGGTAAGCTCGCACAGAAACTTCCAACGGAAATGACATCAGTCTTCAATGCATCTTCAATTAAAAGGAGTCCGGCGGAATGGGCGTTACGTTTTGTCTGGAACGAAACCGGGGTATCAAGTCTACTCTCAGGGATGAAAAGTATTGAGCAGGTTGAGGAAAACATCAAAGTTGCTAATGACGGACTTCCGGATTCTCTCTGCAAGGATGAACTATTGATGTTTGACAGATTGCGAAATGCAATGGGAGTAAAAATAAAAGCAGATTGCACGGAATGCAGGTATTGTATGCCATGCGCTTCGGGAGTTGATATTCCGGATGTGTTGGCTGCGCTGAACAATGCAGCTGTCTGGAATGATCCGAATCCCTGGCTGACAGGTTATATCAGTGTAAAAGGCAAAGCCGGCAAATGTACTGAATGTAAGGAATGCGAAGCAGTATGTCCTCAGGAGCTTACAATATCTGCTTTTATGAAAGAAGCAGTTTCTTTATTCAGGGAATAGGTAGAATGATAATAAGATTGGGATTTGCAATTCAAGAGATTGAACGAATTTCGTTAATATCAGATATAATGCGAACATACAGTATAAGACTTCTTAATACTCATCATAAGTCTTGGTTCTGATTAGAATTGCTCCGCCATATCCGCGACTTCCGTAAATTGTTGCTGCCGTACCTTTGAGGACTGATATTGAAGCTACTGAAGAAGGTTGGATATCATTAATTGATCCGCCAGGCATACCATCAATTACTATTAATGGTGGAACATTACCCAAAAGATTGCCGGAACCTTGAATTATAATTATGTAGTTTCCCGGCGTTCCAAGGACCCTTACACCCGAAACTTCCCTCCATATCATTTCAGCGATAGAACTATACGAAGCATATTTTTTGTCAGTCCCGTCAATAAAACTGATATCGGTTGTAATATCTTTCTTTTTCATATGAGCATAACCGACATCAACTGATTCTTCACCGGATGCAATTTTCCGGCTACCCAATACCGAAATCCCCTCATCTCTGCCGTGCAGTATCCATGACGGCGGGTTTTCAAAATTAAAATTAATCCGGGTTCTTCCATATATATCTTCTTCATGCAATCCATAACCAAAAGTGAAAATGCCAATTCTGGTTGCTGTGGGTGCAACTGTAATTCTAAAATTCCCTTTAGAATCGGTTATTGTTCTGGTCTTTATACCATCGATCATAACTATCGCATTCACAACAGGTTCTTTATCAGCATTAAGGACAGTACCTTTTATTGCAATTTTATTATCGTCTTTTTGGGCAATCAGGCTGCTGACAGATAATATTGAGAAGAAGATCAGGAAAACCAGTTTTATTTTCATTTCTTCCAGGTTTAGTAAGAAATAATGCTTCCTGTTTATCTAAAAATAATCAAAATCTATGCCAAAATTAAACTGAACTTAAACAAATGTTTTTTGTATTTTAACGAGTCAATTATTTGATATTTAAGATATATAGTTACTTTCCGGACTGAAAACAGTGGCGGATTCTTAATTATAATGTAAGATAATAGTGATATATTATTCCGCTCCGGGTTAGATCAGTATGAGATTCTCCAGATCTGTTTTATTGTTTAACTTTGAAATGAAGAGAAGCCCCTTACCATAAAATACAGATTATGAAAAAACTGATTTTTATTTTATTTCTGACAATTTTCGAATTTACGCTAAATGCCCAGGCAAAAAGCACATTGATATTTGGTGACGCTATTACGAAGGATAAAAATATGGAAAGAATTGGTACTGTATTAATCGTAATTGGCGGCGTGACATTATTTACCGGTAATATTCTTTACTGGAAAATATATAATGAAAGCCGAGAGAGAGAATCCTCCGGAGGCAAAGCAGGTACTTATCGTTGTCTTATGTTTGGAGGGCTTGGATTAATGACAGTAGGAATACCTTTATGGGCGATTGGAAAGTCAAAAGAAAGGCATATCAGAATTGATGCTGAATTGGTAAGGTTCAAAGGGCTGGCTTCGGCAAACGGAGTTGGATTAAAAATCAGATTTTAAGTTCAGAATTATAACTGGAACCAATATTTTAGACTGTCGGCGTCATATTTCAAGTTTACCTGATCAGTGGCAAACCATCATAGTTCAATGATTTCATATAGACTATTCCAATTAATCTATTCATAACCCAATCTTAATTTATTCTTAATCCGAGTCGCTTAATTAAGAAATACCTTCGCATTAAATAAATAATATGATTTTTGGAATATAAGTAGTTCACATATTAAATCTCTTTGAATATGGAAAATCTGAATGTCATTCAAAGTCAAGATGTACTTAGCAATCAAATAAATAATACCTTGCTTAACGACGTAAGATTAAACTGGACAGGTGGTGAAAAATCGTTTTCTGAGATTCTGTCTTCGGAAGCTTGTAATAATTTCGTGGATTATATTGAATTGCTGGGGCTAAAAAACGATCCAAATATGGTTGTACTGTCTTCTAAACATCATTATTATTATGATCCGGAAGAGCTGATAAACGTTAATACCATTACTAACCTTAAAGAACTTAACCAGATAAAGCAAATTAAGAGTTTTGTTCATTCAGTCCGTATTGTTTTGCAGCAAAGAGGCAATTTTATAGGATATTTTACAGATAATACTCCTTATAACGGCTTAAGATCAATACTCAAAACGGCTGATTCTGATGTATTAGAAAATGGAATTGGCTCAAGGAATCCATTTTTAAAAATGGTTTTCAGCATAATGGGATCCAGGATAAATATGTATATGACAAAAAAAAGCGTCAGACAACTGCTGGAAGAATATGGTTTTAGAGTTCTTGACATGACTGAACTAAACGGTCAGACATATTTCCACGCTCAAATAGCATAAACAATTTGTAATTGAAGCCCTAGGCATCAAGCTACGATGAACCGGAACGAAGTGGAGCTCAGCGCAGCTGACCTTTGATCCTCCGGATAAATTCTTAATGCTCGCTGACTTCTTTGCAAGCAAGGAGAACCGATCCTCCCTAATCAGTTATTTTTCTCAATTGTAAAGCATAACATTTAATATAAATATTTTTATAAATGTATATTGTAATATATTACGATATATTGTTATATATTTGCGAAATATAGTTTTAAGTTTAACAAAGAATCAAAAATATGTTTGGAACACGTTTTCAGGATACTCCCAGGCATTCACGTTTTTTTAAGAAGGGCGATTTAAAATATGTAATTCTCGATATTTTAAAGGAATATCCATCGCATGGGTATGATATAACAACTATACTGGAGGAGCGTTTTCACGGACTCTATTCTCCAAGTGCCGGTAGTATTTATCCTATACTTCAATCCCTTGAAAATGCGAATTATTTAACATCATGCAGGAAAGAAGGAAAGAATGTGTATACTATTACAGATGCAGGAAAGAATTTTCTTTTAAAAGAAAAAAATACCACTGATAAAATAAGAGAACGTTTCCAGGGACTGTGGGCTTCATCTGATAAGGAATATCTCAGGGATGTACGTGCCCTTTTGAATTATTCATCTGAAATACGTCATATTATCGGAAGGATCGCTGTAAGCAAAGACACGTCAAAAGTTGCGGTAATCAAGAAAATACTGGCTAAAGCATTCACTGAAATTAAAACGGTTACTGAGGATTACAACCGGTAATCATTTTTAATCAAGTATCTAATAATAACCTTAGATTATAACAGATAATCTGTAAAAAACAATATTTATGGAATTAGTAGACTTAGCAGTTAAGAAGAAAGGGAAAAAAGCCGGCAGCGGCCTCAGGGAACTGCTGAAACTATATAGGTTCCTTAAACCATATCGCTGGAAATTTGCTCTGGGGATGTTTTTTCTGCTTATTTCCAGTGGAGCCAGCCTGATGTTTCCAAAATTTCTTGGCAACATGGTTGATCTGGGAAACAAAGGTAAGATGATCAGTGAAATTAGTCAAACAGGATTAATTCTTCTGGGTATAATTCTTGTTCAGGCAGTATTTTCCTACTCCCGAATCCGTATTTTCGTTGAAGTGACAGAAAAAACCCTCGCCTCAATCCGTCAACATTTATATAATCATCTTATCAAGTTGCCTATGAGCTTCTTTGCCGTTCAGAGGGTTGGTGAACTGAACAGCCGTATCTCGTCTGATATTTCTTTATTACAGGACTCCCTTACATCAACTCTGGCTGATCTATTATCCCAGCTTATACTGATAATAGGAGGAATAACACTAATGACGGTAAGCTCATTCAAACTAACTATGTTTATGCTGACTATTCTGCCCGCAGTTGCGCTCTTTGCTTTTTTCTCCGGCAGAGCTATCCGAAGATATTCAAAAAAAACACAAGGACATGTTGCTGAGTCAAATACCATTGTGGAAGAAACCCTTCAGGGCATTCAGAATGTTAAAGCTTTTACGAACGAATTATTTGAGATCAACCGCTATAGAGAAAAGACCAACGAGGTAGCCAGAGCAGGTATAAAAGGGGGGAAATACCAGGCTGCCATGTCTTTTATAGTACTGGGATTCTTTATTGCTATGGGAGCAGTGATATGGAGGGGCGCCACACTCATTGCTTCAGGACAAATGGCTGCAGGACAACTATTCTCTTTCGTAATTTATTCGGGTTTTATAGCAGGAAACATTGCTGGTATGGCAGGTGTATATACTCGTCTGCAGAAAGCCATAGGTGCTGCAGAAAAATTATTACTGCTTCTCGATGAACCTGCAGAAGAGGTGGACGAACAGTATAACCATGAACCCGCCAATACGTTGAACGGACAGATTGCTTTTGAACAAGTGGCATTCGAATACCCATCCAGAAAGGAAAATACCGTATTGCGTAATGTAAGTTTCAGAGTGGAACCGGGGCAGCAAGTGACCCTTGTCGGTCCAAGCGGGGCCGGGAAATCTACCATTGTTTCTCTCTTATTGAAATTCTATGAACCAACCAATGGCGTCATTCTGTTTGACGGCCGTAATAGCAAGAGTTTTCCAATAACTGCACTGCGTGCACAGATGGCTATCGTTCCCCAGGATGTATTCCTGTTCGGGGGAACAATTCGTGAAAACATTGCCTATGGCAAACCAGGATCTGGAATAGATGAGATTATTGAAGCTGCCAGGCAGGCTAATGCATGGGATTTCATCCAATCTTTTCCTGATAAACTTGATACCATAGTCGGCGAAAGGGGAATACAACTTTCAGGTGGGCAACGTCAGAGAATTGCGATTGCACGGGCTGTTCTCAAGAATCCAAAAATATTGATCCTTGATGAGGCAACTTCCTCTCTCGATTCTGAATCTGAAAGACTTGTTCAGGAAGCTCTTGACAAATTGATGAAAGGACGTACCTCAGTAGTTATTGCACATCGTCTTGCCACAATACGCAATGCTGACAAAATTATAGTACTTGAGAATGGAACAATAATTGAGCAAGGTACTCATAATGAACTTATTGCCAATAAATATGGTTTAGACAAAACACTCACTGAACTACAGTTTGCGGTTTGAATATAATGTTAACAAGTAGAGACGCCCAAATTGGGCGTCTCTACCGATTACATGATATAATATATGAATCCCTTTATAGTTAATTCCATGAATTGGTCAAAGAATATCTACATGAGGATTTGCCTTGCATAATGAACACAAGTCTTCACCTCTTTCACAGAATTTGACCAGGGTTTTACATCATATTCCAGCTCAATATCGCAGAAGATCGGCCATCCATTCTTCTTTATCAGCAGGAGAATATCTTCAATCGGAGCTTCACCCTGGCCCCAGACCTGATTTGTGTTAGCCGGATCGGTTTTCGGACCTGTTTTGTCTTTCATATGGATACTGACGATACGATCTTGATACTTTTCGATAATGGTATTCGGATGTATACCTGTCGAACCAAAAAAGTGTCCCGAGTCAAAGTTAAACATCACTGCCGGTGAAACCGCAATGAATGGATCATAACTGAATCCGGCAGTTGCAAATTGCATATGATTGTGGAATATTGCATATAGTCCATGCTTTTCTGCAAAAGGAGCGAGTTTCTTGACGGCATCCATTCCCAGCTCTTCTGTTACTCCTTTGGCTCCCAAAGTTTTAGCAGCTTTAAAGGCATAATCAATTTCCTCATCTGACCATCTTGCAGGAGAGAATTTGATGATATGAATTTTAATGCCAGCGGCATCGAAGAGCTTACGGACTTCATCATATTTTGATATGGGCAATGCAAGACGCCAGGCTTTGACCTCGTCGTTATATTTTGCGATCTGAGCTTTTTGTTCTGCTGTTAGTTCAGGCATTTTAAAACCTCCCGCAGGTGGAGCGGCAGGTGGAGCACCAGGGGCAGGTTTAGGCGGAGCAGGAGGAGGTCCGTACATACCCATCATTGGATTCTTTGGCGCACCCAAATATTCCTCAACATCACCGCTCATCAATTCAATTGAACTGATACCGGCTTCTTTACAATACTTGATTATGTTTTCAACTCCACCCGGCTTATCGCGCCAGCTGTAGGTAATAGCACCCATCTGAACACCCCCAAAACTTGAATCCGGTGTTGCTCCGGCTTGATCCTTAACAATCGCAGCATGTTTGCTGAACAGATTAACCGGTATCATCGAAAGAGCAGCTGCAGTTGCTGTAGTGCCCAAAAAGCTTCTCCGTGACAGACTTTTGCTTTTTGGATTTTTTCTGTTAAGATTTTCCTGACCCATATTATGCGATTTATTGAAATATAAAAAAATAATAGAATTTTAAAGGTACAAAAAAACCCGGATTTATTCAACCCGGGTAACACTATGCAAAATCTGACAAAAATTAAATAGCTGTTCCCCCCCTCTCACCTGTGCGTATCCTGATGCACTCTTCAAGAGGAGTAATAAATATTTTACCATCACCAACATTTCCGGCACCGTCGGTTCTGGCAGATTTTAATATAGCATCGACTGTTATATCAACAAAAGCATCATTAACACCAATTTCTATTCTGATTTTAGGTATCAGATCAGGAATAATGATCTGTCCCCGGTACATCTCTTCGATTCTCTGCTGTCCATGACCTGAAACACGACTGACAGTGATTCTTTTTATATCTGCTTCAATAAGTGCTTCTCGTACTTTATCAAGCTGAACTTCCCTGATTATTGCTGTTATTAGTTTCATATTCTGTTATTTACAATATAATCTTATTAACTGGGATTTAACATTCCATACCCTCTTTCTCCATGATAAGACCTGTCAAGACCTGCCATTTCATCATCCTCAGATGATTTAAACTTAATAAACTTATTAAGCACAAAGATTATTATAAAAGTCATTAAAGCTGCATAAACAATTGCAATGGATACAGCGAACGCCTGTACTCCAAACTGGTTCCAGACAGTCCAGTTTCTGCCCGCAACTGCAGAAGCATCGCGCATCCACGAAGGACGGATGAAGAACGTAAGAAGCAGTGCTCCTACAATCCCTCCGATACCGTGAATCCCAAAAGCATCAAGACTATCATCATATCCAAGTTTGTTTTTCAATTGTATACCCATATAGCATATCAAAGAAGCAAGAATACCAAGGATCATAGCTCCATAAGGTTGTACCACCCCGGCAGCCGGAGTTACCGCAACCAGTCCCGCAAGGATTCCGGAGGCAAAACCCAGGGCTGTTGCTTTTCCCTGGTGAAAACTTTCTATAAGTATCCAGAAGAGAGCTCCTGAAGCAGCTGCAACCTGTGTTGCAGTAAGCGCCTGTGCAGTACTTAATCCGCTTGATACGCTGCTTCCTGCGTTAAACCCAAACCACCCAACCCAAAGAAGACCTGCACCAAGCATGGTTATCACCATATTATTAGGGCGAATAACCTGATAAGGATATCCCCTGCGGGCTCCAAGAAATAATGCTGCAACCAAACCGCTTACACCTGCTGAAATGTGTACAACTGTTCCTCCTGCAAAATCAATGGCCCCTTTTGCTCCAAGATGAAAAAGGAAACCATCGGCGGACCAAACCCAATGACAAATAGGATTATAAACCACCAGACTCCAGATGGCGATAAAGAAACAATACGCTTTAAAACTGACCCTTTCAGCAAAAGCACCTGCTATAAGCGCAGGAGTAATAATTGCAAACTTGCCCTGAAACATTGTAAAGACATATTCAGGAATACCGGCATCTAAAATATTTGTGTCAATCCCTTTCAAAAAGAAATAATTGGAATTCCAACCGAACCATCCGCCAAGAATGTTTTTGCCGAAACTCATACTGTAACCTAATATCACCCACAAAACGCTTATTATACCCATAGCCACAAAACTATGCATTATGGTCCCAAGCACATTTTTTGAACGTACCAGCCCGCCATAAAACATAGCGAGTCCCGGAATCATAAGGAGAACAAGGGCAGTAGAAGTCAGCATCCAGGCAGTAGCTCCTGAATCAATGGGTGTGTTGTCGGCAGCAAATAAACCTGCACTGCTTATAATCAGTAGCAGCAGAATTAACAAGGTTCTTTTCCCAATAATTTTCATCAGCCAGAAATTTTACGTAAAAGCTATAAATTAACATATATTTTATGCAAACATATGTTTTTTAGAGGGTGTTTCAAACTATTTTAGTATTATTTTATCTTTACATGTCTTTTTTTATAGGGTATAAATCATTTATTATACTGTTTTTTTATTTTTACACTCATTTTCTAAAGAGGTATAGGTTTTTGAGTTTTTTCTATTAGGGATCCATCCCTGATCCCCTTTATAAAATGATTGATATTATGATCAATATTCCCATCCCTGCCCAGAATATTCACAAAAGCGCTACCGATGATTCCTCCTCTGGAAAATTTTCCTGCATTTATAAATGTCTCGTGATCCGAAATTCCAAAACCAATAAGAACCGGATTTCTAAGTTTTATTTCACCTACCCTCTTAAAATATGAAATCTGATCCCGGGTGAAGTTTCCTTTTAGACCTGTAACGGATGAGGAAGAAACCATGTAAATAAAACCACGGCTGATTTTATCTATAGTTTTAATTCTTTCAACAGAAGAAAGGGGTGAAATGAGTAAAATGTTGTAAATATTATATTCATTAAAAATTGTGAAGTATCTCTCCGAATATACCAGTGGAGGCAGATCGGGAAGAATAACTCCGTCTATACCAGTCTGATCACATCGCATGCAAAAGTTTTCTACTCCAAATTGTATCAAAGGATTTAAATATCCCATAAGAATCAACGGAATTTTCACTTCATTCCGGATATCAGATAACTGTTTGAAAAGAAGGTTAAGGCTCATGCCATTTTGTAATGCTTTTTCACTGCTGTTCTGAATAACGGGTCCGTCAGCAACAGGATCGGAAAAAGGCATGCCTATTTCAATCATATCTGCTCCTGCCTCAGCAAGCGATCTGACAATACCAACTGTTGAATCTAATTGAGGATATCCTGCAGTAAAATAGACCGAAAGTACATTAGCTGATTTTTCTCTGAATAATTTGTCGATCCGATTCATATATAACAAATTAAATTTTAATTGCCCTTTGTGAAACTTTGTAATTCACCAAGATACACCAGGGGTATTCACAAATTAAAAATTCCCCTTTTCCATATATTTTATATAAGCATCCAAATCCTTATCTCCTCTGCCTGAAATTGTCACAACTACAACATCATCTTTCCGGAATTGATGTTTTTCTAACCATGCCAGGGCATGTGCCGATTCAAGAGCCGGTACAATTCCTTCAAATCTTGTAAGTTTAAATGCAGCTTTAAGAGCCTCATCATCATTCACATTATCAAAAACAACCCTTTTTATTTTATGAAGATATGAATGTACCGGCCCGATACCCGGATAATCGAGTCCGGCCGAAATAGAATAAGGTTCGGTGATCTGACCATCATCTGTCTGCATAAGTATTGTTTTACTTCCATGAATTATTCCGGGACGACCAGTTGCTACCGTAGCTGCTGTTTCCCCGCTGGAAATACCTTTCCCACCAGCTTCCACCGCAACAAGCTTCACGTGTTCATTATCAAGATAATGGTAGAAGGAGCCAATCGCATTGCTACCACCGCCAACACATGCAATGATATAATCAGGGTCTTCTTTTCCTGATATTTCTTTAACCTGGAATTTCATCTCTTCACTTATCACTGATTGAAGTCTGGTAACCAGGTCGGGGTATGGATGAGGACCTACTACAGAACCTATGATATAATGAGTATCCACAGGATTACTGATCCAATCGCGTATTGCTTCATTTGTAGCATCCTTCAGTGTCTTATTCCCACTCCTAACTGAAACAACCTCGGCGCCCAACATTTTCATCCGCAATACATTCGGAGATTGACGTTCAATGTCTGTCTGCCCCATATAAACAACGCACTTCATTCCCATAAGCGCGCATACGGTTGCAGTTGCAACTCCGTGCTGGCCTGCTCCTGTTTCGGCAATGATTCTTGATTTGTAAAGACGCTTTGCAATAAGTATCTGCCCGACAGTATTGTTTATTTTATGCGCCCCGGTATGATTAAGATCCTCCCGTTTCAGATAAATCTTTGCTTTATAAAAGTCTGACAGCCGAGAGGCAAAATACAGGGGTGAAGGTCTTCCTACATAATGCTTTAACAATGAATGAAATTCATCTTTGAATTTCTTATCATTAAGTATCTTAAGGTAATTGTCCGCCAGTTCCTTAATATTATGGTACATCATTTCGGGGATAAAAGCTCCTCCAAATTCCCCGTAGTAACCCCGTTCATCAACATCATAGATCATATATGAGTATTTCTAATTTCATTAATAAATGCACTTACTCTGACAGGATCTTTAATTCCCGGTGTAATTTCGAACCTGCTGTTTATATCCACACCAAAAAAGCCTCTGTTCCCTAAGGTTTTAATTGCTCCTGCATCTTCCGGACCTATTCCCCCGCTAAGGAAAAATGGTTTATCCAGCGAATATTCTTGCAGCTTTCCCCAGTTAAACTTCCGGCCGCTTCCACCTTGCTTTTCACTTTTCGTATCAAATAAGAAATAGTCACACCCCAGCATGAAAGGCCTCAGATTATCAAAACTAAATGTATTATCAATGTTGAATGCCTTAATAACCAACAGCCCAGCCGATTTTATCTGCAAACATGATACAGGTGATTCTTCTCCATGCAGTTGTATCATATCAAGTCCGTTACGTATTGACACATCCAGAATCCTATGATTCCCCTCATTCACAAATACACCTATTCTTTTAACACTGTGAGGTACATTATGATAGAGAATCAAATCAGGTTCTTCACCCAAATACCTGGGGGATCCTGGATAAAATATAAATCCCATGAAGTCTGGCTTTGACTCTCCTATTTCCTTAACATTCAATGGATCACACATTCCGCATACTTTAACTTTGATCATGGCTTCATAATATATCCTTAACAAATTCGGAAAAAGCCTTAACCGGATCCGAAGTGCACATAAACTTTTCACCTATCAGAAACCCACTGTATCCATGACCTCTTAGCTTTTTTATTATCTCTGGCGATGAAATTCCGCTCTCAGAAATTTTTAAAAATTCCCCGGGAATTTTCTCCGCGATCTCCTCTGATTTATCTGTATTTACTTCAAATGTTTTCAGATTACGGTTATTAACACCAATTATGTTAATATATCTGTTTAGCTTTTCCAATTCTGACGGTTCATGTATTTCAAGAAGAACTTCCATGCCAAGTGACCTTGCTAGCTTTGAAAGGTGTTCAATCTCCTTTTTTTCAAGAATAGTTGCAATAAGCAGGATTGCATCTGCCCCTGCAGATTTTGATTCTATCACCTGATATTCATCAATAATAAAATCCTTCCTTAATACAGGAAAAGTGCTTTTGTTGCGAATTGTTAAAAGGTCGGCGATTGAACCACCGAAAAATTTTGAATCTGTAAGAACTGAAACACCTGAAGCTCCTTCCAAGAAATACCCCGTGGTTACTTCCTCGACCTTTGATAATGAGTTAATTACACCTTTTGATGGGGATTTTCTCTTGAATTCAGCTATGATTCCGGTTTTACTCCTATCCAGCAAGAATTCTGAAAGAGATATTGTATCACGTTTGAAAAAACTACTTCTTTCAAGAGCTTTGACTGCAACTACTCCGGAAAGCCGGTTCACTTCAATCTTTTTATTGTCAATTATCTTATCAAGAATGGTCATGGCTGCAGTTCAATGAGTTTAACAAATGATTTATAAGCCATTTTCTTTAGCAGAGATTCGTTTGCAATTTCGCGGCATTCTTCAAAAGATTTTGATGGGCAAAAGCATTTCATAGCCATCTGGGCATTTACTGTCACAACATCATTCTGAGCTTTTGTGCCTTCACCTTTTAAGATCTTCATAAAGAGATCAGCTGCTTCCTTTACCGTTCGTCCCCCCCGCAGTTCTGATTGAAGAATTCTTTTGTAATTCATATCTTCTGGTGAAACAATCTTATCGACCCCGTTCAGAATATATTTGAATTCAGAAGTAAGAGAAACCTCGTCGTATCCGTCGAGAGTAAAAATAATCATGTAATTAGTTTCAGATTGCTGATAAAGGTAATTGTACAACCGGGCAAGCTCGAGACTAAAGACTCCCATAAGCTGTTTGGTGGGGAATGACGGATTAACCATTGGTCCAAGCATGTTAAAAAAGGTCTTTATTTTAAGAGCCCGGCGGACGGGTGCTACATTTTTCATCGCGGGATTAAAAAGCGGCGCATGCAAAAAACAGACACCTGATTTATCTATTTCATTTTTTAATTTATTATTGTCGGTTGAAAACTTATAACCAAAATGTTCCAGAATATTAGAAGATCCACATACCGAACTAACGCTATAATTGCCGTGTTTGGCTATTTTGATTCCCGCCCCTGCAAGCACAAATACAGAGAGTGTCGATATATTGAAAGTGTCTTTTCCGTCTCCACCTGTTCCACACACATCCATCGTATCAAATTCTGACAAATCTATCCTTGTACAAAGATTCAGAAGCGCATCGCGGAACCCGGTGAGCTCATCTACTGTAATGCTTCTCATAAGGTAAACTGTAAGAAAAGCAGCTATTTCCGACTCAGAATAAATACCCTTGGCAATGCTGGTAAGCACCCTTTCGGCTTCCGTACGGTTAAGGGTTTTATGCTCGAACAGATGATTCAGTATTTCACGCATGTCTGATTGTTTTTGATAAGCCTTTGAGTTTCTTATAATTGGCTGACAATATTTAAGTTATATCTAATTATTTATCCAGTTGGCTATTATATCTATTCCACGCTCGGTAAGAACTGATTCAGGATGAAACTGCAAACCGCGAACATTATAAACTTTATGGCTTATTCCCATAATTATTCCGGTTTCATCTGTGCAGGTGATATTAAAGCAATCTGGCAGATTCTCACCTGACACCACCCAGGAGTGGTACCTTCCGCCGGTAATTATGGAAGGTATATTCAGAAATAGAGGGTCATTAAATTCTGTTATCCGGACCGGGGTGGCAATACCATGATAAACATGGTTCAGGTTAAGGATCTTTCCCCCGAAAGCTTCTCCTATAGCCTGGTGTCCAAGGCATATCCCAAGAATATTTTTCGTTGATGCATAACGTTTTATCAGATCAATACAGATCCCTGCATCAACAGGAATGCCTGGTCCGGGTGAAAGAAGTATATTATCATAGCCTCCCACTTCGTCAAGAGAGATTTCATCATTCCGGAAGACTGAAGGGCAGATCCCTGTCAGCATTTCGATATAGTGCACCAGGTTGTAGGTGAAAGAATCATAATTATCAATAACCAGTATTTTTTTCATTTCCCTAACTATTAGTCATTACTTAATATTTGCTGCCATTTCAATCGCCTTTCTTAGTGCTCCAAGCTTATTATTCACTTCCTGCAGTTCTTTCTCTTCGTCAGAATTGGCTACTATGCCGGCGCCGGCCTGATAGTAAAGCGTATTAGCTTTACTTAGAAATGTCCTTATCATGATGGCGTGGTTAAAAGTTCCTCTGAAGTCGAGGAAGCCTATAGCTCCTCCATAGTACCCTCTTCTCTGATTCTCGCATTTATTTATAATCTTCATTGCCATGAATTTTGGAGCGCCGGAAAGGGTACCTGCCGGGAATGTTGAGGACATCATTTCAGCAGTTGTAGCAGCCTCTTTAAGTTCTCCCGAAACAGCTGAAACAAGATGAATAACATGAGAATAGAACTGGACCTCCCGGTAACTTTCGACTTTAACATTCCTTGCATGCCTGCTCAGATCGTTCCGTGCAAGGTCAACAAGCATAACATGCTCTGAAATCTCCTTCTGGTCGACAGCAAGATGCTGGGCCAGAAGCTTATCATTTTCATCATTGCCGGTGCGCCTGAAGGTTCCCGCGATAGGATTGATATAAGCTTTGCGCTTGTTAATCTTTAGGTGAGCTTCAGGAGATGATCCGAATATTTTGTAATTCCCGTAATCGAAATAGAACAGATAGGGAGACGGATTGATGGATCGCAAAGCCCTGTAAACATTGAATTCATCACCTATGAATTGTATTGAAAATTGTCTTGATAAGACAACCTGGAATACATCTCCAAGATAACAATGTTCCTTTCCCCTCGCAACCATAGCCCTGTACCCGTTATCAGAAATATTTTGGCCCTCCTCTCCGATGGTCTTAAAGGAGTATATTGCCACGTTTCTGCTGTTCAGCAATGATTCAATCTTGTCGAGTTCTCCTGGTTCATCGTTTATCTGGTTTTCAATTATCTGTAAAGTGTTCTGATAATGATTTATAGCTATAATATACTTATAAAGATGATACCTTGCATCAGGAATTTTATAAGGGCAGTCAATCCCGGGTCTTAATTCAATCTTCTCAAAATATTCCACAGCATCGTAAGACAAATAACCGAATAGCCCGTTTACTGTAATATCATCTCTCAATTCAGGTTGAACAAATGCATTTAAAAACACCGAAAATCTCGTATTAAAGGTTTGTTTATCAGTTATATCTGTAGTGATTTTTGATCCGTCCGGGTAAATTTCCGTAACAATTCCTTTATCAGCTTCGAACCCGGCCAACGGTTTCATACATATAAATGAATAGCTGTTTTCGTTTCCATGGTAATCTGAACTTTCAAGTAACAAAGAATTTGGATATATATCCCTTATTCTCAAATAGATGCTTACAGGTGTTATTATATCAGCAAGAAGCGTCCTTGATGTAGTTTTAATTTTATATTCTGGCATAATTATTATCATATTTTATTTTCAAAATTCCGGATGATCATCTATAGAATCAAAGAAGCCTGTCGTGAGTACGACAGGCTTCTGGTAAATATTTTATAATATTATATACAAATAGCTGGTATTCTCACATAATTAAGTGAAATTTAGTTAACCACCAACGCCAATATGTATAAATTGCTTTCATTTTTATTATTTCGTCAGACTGCAAATGTAACCTTTGTTTTCAAAAAAACAAACTTTTCAGCTTTTTAAATTAATTGTGGGTTTAAAAAGGAGTATAACCAGGTACCTCAACCTTATAGTAATAACATTTTACAATACTGTGACAATTCATGACAATTTTTTACCTGGTTGTGACATTGATTAATATAATACCCTGCATTTTTGTAAAACAATTTAAGTAACATAATGAATATAAATAACAATAACCATAAAATTTCTTCAACCTTAAAAACAGATTCCCATTATTATGAAAACAAAACTTTATAAATTATTAACATTTTTCGTGCTCCTTTTTATTCTGGGGATTTCAGCAAATGCTGAAGATTTACGAAAAATTATATCTCTCTCGGGATATTGGAAATTTTCTATCGGGGACGACAGTAAATGGGCGAGTCCTTCATTTGATGATTCCGGCTGGGATCAGATTACCGTGCCCGGACCATGGGAGCAGCAGGGATATAACGATTACAATGGTTATGCATGGTATCGGAAATCTTTCAGAATGAAAGAAATCCCGCCCAATACCACAATCTACCTTTTACTTGGACGGATTGACGATTGCGATATTGTTTATCTTAATGGAAAGGAAATAGGCAGAAGCGGAAAGTTTCCTCCGGAATTTAAAACAGCTTATGACAGGGACCGAAGGTATATTGTTCCCTCTGATCTTCTGAAAGAAGATGATGAAAATGTAATTTCAGTCAAAGTTTACGATGCATATCTCAGTGGAGGAATAACAGACGGACCAACGGGAATTTATATTGATGCAGACAATGAATTGCTAGATCTGAACCTGAGCGGCAAATGGAAGTTTCACACAGGTACTGACAAAACCTGGAAATCTGCTGATTTTAATGATAATGACTGGACGACAATAAATGTGCCTTCATATTGGGAAAACCAGGGATATGAGGATTATGA
>JBARBF010000045.1:0-74494 GCA_049792755.1 Bacteroidales bacterium | reverse complement strand
CAGATACTTTCCCCGGAAGGGGAGGTTTATTTTTATAACACTTTATTGTCCAATATTTTATCACCTTAAGTTAACGGCTATGGGTTGGCACCGGGGGTTATTCATATTTATCCACTTCGTGGATAATGCTATTTGCAAACTCTAATTTAAAAGATGTGTATAAAGGGTAGCTACTCCGTAAAGAGGTGGAAATTAATTAATATCCAAAGTGTTACACCCCCTCTTTAAGAATTAGAGAGTGGGATAGGGGGTGAGTTCACAGAAACTGAAAGGGAAGAATAAAAGTGGCAGGCGTTTTATTTATTATTCGAAGTACCCTTTCATTCTGTCGAAGAATCCTTTATCGTTTTTATCGGGATCGGGGGTGAAAGAGTCAGAATCTTTAAACTTCTCAAAGATTTTTAATTCATCTTTATTAATATTTCTGGGTATCCAGACATTTACATTAACAAGCAGATCGCCGCGCCCATATCCATTAACTTCAGGCAGTCCCTTTCCACGCAGACGAAGAATTTTTCCAGGTTGAGTACCTGGTTCAATTTTTATTTTCACGTTATTATCTACAGTAGGCACTTCAACATGTGTACCTAGAACAGCATCAGGGATGCTTATAAACAGGTTATAGATCAGATCGTTGCCTTCTCTTATCAGTTCCGGATGCTCTTCTTCATCGATCACCACCAGGAGGTCTCCATTTACTCCTCCTCTTCTGGGAGCGTTTCCTTTACCGCTGACTGACATCTGCATTCCTTTGGCGACGCCGGCCGGTATATTAATTTTGATAATTTCCTCTTTTTGTACCACCCCTTCACCATAGCAGGCTGTACATTTTTTCGTGATAGTTTTACCCTCTCCGCCACATGAAGGGCAGACAGAAGTAGTCTGCATCTGACCAAGCAAGGTATTTGTCAGTCGTGTGACATGTCCGGAACCGTGGCAGGTTGGACAGGTCGACACACTTGAAGCGCTGGCTGCACCTGTGCCTCCACAGGAATCACATATAATGTATTTATTTACCTTGATTTTCTTTTCGGTTCCGGCTGCAATTTCCTGAAGCGTAAGTTTTACTTTGACTCTGAGATTACTTCCCTTGTTCACCCTCTGTCCGCGTCTGCCACCTCCGAAACCGCCAAACCCGCCAAATGCATCACCGAAGATATCACCGAATGATGAGAAAATATCATCCATTGTCATTCCCTGACCTGAGAAGCCACCGCCATTATTTCCCATTCCGGCATGGCCATAACGGTCGTACCGGGCTTTCTTGTCATCATTACTTAAAACTTCATAAGCTTCTGCTGCCTCTTTAAAGTTTTCTTCAGATTTCTTATCACCCGGATTCTTGTCGGGGTGAAATTTCAAAGCCTGCTTCCTGTAAGCCTTTTTTATCTCATCTTTTGTGGCTTCTTTCGATACTCCTAAAACTTCATAATAATCTCTTTTGCCCATCCCTCTTTTTTTTATTTTAATCAGCCACTCTACTCTTCAGATCAATGTTTGGAACTATTCACCGACTACCACTTTGGCATGTCTGAGCACCTTATCCTGCAAATAATAACCTTTAAGTACTACATCGACAACTTTTCCTTTTTTTTCAGCTTCCTCAACCGGAACTTTTGCAACAGCATCATGCAAATCGACATTAAAATTACTGTTAAGTGATTCAATTTCTTTTATTCCATTCTGCTTAAGAAAATCGGTGAACTTCCCGTAGATGATGTCAATTCCGTCTTTCAAGGCATTACAATCCGTCGTTGAATCCAAATGTTTGAGGGCTCTTTCAAAATCGTCCATAAGTGGAATTATGCCAAGAAGAAGATTTTCCCCGGCATATTTTGATAAATCCATTTTTTCCCGTAATGTTCTTTTCCTGTAGTTGTCAAATTCAGCTGAAAGGCGAATATACTTATCCTGCGTCTCTGCCAGTTTTTCTACTAAAGCATTTATTTCGGGAACCACTTTGTCAGAAACTGATGTATCTGCTTCTAAACCATCAGATGTATTTATTGCTGCCTCATTGTACCCTGAATCCTCTGATACTCCCCCGAATTTATCGGGATCAGTCCAATTTTCTTTAATTTCAGTTGATTTGTTAATACTATCAGGTTTTACATCTACATGGTTTTTCATCTTCTTTTTCATCTTCACAAACAGTATTTCAATTTAATATCATTATTTAACAAATTACCTGCCAACCCTTCCCGATTGACAATTTGGCAGGGATATTATGACTAAGAGACTAAGAGACTAAGAGACTTAGAGACCAAGAGACTTCATGACTGGCAATATTCCCTTAGTGACTCGTCCTGATTTTTGTTTACAAAATTTGTTGTTAATACTAAAATAGCTTTACATTCTTTTTGTAATATTATCAAAGCTCAGTTTTATATGTAATTACAAAACTAGACTTTTTTCATCTTTTGATTGTGTTTCTTGACCTTTCCAATAATTCTTCCAGTGTTTTTTAAGTTTACCTGATTGGTAATGAGCCTGATCAGGCGTAAACATATCTAAACTGCAATGAGGGCGTTTATTGTTGTAAATGTTTATAATCCTATAAACTTCTTCTCTTGCTTTTTCTTTGGTTTTAATTTTGATATCGTATAACCATTCTGTTTTTAAAATGCCATTAACACGCTCTGCAATTGCATTTTCAAGTGGATCACCATTCTCAGTCATGCTGATCTGAAAATTATTTTTCTGTAATAATTTTACATACTTATCGCAGCAATACTGAACCCCTCTGTCAGAGTGATGGAAGATATTCTTGATACCTGCCGGTAGTTGGCTTAAAGCCATGTACAAAGCAGTTATGGCGTTTTTAGACTCTAATGTATCAGATACACTCCAACCTATTATTTTCCTTGAGTAAGCATCTGTAATCAGAAAGAGGTATACAAATCCTTCCTCTGTTTCTATATAAGTAATATCGCTTACCCATAGTTGATGAGGTCCATCAGGCGTAAAATCTCTTATCAAATTTGGGTACTTACGAAGCCAATGATTTGAAAAAGTCGTTTTTGCCCTGTAACGCTTTTTACGAATCAGTAATCCATATTCCCTTAGAAAATCAAAGAACAAGTCTCTGCCTAATTGCAGTTCCTGTGGTAACCGATCCTGTATCTTATAAAGAAGTTTACGGCCTCCTATACGTGGCATTAATTTACGTTCCTGGCCAACTAACTGCAATAAGATCTCAGATTTAACCACTTCTTTATAATTATAATTCATTTGCTGGTAGTAAGCTTGCCTACTATTACCAAAAAGTCCGCACAATGTCTCAACTTTATGACCTTGAGCTATCGTGCGCAGCTCTGTTACTGTTTGGTTCCAGACTTTTTTCTTATTGAGATTTTTAAGTCTCGTTCAGCAATATTGATCATTGTATCTAATGCCAGTGTCCTTAACCGTTCCTGCTCCAGGGCTTTTTCCAGTTCTTTGACCTTGGCCTCTAATTTACGCTCTCGTGGCGTTTTTTCTTCTTCTTTTGACATAGTACGTTGTAGGTTTATCTGTTCAACTGTGATTTCACTAGTGCCAAATCTACGCATCCAATTGCTAATACAGTTATTCCCACCAATACTATATTTCTTCTGTAATTCCGACTGGCTTATTCCAGTATTCAAATACTCCTGAACAACCTTAAATCTGAAGTCGTCCGTAAAATGATTTACTTTTCTTTTCATAATCCTAATTTAAGTTTACTATTTCTGTAAACCTATTTCAGGATAAGACATAGTCCCTAAATTCCCTTAGTCCCTAAGTCCCTTAGTCCCTAAGTCCCTAAGTCCCTAAGTCCCTAAGTCCCTAAGTCATTGTTATTGTAATCGTTGTATATCCGCCCCCAATGCATTCAGACGTTGATCAATATTCTGGTAGCCCCGGTCGATTTGTTCAATATTATGGATAACACTTTTCCCGTCGGCAGAAAGAGCAGCAATCAGCAAAGCAACTCCTGCCCTTATATCAGGCGATGACATCACTGTACCTTTTAACCTGATCTTTTTGTCCTGGCCGATTACAGTAGCTCTGTGCGGATCACACAGAATGATCTGGGCTCCCATATCTATCAGTTTATCAACAAAGAAGAGACGACTTTCGAACATTTTCTGGTGGATAAGAACAGCACCTTTTGCCTGGGTTGCAGTGACGAGGAAAACACTGAGTAAATCGGGTGTCAGTCCCGGCCAGATAGCATCGGAGATGGTCATTATAGACCCATCAATAAATGTTTCTATTTCATAATGTTTCTGAGAAGGAATAAAAATATCATCACCTCTTCTCTCAAGTTTGATACCGAGACGCCGGAAAGAATCAGGTATGATTCCAAGGTTTTCAAAAGATGTGTTTTTAATGGTTATTTCCGATTCAGTTATTGCTGCCATTCCGATGAATGATCCGATTTCAATCATATCGGGTAAAATAGTATGAGTGCATCCGCTCAGACCTGTAACACCATCAATATAAAGTAGATTTGAACCAATGCCTTCGATCTTTGCACCCATAGAAACCAGCATTCTGCAGAGTTGCTGAATGTATGGTTCACATGCAGCATTATAGATGGTCGTACGACCTTTTGCAAGAACCGCGGCCATAATAATATTTGCAGTACCTGTAACTGAGGCTTCATCAAGATGCATATAGGTACCTGTTAATTCGGGCGCTTCGACTTTAAAAAAAGGATCGGAGGAGTCAAATTCAAATTTTGCTCCCAGCTTTTGGAAACCTGTAAAATGTGTATCGACTCTGCGTCGTCCGATTTTATCACCACCCGGTTTGGGTATGAAAGCTTTTCCGAACCTGGCAAGAAGAGGTCCTACTATCATTATTGAGCCTCTTAAGCTGGAACTCTGAGCTCTGAATTCGCTTGTCTGGAGATAATCGAGATTTACATCCACAGCTTCAAAGCTTGCGACTGAGTCAGATTCTCTTAAAACTTTAACTCCCATACATCTGACCAGTTCAATCAGCATATTTACATCGCTGATGTCGGGAATATTCCTGATCACAACTTTTTCGGAAGTAAGTAGAATTGCACAGATTACCTGTAAAGCTTCATTTTTGGCTCCCTGGGGTGTTATTTCTCCCTTCAGCGGCTTACCTCCATGAACAATAAAAGTGCTCATTAATGTCTGATGTGTCCTTTTTTCTTTATGAAATTTTTGTTTTGTGGTTTACCGTGAGGTTTCCCGACAGGTTTTCTTTTTACAGGTGGTAACAATTCTCTGACTTCAAGAATTCTTACTCCTTCAGTCATCAACAACTTTCCCTTGGATAACAATTTCATGTCTTTGATTATCACCTCGTCAGCTACCTGTCCTCTGTTCCAGGTAATATAAGATTTTTTCATCTGATTGACAATCAGCGTAGTGAGATATTCCTTTTTATCTCCTTCTTCCAATTCACAGGCGGCATTTATCATGAGTTCGATAATGCGCCCATAGTGAAGAAACCTTATATCTCCCTGTTTGTATGGTACCTGCTTTGGTTTTTCAACAAATTTTGATGGTTCAGGAACAGGATATGGTGAATCTATATCCAGTTCAAAACTTGCAATAAGGGCCAGATGATCCCATAATTTATGTTTAAAATCACCGACATCACGAAGATGAGGATTGAGATTGCCCATTATCGATATAATTGTCTTTGCTGCACGGTTTCTCTCAACTCTGTCCTCAATAGTCTTGATATGATCGACCATCTTCTGAACATTCCTGCCATATTCGGGCAATGCCATTCTTTTCCTCTGAGTATTATAATCGTAACTCATTGTGTACAATTTATTTTATGCAAAGCTAGTAATTTATAGCAAATTCACGACAATATAGTGACCTGTAAAATAACAAAGTGATCTTCCTTTATATATTTCGAAGCATTCTTATTTTTTCTTTACGATACGTTATTACCTTTGAAAGCAAATCCAAATTGAACGAAATTATGAAATACATATTGACCATTTATTTACTTTTGCATTCCTGTTTTGTTCTCACAGGGAATGATGGTTATAAGCGAAATCATAATACCGATATAATCCATTATGATTTTTCAATTTCAATCAGCGATACAAATAATATCATTTACGGACATACCGGAATAGCCGTAAATTTTACAGGATCTGTCAACTCGCTGGAATTCGATCTGAAAAATAAAGGAACTGATGAGAAAGGAATGACTGTGCAAAATGTATCCTTTGATAAAGGAATAATTAAATGGGCACATATTGCCAATAAAATCATAATCACAATGGATGATTCCGTAAAAGCTGGAACACAGGGAATTTTCAGTATAGATTACTACGGAATACCTGCTGACGGGTTGATTATTTCAGAGAACAAATACGGTAAACGCACTTTTTTTGCAGATAACTGGCCTGACAGGGCACATAATTGGATTCCATGTGTGGATCATCCTTATGAAAAAGCAACTGTGGATTTTATTGTAACTGCACCTGATCACTACGAAGTAGTAGCAAGCGGATATCTTGTTGAGGAGAGCTGTATGCCTGAACATACAAAACTCACTCACTGGAAAGAAGATGTGCCTCTTGCTACAAAAGTAATGGCATTTGGAGCTGCGCCTTTTGCCTCCAGGTTAGAAGGTACCGTTAATAATGTACCTGTCTGGAGCTGGGTCTTTGCAGAAAACAGAAAGGAGGGATTTTATGATTATTCCGTTGCTTTAAAGCCACTTGCATTTTACAGTCAGCTTATAGGACCTTACCCTTATGAAAAACTGGCAAATGTTCAATCCAAAACTATATTTGGAGGGCTTGAGAACGCAGGTTGTATATTTTATTCAGAGAATTCCGTCACAGGAAAAGGAAAAGCAGAAGACCTTATGGCTCATGAAATTGCACATCAGTGGTTTGGAAACTCTGTGACCGAGAACGACTGGCATCACATCTGGCTGAGTGAGGGATTTGCTACGTATCTCACTGCAGTATATCAGGAAAAAACGTATGGGAAAGGAAAGTTGGATGAGACAATGAAATCGGCCCGAAACCGTGTAATCGGATTTTCTTTAAGATCTTCCAAACCGGTTATCGATACTACAGTTACTGATCTGATGAAATTACTGAATACTAATTCATACCAGAAAGGAGCCTGGGTTTTACACATGTTACGGCGCAAACTGGGTGATGATAAGTTCTGGGAAGGGATGAGGCTTTATTATGAAGATTATAGAAATAAGAATTCTCTGACAATAGATTTTCAGAAGGTTATGGAAAAGGTCAGTAATAAAGACCTGGGAAATTTCTTCAGTCAGTGGCTTTTTATTGCGGGTCAGCCTGATTTAAAAATTACAACAGGTCCCGGAGTCAAAAAGGGATTCACAGATCTGATAATTGAGCAGACCCAGGATTATCTGTTTAATTTTGATATTGAACTTAAGATAAAAGATTCAAATGGATCATTCATTCTCAATATTCCGGTATCGGACAGAATTACCAGACGGACCATCGAAACGGAAAAGATATTGGAGATTGTACCAGATCCGGATACCAATTTATTATTCAGGACCATCACAGATTAGCTTAAAACCTGGTACAGCATTATATTAATAGATAAATATCGGGATAATTCTCAATGTTTATGAAATATGTAATGCGAATGATAATGTTTGTGTACCTCGTTTCCATGTTTATGAACGTGTTCATGGATCAGGTTTACGCTGATAAGAAAATCTTCATCGCTCAGGATTTCAGATGCTGAACCGGTTTTTTGTATGGTGTGTTCTTCTGAAAGAACTACAACCTTTGGCTGAAGGTGATCAATCAGATCAAGATGATGGGTAGTAAAAACAATAGTCTTTCCTGATTGATTGAGGTCAAGCAGGAGGTCAATGAAAAATGTTTGTGTTTTAGGATCAAGGCTTGCAAGAGGTTCATCGATAAGCAGGATTTCGGGATTCATTGTAAGAACGGATGCAATGGCAACCTTCTTTTTTTCACCGCCTGAAAGCATTAATACCGGTCTGTCCCTAAGATATTCTATGCCAAGAAAAGACAATGTCTGTTCTGCTCTGTCTTCTGCTTCGTCAACAGGTATATTTAATTGAAGTGGTGCAAAAAGAAGTTCATCATAAACAGTAGGGCAAAATAACTGTATTTCGGGATTCTGGAAAATATAACCCATGCTCTGTCGTAGCTTTATTCCAAAGCTTTTATCACTTAATGATTTTTCATTTACAGGATTTCCTTTTAACAAGAATTCACCCGAATCGGGAAAGATAAGTGCGTTGATAATATTCAGCAACGTAGATTTACCGCTTCCGTTAAGCCCTATTACTGAAACCATTTCACCTTTTTTTACTGAAAGGTTAATGTTTTTTAAAGCAGAAATCTTCCCGAAATATGAATAATCAACGTTCTTTAACGAAATAATATCCTCCATCATCTTCTATAAATAAATAATCAATATGCCGCATGCAACAACAACCACGAGAGTAACAATGTCGACAGCTGTAAGTTTTTTTTGTGAATGAAGAAATACCTTTCCCTGATAACCTCTCGAAACCATTGCATAATAGGTATTTTCATATATTAGCATAGATTTTTTGAATATGAAAAAAATACGTCCGCTGATGAGTTCCCTGATCCTGCTGTTATTAACATTTCCCGAGAGCCTTGATTTTAGCGCAAAATATGTTTCTTCTATCGTACGGGAAAGTATGAAAATGTATTTGTAAGCAAGCGAAATGATCATAAGAAAAGTATCAGGGATCCCGAGCATTTTGAATGATTTGATAAAAGACGGGAATGATGTTGTAAATACAATGAGCAATGCAAATGAAACAGAGTTAAGTATTCTGAGAAATATCAGCAATACAACTTTAAAGCCGTTCTCAGTAAATCCTATATTCGTGGGAATGGTATAGATCAGGAAATGAAGAGGTTTTTTGAAAGTAATAATGCTAAAAATAATTCTACCCGGAGTTATAATATTCAGAGCTGCCGGCAGCACCACAATAAATCCAAATATAGTGGCAAGAAAAAATATTTTTTTATATACCTCAAGAATTTTTATCCCGGCTACTATGAATAAAGAAAAAATAAATGCAGAAATAATCAGCTGTTTCTCAGGATGGCCGACAACGCTGATGATAATAACGACATAAATCAGCAAAATAAGTTTGACCTGAGGATTGAGTCTCTGAACAGAATTTTCTTTTGATGCATTTTCTGCCTGTAAATAAATAGATTTTAATGCAGTTGCCGAATTCATAATAGTTTTGTCGGGAAACGATAGTCCTCTCCTTTTCCCTTTTACCGGTTCAGGCTGATTATAAACCGGACTAAGCAAATATGATGGAATTTTATTCTCCATTCCTGACAATTAATTTCGTAATAATCAACATAACGACATATGTCAAAGTTGCTCCGATTATCCCTGAGACTATATAATACCCTGACTTATGTACTTTTGATCTGTCTGTGTTATTAACACTATAATCAGGTAGCGGAGCTTTATAAATATCAGAATATTTTTCGAGTCCCTTCGGTACGTAGCCTATCAGTTCTTTAACAGTCTGAGCTGACCATTCTCCCCATGCATCACCGGCATTAAAGAAAGCCGGAAGGAGTATTCCAACTGGTGTGATAAGGCATAATAAAAGCAATATGACAAGAATCTTTTTTTGAAGCTTATTCATTTTTGGCCTTTTTTCTGAAAGCATATATCAGAGTTGGTTCAGTTTTTAAAAAGTAGTTGACAATTAATGCAGTAATAATACCTTCAACAATTCCAAAAAGCAGCATATGCTCAATTGCCATAGCAGGAACCGCAATACTCAGGTCATAAGGACAATACAAAGCTTTTCCGTCGGCAGTTGATGCTATTAAGGGTTGAATGCCAAATTCAATTGCTGTAAGAATTGCAGCCAGAACCAGGCTGAGATATCCTGAAATAAATGAAGCAAATGTCACTCTTGATTTTTTTACAGCGCCTCTCTTAACGAGCTTAAAAATATAATATGCTGTGAAAGGCATAAAAACTGCCATATTAAAACAATTGGCGCCAATAGCCGTAATTCCGCCATCGCCAAAAATCAGAGCCTGTATGATTATTGCCACAGACACCGCTAACATAGCCGCCCATGGTCCAAAGATGATCGCAATTACTGCCGAACCTACCGCATGTCCTGTTGTCCCTCCGGGTATGGGTAAATTAAACATCATTATAATAAATGAGAAAGCTGCGGCCATTCCAAGATATGGTATGTTCCGGGAAGAAACTTCCTCTTTAACTTTTTTTACTGCTACAGTCGCCGCTGATATAAATATCCCAAACAAGGGAATAAAAGTCTGAGGGCTGAGATAACCATCGGGAATATGCATGATCTGACCTTTAAAAAGCTATAAAAAACTGAAGCGCCAAACTACAAACATTATATTAATTATTTAATACCCAGGAATTCCCGTTAAAGATATATTCCTTTACGTTGACGTTTTGCTCATTTAATAGTTTCCTTGAATCGCTGATGAATTTTTTCATATGGAGATAAGCATCAGGTTTATCAAAAAAATAGGGTTTATTTTCAAACGCTGAGCAGGGCAGGATAAAGAATTTTTTCCTGTATATCTCTATAGGAGTATAAACCCATGTCAGGTAATATCCTGTATTTGAGATATAATATTTATCGCCTTTTTTTGTGAGCTCAACTCTGACCATTGCTCCTCCGTCGGTCTTAGGTTTCCTCTGGTTTGATACAAAATTACCGAGTGAGTAAACTACTACATTGTCATTTCCGGTAAAACTATTTTTTTCTCTGACCATTTTCTGCAAAACATGAGGATGAGACCCGATAACCATGTCAACACCAACAGATTGAAAATATTCTGCCAGATCACTCTGGGTTTTTGAGGGAATTGTATCATATTCTGTCCCCCAGTGAAGAAAAAGAATTATAATGTCTGCCTTTTTATCTTTGGCTTTCTTTATATCTTTAGTAATCAATTCTTTATCAAGCATATTGACAATTACCGGTTCGGGAACAATAATTCCGTTAGTGCTAAAAGTATAATTGAGCAAGGCAATAGAAGTTCCGTTTTTATGAATCATCAATGGTGTGAGACTATCACGGCATGACGAATTGAGAAAGGTACCGGTATGAGGAATTCCGATACTGTCGAGCCTGTTGATAGTGCTTATTATTCCATTCTTACCCCTGTCGGCGGCATGATTATTTGCAGTGACCAGATAATCGATGCCGGTATTTTTACAAGCAACTGCCAGATTTGCAGGAGAGCTAAATTGAGGATACCCGGTATAAGGTGGTCCGGCGAGTGTAACCTCAAAATTAGCTATAGCAATATCGGCATCAGAGATAACCGGTTTAATAAATTGAAATACATCGTCATAATTATATTGATGGTCCTCCCTGTTTTCTGCTGACCATATCTGTTCATCATGACCCATAATATCGCCTATGAAAAGAATAGAAATTTTGTCACCGGGTAATTGCTGATTCTGGCTATTCACCGGAAGAAAGACAGAAATAAAAATCAACAGAAGCAGTAGAGTTTCAAGATTATAAGATTTTTGTTTCATGTTTGCTGTCTTATCGGTTGCAGATTTTTAGATTATAGTCGAAAAAATTGAAATTTGTACGTTCAAAGATATACTAAAACGTTGATGGGTTTATTTCCACGTCAAATATAGCGTATCTTTATTTTGTCTATCAAAATAATTAATGATTCACTAAGCAAGGGCAAATGTACAAATCGGGTAAAAATAAAAGGACCGGTAATTCAGGAAGGATAATACTTAATTTGTTGCCGTTTATTATTGCTGCGCTTGTTTTTCTGAGCATTCTGTTTGCAATCAGAAATGCTGAAATAGTAGAACATTATTATTCGAAAGGAGTTTATCCCTTTCTTGCGAAGATTCTCTCCTTTTTCAGCAAACTCATTCCCTTTTCACTGTGGGATATCTTCTGGATTTTGATAATTCTTCTGATAATATGCGGATTAATTCTTGTTACACTCAAAAAGATAAGATTCAGCTGGTATTTTTTGCGTACTCTGCAGGTAACGGCCTTACTTTATTCCTTTTTCTATATAGTTTGGGGCTATAACTATTTCAGGCCAAAAATCGAACAGAGGATTGGCTGGCAGATTCCAAAAGCTGATGAAATGATTTTTCGATCGACCCTCGATTCAATAATTGAAAAGTCCAACTACAACTACACTACTGTTTCCTCATCTGATTACTTAAAGATTGATTCCCTTGTAGAGGAGTCTTATAGAAAAAACAGTATGGAATTAGGGATTAACTATCCTAATGGAACCCGGCGACCAAAGACGATGCTATTCAGTTCCTTTTTCGGAAAATTAGGAGTCAACGGCTATTTCGGACCATTTTTCAATGAGATTCATATAGATTCTTATCTTCTGCCAATGGATTATCCTTTCGTGCTTGCCCATGAAAAGGCACATCAGTTTGGAATTACCAGTGAAGCTGAGGCAAATCTTGTTGCATTTGTAATTTGTACAAGATCAGGGGATATCCGGCTGAAATATTCGGGATATCAGTCGGTATTGCTTTACTTTTTAAAGGATGCATTTCAGATGAAAGACTATAAAGAATATTTACATAAAATAAATGAGAAGGTAATTGGCGATATACGATTCCGGCAAAAGTATTATCAGAATCTGGAAAACAAAAATCTGTCAAAAATGCAATCCGTTGTGAACAATGCATACTTAAAAGCTAACCGGATTGAAAAAGGAGTAAAGAATTACGATCAGGTAGTTTCTCTTGTGATAAGTTATTACCATAATTCGAATAATTATTAACTTAGCCAGCTTAAAAAATCCGTTAAAAATGCAGGGAAGTGGTTTAAGAAGATCTGCACATCATATTGATATTAAGAAACTATCTTTTGCGGGTTTGATAATCACACTCGGAGTAGTTTATGGAGATTTAGGGACCAGTCCTCTGTATACTATGAGGGCAATTCTTCTCGCCGGGAAAGACGACATAAATGAATTATTAATATACGGATCATTATCATGTATATTCTGGACCCTTACTCTTCAGACAACAATTAAATATATCGTGATCACTCTGAGGGCAGATAATAATGGAGAAGGAGGAATATTTGCACTTTTTGCCCTTATAAGAAGAAAATCGGCCTGGACAGCCATTCTTACAATGGCAGGGGGTGCTGCATTGCTTGCAGATGGAGTAATAACACCTTCAATTACAGTTACATCGGCAATTGAAGGGTTGAAATTATTTAACCCTGATATCCCTGTAATTCCGATAGTCCTGATAATCTTCGGGGCATTATTTTTTATTCAGCAGTTTGGGACCAACTTTGTCGGTGGGTCATTTGGTCCGATGATGGTGGTCTGGTTCTCAATGTTGGGAGTATTTGGTTTTGCGCAATTAATACATTATCCCGACATTCTCAGGGCAGTCAATCCGGTATTTGCAATAAAATTTCTTGCTGATTATCCGGGAGGATTTATACTTCTTGGAGCTGTCTTTCTATGTACAACCGGTGCTGAGGCGCTCTATTCGGATCTTGGTCACTGCGGTAGAGCCAACATAAGAGTTTCCTGGATTTTTGTGAAGATAACCCTGTTGCTGAACTACTTCGGTCAGGGAGCCTGGGTAATGATGCACAATGTTTCAGGCTCTGATTTAAATCCCTTTTACTCAATAATGCCACAATGGTTCCTTCTTCCCGGTATATTCATTTCTACTGCTGCTGCAATAATTGCAAGTCAGGCACTTATAAGTGGATCATATACTCTACTCAGTGAGGCTGTTTCCCTTAATTTCTGGCCCAAGATCAGGATATTGCATCCTACCTTTATACAGGGCCAGGTTTATCTTCCGTTTGTGAACTGGTTCCTCTGGATAACCTGCAGTCTTGTTGTATTCTTCTTTAAAGAGTCAGCGAATATGGAAGCTGCATATGGTCTGGCCATAACAATTACAATGATTATGACAACTTTGTTACTGTCATATTATTCATTACAAAGAGGATGGAATCGCAAGCTGGTTTTACTGATGCTTACGGTATATCTGTCAATCGAAGGAAGTTTTTTAATCGCTAACCTGCACAAATTCAAATACGGGGGATGGTTCACTCTTATGCTGGCCTCTCTTTATTTTGCCATAATGTACGGATGGTATTTCGGAAGAAAGTTAAAGAACAGGTATGTGACTTTTTTGGACCTTTACAAGTATATTGATCTGTTTAAGGATATTTCAAAAGATATTTCAGTCCCAAAAACGGCAACTAACCTTGTATATATTATAAGAGCGAACAGGCAGGATCAGGTTGAATCAAAAGTGATATATTCAATTTTCCAGAAGCAACCCAAACGTGCTGATACCTACTGGTTTCTTCATGTGAACAGAACAAATGAACCGGACAGATTTGAATACCATGTTAACCAAATTATACCCGGAATCCTGATAAGGGTTGATTTTCAGATTGGATTTAAAGTGGAACCGAAGATTAATCTATATTTCAGGGAAGTACTTCAGGATATGGTGGCCGCCGGAGAAATTGACCTGGAGAGCACTTTTGCATCATTGAAAAAACACTGCATGCCTGCTGACTTTAAGTATATCCTCATTGACAGGATAATGCCTAATGATTATAAACTTTCAGGAATGGAAAGTGTGACCATGGTTCTTCATCAACTCTCAAGGATGTTTTGTATATCCGATGTTAAAGCCCTGCAGCTTGATTCTGCAAACACGATCGAGGAGCAGGTTCCTATCACTATTAATCAACCGGTTAAAACAAGAATCAGAAGGATAGATTGAATTCAGATTATATTGCACGGTAGATGAATGCAATGCCATTTGTAATAGGAACTATCGCTGTTTTTGTGATTGCTTACAGACTTTACTTCAGCTTTGTGGCTGCAAAGGTTGCTGTAAGAAATGATCTTGCTGAAACCCCGGCTCAAAGGCTTTATGATGGCCAGAATTATTATCCAATGAATAAATGGGTATTATTCGGACATCATTTTGCTGCTATTGCAGGTGCCGGACCACTTGTAGGGCCGGTACTGGCTGCTCAGTTTGGTTTTATACCAGGGTTTTTATGGATGCTTATCGGGGCTGTAATGGCAGGAGCAGTACATGATTATATAATACTGACTGCTTCAGTTCAGCATGACGGGAAATCTCTTGCTGCTATTGCCAGAGAAGAGATAAATAAAGTAAGCGGTATTACAACAACTTTTGCAATAATCCTGATAATAATTGTTGCCCTTGCGGGTTTAGGTCTGGTTGTTATTAATGCTCTGGCAGAAAGTTCCTGGGGTACATTCACAATAGCATCTACCATTCCAATAGCTTTGATAATGGGGATATGGATGTTCAGGATAAGGAAGGGCAAAACTCTGGAAGCAACAATCTTTGGTGTGGTGATGCTTATTCTGACAGTAGTTATCGGGCGTTATATTCCAGGTTCTCAATTCTCATCAATATTTTCATTCAATAATAAAACACTTACAATCCTTCTGGCGGTTTATGGATTTTTCGCATCAGTTCTTCCGGTCTGGCTTTTACTTTCTCCGCGCGATTACCTGAGTTCAATAATGAAAATATCAGTTATAGGACTGCTTGTTATAGGTTTAATAATTGTCGCTCCTGAGATTAAAATGCCTGCATTCACTGAATTTGGCAGAGGTGGTGGACCGATCATCCCGGGGAGACTATTTCCTTATCTTTTTATAACGATTGCCTGCGGTGCCATTTCCGGCTTTCACTCTCTCGTAAGTTCAGGTACTACACCCAAGATGATTATGAAGGAATCTGATATAAAGACCATTGCAGTTGGTTCGATGCTTGTCGAAGGAGTAGTAAGCATTATGGCATTGATTGCTGCAACGAGTCTTCTTCCACTTGATTATTTTCAAATCAATGTCCCGGTTGAGAAGCTACAGGCAATACTTCCCAGGTTACATGCAATGGGATTTACAGAATCAAATCTTACGCAGCTTTCCGCGAGTGTCGGTGAAAAGATTGCCGGACGCACAGGAGGGGCAGTTTCATTAGGTGTTGGTATGGCATATATATTTTCCTCGATACCGGGCATGAAACATCTTATGTCGTACTGGTATCATTTTGCGATCATGTTCGAGGCACTGTTCATACTTACAACGATAGATGCAGGAACCCGAATAGGCAGGTTTTTGTTGCAGGAAGCGCTTGGTAGAGTTTATAAACCATTTCAGATTACCAATTGGCTACCGGGAAATCTTTTAACAAGCGGTTTAATAGTATTTGCCTGGGCTTATTTTATTTATACAGGAACCGTGTCAACAATCTGGCCTATGTTCGGAACAGCCAATCAGCTTCTCGCAACGATTGCCCTCGCTGTGGGTACATCTTTTATTATTAACAGGGGTAGGAAAAAATATGCCTGGGTGACCATAATACCGATGGTTTTTGTCGGAGTCACCACAATGACGGCCGCATATCTTAACATCAGGAACATTTATATTCCTCAGGTCAAAGAAGCTGCAACTCTGGTTCCCGGGACAATAAATTTAGTACTTACTCTGGCTATTATGATCTGTGTTATTGTAATTGTATATAACGCAGTCCCGAAATGGATACAGGCATTTAGGAGTCGAAATTAACTGAGAAAAGGCCATAGGCCTTAAATATTTAAAAGTCGGGTAAAACCCGGCGTTGTAGCTTCACCATAAATTCCCAAAGCCCCGTAGCGGGCGCAATACAAAAAGGGACTGTCCGCATTTCCTAATATATATATAGTTAAGGTGTCAGAGAGTCAGATCATTTTCAGTCTACTAAGAAACCGATTCTCCACTGTTTCAAGTCTCTAATATATGTTTTTTGTTTAACTCAGGTAGATAAATTAAAAGACCTGAATGAAAAAATGCCCCGTTGAAGGACGATGAAAAAAGATATGCAGTTGCAAATCAGTTATCCTGTGGAAGAAAACAAAAATGATAGTTTAGTTCCAATTGAAGATGTCGGACTTGTCATACTTGATAATCCTCAGATAATTGTAAGTAATGCTCTCCTTATGGCGCTGAATGAAAACAACTCAGCTGTTATAAGCTGCGATACTTCGCATCTGCCTTATGGTTTAATGCTTCCGATGTTTTCGCATCATGCATTTACCGAGAAACTTCATTTTCACCTTGAGGCATCACAGCCTCTGATGAAGAACCTCTGGCAGCAGACCGTCATTGCAAAGATTGAAAATCAGGCTGCCGTCCTAAAGAGTGTCGGAGTTGATACAAAAAAAATGGATTTCTATTTATCTGATGTCAAAAGCGGGGATCCAGGAAATGTTGAAGGGAGAGCTGCTGCATTCTATTGGGATAATCTTTTCAGTGGCGCTATATTCTTACGACACCGCTTTGGAGAAACACCTAATAATCTTCTTAATTATGGTTAGGCAGTTCTCCGGGCAATTGTGGCAAAATCGCTGATTGCTTCAGGTCTTTTTCCGTCAATTGGCATTCATCACAGGAATAAATATAATCCCTATTGCCTCGCAGATGATATTATGGAACCATTCAGACCTTATGTTGATTCCCTGGTTCTTGATATAGTAAAGGAGATTCCCGGATTGGAAGAATTGACACCCGAAATCAAAAAGAAACTTTTACAGATTCCCGTCATTGATGTTGTAATAGATGGAAAGAGCAGCCCTTTGATGGTTGGCGTACAACGTACCACAGCTTCTCTTGCTTCATGTTTTGACGGGGAGACCCGCAAAATTCTCTACCATGTTATGGACTGATAAAGCGAATAAAAGTAAATGGAAGAACTATCGCGTCTAAATCAATACAGGATAATGTGGATATTCGTTTTTTTTGATCTTCCAACAGAAACTAAAAAAGACAGGAAAAATTATGCAATATTCAGGAAATCCTTGCAGAAAGATGGTTTTACAATGTTGCAATTTTCAATTTATGTCAGGCATTGCAATAGCCGTGAAAATGCTGATGTCCATATTAAAAGTGTAAGGACCTTCCTGGCACCGAAAGGTGAGATCATCATTTTTACTTTTACCGATAAACAGTTCGGGATGATGGAATTTTTTCGCAGCAGAGACCCTGCAAAGCGACCTGAGACACCTCAGCAACTTGAGATGTTCTGATTTTGAACTTATCTTTGGATTATATTGCTGTGAAAGCTGCAAAGGCCGTAGGCCTTACAAATATTAAAGTCGGGCGAAGCCCGACGACTGCAAAACCCTATATATTAAGCCCCGTATGGGGCGTAATGAAAGAAGTTCATAAATACTTCTCTTCGTAAGGTATCCCGTATTCATCTAAGAGCTTCCTGTACTCATCAATATATTGTACCTTCTTATGATGTTCCTTCTGAGTTAATATGTACTTTTTCACTGCTTCAATCCCTGAACTGCTTACTGAGAATCCCCCGTAACCATCCTGCCAGTAAAAATTCTGATAATGAGGTCCTTTCGACTTAATCCACTTTGAGGAACTCTTCTTAATCTCCTCCACCAGGTCAGCAGGTGCCATAGTTTTTGGCAAAGTACATAGAATATGGATATGGTCAGATGTTCCGCCTATCTGGATCGGATTCGATTTATAGTTTTTGAGAATACCCCCAAGGTATGAGTACAATTCAACCTCAATTTCTGGTCTGATTAGACTTATATTGTTTTTTGTATGAAAAACAATATGGGCATAGAATTGGACAAAAGACTGCGACATAATTATTCCTTTTTCACTAATTTACAAAATCATTTTTACCTGGTGATTTTTTTACTGGAATTTTACGTAACAATGAATTCTATTTCGCCCTCTACGGGGCTTTATGGATATATTGTCATTATAGACAGGGCGTTGCCCTGCTTTACCTATTTTGCCCCTGACGGGGCGCATTACCTGATCACAGGAATGAAAAAAGCTCCGAAATAGTTATTCCGGAGCAAATTCTGAGCACAATTTTTTATATTCTGCTTTTGACATTAAAGCACACATTTCAAATGACTTAAATACTGGCATGTTATGCTCAATATATCAAAGATACAAACTGACAGCAATTCACAACACCGGATTAAAAATAAGATCACAATGATTAAATCATTATTAACTAGCTCTGAATATCTCCTCCGAATTCAGAAGTAACTCGACATATTGTGCTCTTTTATATACAAAAGGGTTGCTGGTCAGCCTGCTTCTGGAAAGCTTGCCTCTGAATTCATCAATGTTATGATAGTTTTTGATATCCATCCATTCATCTAATTCTCTCCTGATGTTACTTATCTGAGTCAATCCATTTTTATATATAGTACTCACAACCTGAACACATGTCGCTCCTGAAAGTAACAGCTTAATCACATCTTCACCACTGTTGATACCGTAACCGCTGCAGATATCGGCTTTGATGTTATTGAAAAGCAGTCCCGCATATCTGAGTGATTTCTTATAATCTCTTTCATTACTGAGGTGAGATGTTTTAATATGTTTTTCACTGTTTATATCTATATCCGGCTGGAAAAAGGAATTAAAGAGAACAAAAGCATCTGCCCCGGCCTTCTCAAGCTTTTTAATAAAGTTAAGGATATTTGAATAATCCGGACTTAATTTTACACTAACAGGAATTGAAATATTTCTTCTAATCTCTTTCAAAGTATTAATTTGTTCGTCTTCAATCTCTTTGCCTCTCTTATTAAAATCCAGGGGGATCTGGTAAAAATTAAGTTCAATTCCGTCAACACCGGTTTCGCTGATAAGTCTGGCATACTTTGACCATGTTTCGTTGTTTATTGCATTAAGACTGGCTATCAGCGGTATCGTCAAGCTCTCTTTTGATTTTCTGAGATTCAGCAGGTGTTCATCCGGTCCGGCATGAGCAATATTCGGATGTATCTGAACCATTTCTGCGTTGAGGTCATTGAATTCGTTCAGCCTTTCTTCCAGTTGTAAACTCTCAAGCTGAATCTGTTCCTCAAAAAGAGATCTGTAAACAATTGCCCCGGCACCAAGTTCTTCCGCTCTCTTAAGGTTATCGAGATCGGTCACAAGATTAGAAGCTCCTAAAATAATGGGATTATTGAGTTCGATACCCATGTAGATTGTTTTAAGTTTATTCATTGACGTAATTTTAATTATATAATTCTAACTGATTTCCTTCGGATTTTTCTTCTTCTTTTGGTATTTTCCATAAATATCCTTCCCGGAGGATATTAAGCGTACCCTTTTACATAACGACCAGCCGGTTAATTCTATTATTTGGTTGTCTTTTTGCCAAAATCAAACTCTTTTACAACTTACCTGATGTTTCATGTATAAACAAATTCATAACTTTCATTGTTCATAATAATATTTGTATTTATTAAGCTTAAAAATCATATATTTAAATCTGTTTATATTTTAATAGAAATGAAGTAATAATTTACGTTCAACACTTTATAGCTTATGCTGTTCGTGCAAGATATTACTTTCTGGCCTTTTATAGTTTTCGCATTTATTGTAATCTCGCTTATTGGAATAATGATAGGTCTTTCCTATGTGCTGGGAGAGCGGCATAAGGAAAAGACTACTGATGAACCATATGAGTCGGGGATACCTCCCACGGGTGATGCACGACTTCGATTTTCTTCCGGTTTTTACATTATTGCCATGTTCTTCGTTATTTTCGACCTTGACGCTGCTTTTATTATGCTGTGGGCAGTATCATTCCGTGAACTTGGACTGGCAGGTTATATCGGAATCTTGATATTCATAGGATTGCTTGTTGTACTTCTGATATACGAACTTAGCATTGGAGCTCTGGATTTTGGACCAGACGGGAAAAGAATACTCAGGTATAAAAACAGGATTAAAAAAGAATTCTGATGATAAAACCTAATGACACATATCCGGCACAGGAGATAAATATTAACGATGATGCAATCCGGAGATCAGTTTTACTTGGCAAACTTGATGATATGATCTCCTGGGGAAGAAAGAATTCAATCTGGCCATTTGGCTTTGGACTTTCATGCTGTTTTGTGGAAATGGCTACGGCTCTTACCAGTAGGTATGATATTGCCCGTTTCGGAGGAGAAGTGATCCGTGGAACGCCCCGTGAAGCTGATGTAATGGTAATTGCCGGAACGGTATTTCTTAAGATGGCTCCGATAATACAACGCCTTTATGAACAGATGATGGCTCCCAGATGGGTCATTTCGATGGGATCGTGTGCAAATTCTGGTGGAATGTACGATATATACAGCGTGGTTCAGGGTGTCGACAAGTTTTTACCTGTAGATGTTTATGTGTCAGGTTGCCCTCCACGTCCTGATGCTTTTCTTGAAGGGTTGCTTCTGCTGAGGGAATCAATAGGAAAAGAGGAGCGTCCATTCAGCTGGATTATCGGACCTCAGGAAATTAATAAAGCAGGGAAGATCTCTATGCGGGATAAAAAACAGGAAGAACGTTCCAAAATGGGTACTATAAGGCCGATGGATGAAATTTAATACCATGTTTTGAAGGTAATAATAGTTATGAGTCAACACAATCAGAATATAATTACTGAAATAGGGACCAACCTTGGCAATCACATCATCTTGTATCAGCAGCTGACAAAAGATGAAACCACGACATTCTGGACAGACAGAAACGATCTGGTTAAGGTGTTAATATTTCTGAAAAACGAAATCGTCAGGCCTTTCAGAATGCTTTACGATCTCACTTGTATCGATGAACGAACACGAACAAAACGCAACGGTCAGCCTGAAAGTGATTTTTCGGTTGTCTATCATCTTACATCCTTTCAAAGGAATCAGGATATCAGGATTAAGGTAGCTCTGAAACACGAAGATACAAACATACCCAGCATAACAACGATATGGGAATCAGCTAACTGGTATGAGCGCGAGGTATTTGATATGTTTGGTATTAACTTCACAGGGCACCCTTGTCTGACAAGAATTTTGATGCCAAAGACATGGAAGGGATATCCTCTGAGAAAAGAACATCATGCAAGAGCTACAGAAATGGACCCTTTTGTTCTGACAGATTTTATCAGGGAGGAGGAGGAAGCAAATCTTAAATTTAATCCTGAGGAATATGGGCTGGACACAAAAAGTGAAGACAGCGATTTCATGTTTCTCAATATCGGACCTCAGCATCCTGGGACTCATGGTTTATTGAGGCTTATTGTTCAATTAAACGGGGAAGATATTGTAAATATAATCCCGGATATTGGGTTCCATCACAGGGGGGCCGAAAAAATGGGAGAGAGACAATCGTGGCATACATTTATTCCATATACCGATCGAATCGATTACCTGGGCGGAGTAATGAATAATCTGGCATATCTGCTCTCCGTTGAAAAACTGGCAGACATTGAGCCGCCAGAGAGAGCACAGGTGATCCGGATAATGATGTGTGAACTTTTCCGCATCGCAAGTCATCTGGTCTGGCTTGGTACATTTGCCCAGGATATGGGACAGATGTCTCCTGTTTTTTACGCATTCAATGACAGGGAAAGAATCTTTGATATAATATCTGCAATTACCGGCGGTCGTATGCACCCGTCATGGTTCAGAATTGGCGGGGTTGCCCACGATTTGCCTGACGGATGGGATAAACTCATCGGAGAGTTTGTCAGCTACCTTCCCAGGAGGCTTAGAGAATTTGATAATATTGTTCTTAAAAACCGGATATTAAAAGCACGAACTTCAGGTATCGGAGTATTTACGACTGAGGAAGCTATAGAATGGGGAATTACAGGATCAGGGTTAAGGGCCACAGGTTATGATTGGGATTACCGGAAGAAAAGGCCTTATTCAGGCATCGATAAATTTGAATTTGATGTTCCACTTGGAAAAAATGGAGACTGCTACGACCGGGCCCTTGTTCGCATGGAGGAAATGCGACAGAGTCTGAGAATTGTCAAGCAATGTTTAAATAACATGCCGGCAGGTCATTATAAATCAGACCATCCTCTGGCTATACCACCCAGAAAAGACAAAACCATGACAGATATAGAGACACTTATCACTCATTTTGTAGGGGTATCCTGGGGTCCGGTTATACCTCCCGGAGAAGCCATGGTGCCTGTGGAAGCAGCGAAGGGAAGCAATGGCTATTACCTCATCAGCGATGGCAGTACTTCATCGTACCGTACAAGAATCAGGACTCCATCCTTCCCTCATATGCAAATGCTGCCATTGATAACGAAGGGATATACAATACCTGATTTGATTGCAATATTAGGGGCAATGGATTTTGTTTTGGCTGATTTGGATCGTTAATAAGATAATAAAAATCCACTAACCATATAGAACACAGAATGAACCACAAAGGGCACAAAAAAAAAGAAACTCAAACGAAAATGTGAAACGAGCAACCAGCAACCAGCAACCAGCAACAAAACTATATACCCATGCTGACTGAAGAAGAAATAACCGAGATACAGGAAGAAATTAAACAGTATCCATACCCTGCAGTGGCGTGCATAGATGCATTAAAGGTCGTTCAGCAGCATCGTGGATGGGTCTCAGATGAGTCCATAAAAGATATTGCACATATATTGAGAATTTCAAATGAGGAGGTGGACGGTGTTGCAACATTTTACAGCAGGATCTACCGTAAACCTGTCGGAAGGAATGTAATACTTATCTGCGACAGTGTAAGTTGTATGATAATGGGATATGAATCGCTTTACCAGCACATATCAAAAAAACTTGATATCAGCTTTGGAGGTACAACATCCGACGGAAGGTTCTCTCTTCTTCCGATCTCATGCCTTGGCGATTGCGATAATGCACCGGCAATGATGATAAATAATGATCACTTTAATAAGCTGACTGTGGAAAAGGTCGGAGAATTGCTTGAGAAGTATAAATAGTGACTAATGGAAAGGCCTTTAACCAGATATATTAATCCAGCCTCAGTTCCCTTTGATCTTGAAGATTACAGAAAGGTAGGTGGTTACGACAGTCTCCGGAAAGCTCTTAAGAATATGTCTCCGTCTGAAGTGACCGCTCTCGTCAAAGCTTCAAATCTGCTTGGAAGAGGTGGAGCCGGTTTTCCAACAGGTGTTAAATGGAGCCTGGTGCCAATGAATGGTGACAGATCCAAACCGAAGTACCTGGTTTGTAATGCTGATGAGATGGAGCCTGGTACTTTCAAAGACAGATATCTTATGGAAGGTAATCCACACCAGCTCATTGAAGGAATGATTATTGCAGCTTATGCGATTCAGGCAGAAAAAGCCTTTATTTTTCTTCGCTGGGCTTACAAAAAAGCTGAGGCAGTTCTTCGTAAAGCTATTGATGAAGCTTATAGTGCCGGTTATCTCGGCAAAAATATACTTGGGTCGGGCTTTAATATTGATTTGTACTTACATTCAAGCGCCGGAAGGTATATCTGCGGAGAAGAGACCGCATTGCTTAATTCTCTCGAAGGAAAGAGGGCATTACCACGTACTAAACCGCCATTTCCGGCTATCAGCGGTCTGTTCGGCAGACCAACTGTTGTTAACAATGTTGAGACCCTTTCATGGATATCACATATTGTTGAGAATGGATCAGATTGGTTTAAAGGATTAAGTCTGACAGGAACAGGCGGCACCAAACTTTATGGTATGAGTGGCAGAGTAAAAAAACCCGGTACATGGGAACTACCACTTGGAACTACATTTCGGGAGCTTCTTGAGGTACATGCAGGAGGAATGACAGCCGGACACAAATTCAGAGGAGCATTGCCAGGAGGAGCTTCAACAGACTTTCTTGTTGATGAGCATCTCGATGTGAAAATGGACTTTTCGACAGTGGCTGCCGCAGGAAGCAGACTGGGGACCGGAACAATGATTATTCTTGACGATAAAACCTGTCCGGTGGCATTTGTCCATAATGTAGAAAGATTCTTTGCTAAGGAAAGCTGCGGTTGGTGCACACCATGCCGTGAGGGACTGCCCTGGGTTGAAAAAATGCTGGCATCTATTGAAAATGGTACAGGTAAGATGGAATATCTTGACCTCTTGAGCTTTAATGCAAAGTACCTTGGTCCCGGCAACACATTTTGTGCTCATGCTCCGGGCGCTGCCGAACCTTTGCAGAGTGGATTGAAATATTTTTACGATGATTTTTTAAAACATATTACTGACCAAAAATGTCCCTGGAAGTAGAATGATAAAGATCAGGATAGACGGGAAATATTATGAAGTAAAACCGGAGAAGAATCTTCTCGCGACCTGCCTTTCGCTTGGAATAGACATTCCACATTTTTGTTTTCATCCTGCTCTCGGTTCAGTAGGGGCATGCAGACTGTGTGCAGTAAAGAAATTCAGGGATAAAGATGATGTTAAAGGCCGCATCGTAATGTCATGCATGGAGCCGGTAACTGATGGAATGATTATTTCGGTTGAAGATACTGAAGCAAAAACTTTCAGAACCTCTGTAATTGAAAGCCTGATGACCAACCATCCTCACGATTGCCCTGTTTGCGATGAAGGGGGGGAATGTCATCTGCAGGATATGACCATTATGACTGGCCACAATTACAGACGTTTTGATTTTCCAAAAAGGACTTATAATAATCAGGAATTAGGTCCTTTCATCAGTCATGAGATGAACCGTTGCATACAATGTTACAGATGCGTAAGGTTTTACAAAGATTATGCAGGGGGGAAAGACCTTAATGTTTTTGGCTCAGGGAATCATGTTTATTTCGGACGGCATGAGGATGGTCCGCTTGAAAATGAATTCAGCGGAAATCTCGTTGAAGTATGCCCCACAGGTGTTTTCACTGATAAAACATTGAAAAAACATTTTACACGGAAATGGGATCTTTCAAATGCTCCTTCAGTTTGTGTATATTGCAGTGTCGGATGCAATACGATAGTAAGCGAGCGTTATGGTTCCCTCAGAAGAGTAATGAGCAGGTATAACGGTGCCGTAAACGGGTATTTCATCTGTGACAGGGGCAGGTACGGTTATGAATTTGTAAATGATGAAAAGCGAATAAAATCTGCACAGATACGATATGAAAAAACCGGAAAACAGGTACCTGTAGAAAACAGACATATTCTTTTAGTTCTGAATCAATCATTTTCAAAGAATAAAAAGATTATTGGAATAGGTTCTCCCAGAGCATCCCTTGAATCCAACTTTGCATTATTGTCTCTTGTGGGTAAAGAGAACTTCTATCACGGTCTGTCAAAAAAGGAATTTCTCCTGACCAGAACAGTTTCGGAGTTTTTACAGAAGAACGGAGTCAGAACCGCCTCATTAAAACAGATAGAAAAAGCTAATGCAATTTTAATTCTCGGAGAAGATCTTATTAATACGGCACCAATGATCGCTCTTTCGTTGCGCCAGGCTGCGCGGAATGTTCCTAATGAAAATACCGGAGGGAAAGGTATACCGTTATGGAATGATGCACCTGTAAGAGTACTTGCGCAGGAGGCAAAAAGCCCGGTATTCATTGCCACACAGTTTAATGATTCCCTTGATGAAATTGCAGATGAGGTATTTCATGCCTCATCTCATGAAATTGCAGCACTATGTAATGTTATAGCTCTGGAGCTCGATGGGGAAGCACCCGACGCCGGAACTAAAAATAAAGTTATTAAGAAGCTGGCCGTAAAGATTGCTCATGCATTGAAAAATGCAAAAAATCCCCTTATTATATCAGGTATAAGTTGTGGATCGGAAGATGTCTTGCTTGCAGCTTTTAACGTTTCCAAGGCACTTTTATCTGTCGGTTCAAATGTCATGATCAGCATCATTTTACCTGAGTGCAACAGCATGGGACTATCGTTATTTCCCGGCGAATCATTTGAAAGTGTAATATCACCGGATGAAAAAAAAGAAATTGACACACTTGTTGTTCTTGAGAATGATTTATACAGAAGGGCAAATGAAGATACAGTCAATGAACTGTTTAATAAAAGCAGGCAGGTAATTGTTCTGGATCAGATTATTAACAGGACTACTCAAAAATCTGATATTTTATTACCAGCAGCGACATTTGCCGAATCGGAAGGTACCCTTGTGAACAATGAAGGTCGTGCTCAGCGTTATTATAAAGCAGTTGTCAGTAAAAACCAGTTAAAAGAAAGCTGGCGCTGGATGAATGATTTTATAAAAATAAGATCTGGAAATCAGGCTGTTCCATGGAACCATTTGAATGATGTTGTGGGATCCATGGTTGATGAATTGACGCTCTTTTCAAACTTAAAAAATTATATTGATGATGTTGATTTCCGAATGCTGAATACAAAGATACCAAGGCAGACTTTACGTTATAGCGGCAGAACTGCCATGAATGCCAATATTTCGGTAAGTGAACAGAAACCTACTCTCGATCCTGATTCCCGGTTAGCCTTTAGTATGGAAGGGCAACAGGAAGATCCTCCATCCTCGCTGGTACCGTTTTACTGGACACCAGGATGGAACTCTGTTCAGGCGATGAACAAATATATGGATGAGCCTGATGGATCCTTAAAGGGAGGTAACCCCGGAATCAGACTCATTGAACCGGTATTAAGGATTGAAAAAAGTTATTTCAATAAAGCAGTACAGGTTCCGGAAATTAAAAAAGGTGAGTGGCTGATTATTCCTGTATATCGGATTTTTGGGAGTGAAGAGCTAAGTTCTGTCAGTTCTTCAGTATTACAAAGAATTCAGGAACCTTTTGTGACTATAAATAAAAAAGACGCTGAAATTATTAATGTTAATGATGGTGAGACTCTTCAGCTTGAAATCGGGAAAGTCAATTTAAAAATAAGGGTAAAAATTGACAATAGTATTGCCCAGGGATTGGCAGGTTTGTCAGTAAATTTGCCAGGTATGCCATTTATTGATATTCCCGGTAATGGGAAATTTCATAAACTTTAAATTATTGTTAATGAAATATGTCTTTATAATAGCGGGAGTACTTTTAATAGTTTTGTCTATTGCAGCCGGACTGATATGGGTTGAAAGAAGACTTCTTTCAGTTTGGCAGGACAGGTTGGGTCCCAATCGTGTTGGTCCGTTTGGACTGGGACAGGTAGTTGCCGACACAATAAAATTATTTTTTAAAGAGGATTGGGTACCTCCGTTTTCTGACCGGCCGGTTTTTATTCTGGCTCCGGGAATACTCATGATAACTATACTTTTGACATTTGCAGTTGTTCCATTTGCACCGGATTTCTATGTATTTGATTCAAATATAGGAATCTTGTTTTTTCTTGGTAATTCATCTCTGGGTGTTTACAGCATTGTTCTGGGTGGATGGGCATCCAACAATAAATATTCATTGATCGGGGCTATGAGAGCATCAGCGCAAATGCTCACTTATGAAGTCTTTATGGGTCTTTCTCTCATGGGAGTCGTAATGATGGCTGACAGCTTTAGTTTCTGTAAAATAGTTGAAGCACAGAAAGGCGGATGGTTCTTTATTCCCCAGTTTATCGGTTTTATAGTTTTCTTTATTGCCGGTATTGCTGAAACCCACAGACTTCCATTTGATATTCCTGAAGCTGAAGGTGAACTTATTGCAGGATATCACTCGGAATATTCAGGGATGAAGTTCGGGATGTTTTTTGTTGGTGAATATCTCGGTATCACCCTTATTTCTGCACTTATTTCGACATTGTTTTTCGGAGGATGGATGGGGCCTTCATTTCTTCCGCCTGTTTTCTGGTTCTTATTTAAAACATTCTTTTTTATTTGTTTATTCATCCTGCTTCGGGCATCATTGCCCAGGCCAAGATATGATCAGCTAATGGAGCTAGGCTGGAAGGTTTTGTTGCCCCTTGCTTTACTTAATCTTCTGATAACCGGTGCAATCCTGATATTTTTAAAGTAATGTTTAATAATCAAATATAAACCCTTTTATGATCAGTATCCTTCGAAGTATGTGGCTTACTTTTCTTCACGTGTTTCACAAGAGAGAAACTGTGGAATATCCTGAAGTCAGGCCATATCTTGCTCCCCGTTACAGAGGAAGGATTGTCCTGACCCTTGATGCTGAGAAGAATGAAAGATGCGTCGCTTGTTATCTCTGCGCTGCTGCCTGTCCCGTGGATTGTATTTCTCTTCAGGCAACTGAAGATGAGCAGGGAAGGAGATTCCCTGAATTCTTCAGGATAAATTTTTCAAGGTGCATTTTCTGCGGCTTCTGCGAAGAAGCATGTCCTACTTATGCAATTCAGCTTGTACCCGATTTTGAGATGGCTGAGTATGACAGGCAAAACATGGTTTATGAAAAGGAACATCTGCTAATCAGCGGCGAAGGAAAATATGCCGGATATAATTTTTATAAAAATGCAGGAGTTGATATGGGGGTAAAAGGGAAAGGAGAGGGAGATAACGAAGAGAAGCCTGTTGATGTAAAAGAACTGTTACCTTAATTATAAAGCGAATAATATGAATGTGTTTTTCTATATAGCGGCAGTTGTGGCAATAATTTCAACTGTTATGGCCATTTCCGGAAGAAATGCCATTCATTCACTTCTTTATCTGATATTATCTCTGCTGGCTATCTCTGTGATTTTTTATCTTTTAAGTGCACCGTTTATTGCAGCGCTCGAGGTAATAATTTATGCAGGTGCTATTATGGTACTTTTCATATTTGTAACTATGATGCTGAATATTGGTCTTGAAAGAGAAACTGAAAAGAAATGGCTAAAACCGCGTATGTGGATTATTCCTTCAATACTGGCAGCCATTCTTCTGGTAAACCTGATCATTGCTTTAAAAAATGTAAAAACAATTTCACTGAACAATGAAGCGATCATGCCGAAGCAGGTTGGAATTTCATTGTTTTCAACCTACCTGCTGGGAGTCGAAATTGCTGCAATACTTTTGATGGCAGGTGTGATAGGAGCTTATCATCTTGGAAGTCAGAAGAAAAAAGTGAAACACCGTTTTCTGGGAAAAAATTAGAGATATGCTTACGATACCAGTCGGGACACAAATAATTTTTGCAGGAATTCTCTTCTTCCTGGGACTGATTGGATTGCTTGTCCGCAGGAACATGATCTTTATGTTGATGTCAATCGAGATCATGTTTAATGCTGCCGGACTTGTATTCATCATTGCGGGTTCACACTGGAAACAACCTGACGGCCAGGTGATGTTTATTTTTATTCTGGCGGTAACAGCTGTTGAAGTATCTATCGCTTTGGCATTGATCCTGCAGGTTTATCATCATTTTAAAACACTTGATGCTGATGCAATTAATAATTTGAGTGATAATGATTAATTTGCCCCCCAACCCCCCTGAAGGGGGGCTAATACAGTGCTCACAAGGAAAACTTAACCTGAAGGTTCTGAATTAATCCCCCTTTAGGGGGATGGCAGCGAAGCAGCCAGGGGGTATTGAGGTTCGTTAAAAATTTTAGAATAGAATGTCAACAATTATTGCCCTGATACCTGCCATCCCTTTTCTGAGCTTTCTCATTCTGGCTCTTCTGGGTCATAGAATGTCAAGGAAGGTAGCTGGTATGGTAGGTGCCGGATCGATTGGTATTATAGCGATTCTCACATTTATTGTCGGAGCCGGTTTTCTTAAATCATTACCCGACGTAAAATCATATTCTGTAAACATATGGGAATGGATAAACGCCGGTAGCCTGAAGGTCGACATAGCATTTAGTGTCGATGCCCTTTCACTGATTTTCTGTTTTGTTATCACTTTCGTAGGATTCCTGATACATGTTTACTCAATTGGATTCATGTCAGGAGATGAAGGATTTACAAGGTTTTTTGCTTATATGAATCTCTTTATCGGCTCAATGCTGGTGCTTGTTCTGGCTGACAATATTCTGCTTATGTATCTGGGATGGGAAGGCGTTGGATTATGCAGTTATCTGCTTATCGGCTTCTGGTATAAAGAGCCTGCAAACGGATATGCAGCCAGAAAAGCCTTTATCATTACCCGAATTGGTGATACTGCTTTGATTATTGGCATATTCATCCTGTACCTGAATTTTGGCACTGTTAATATAAGCGAACTGATGCACCATGCATCTGAAAAATGGGTCGCCGGTTCTTCAATAGCGATTCTTACTGCAGCTTTGTTGTTAGGCGGTGCACTCGGAAAGTCAGCCCAGCTGCCGTTACAAACCTGGCTTCCGGATGCTATGGCGGGCCCCTCTCCTGTTAGTGCTCTCATACATGCGGCAACAATGGTTACTGCAGGTGTTTACCTGATTGCGCGCACACATATATTATTCAGCCTGGCTCCAGTGGTTCAGTCTGCAATAGCAATTATAGGCGCTTTAACATTATTGATTGCAGGATTCAGCGCCCTTGCTCAACATGATCTGAAAAGAATTCTTGCCTATTCAACAATAAGTCAGATCGGCTATATGTTTCTGGCTCTGGGTGTTGGGGCATGGTCTGCTGCTGTATTTCATTTCATGATACATGCCTTTTTCAAAGCTCTTCTATTCCTTGGTGCGGGTATTGTAATCCTGGTGCTCGATGAAGAACATGATATTTTCAAAATGGGCGGCCTCAGGAAAAAAATGCCGGTTGTCTTTTATACTTTTCTTATCGGTTCCGCATCTCTTTCTGCGCTACCACTTATAACTGCCGGCTTTTACAGTAAGGATCAGATTTTATGGTATTCATTTTCTTCGCAAGACGGAAATATGATATTATGGCTGGCAGGAATAACCGGAGCTTTGCTGACGGCACTTTATTCTTTCAGAATGATCTTTATTACCTTCTATGGTGAGGCTATAACCAAACCCACATTCATTCCCGGCAAGCTTATGACTTTCCCATTAATTATTCTTGCAGTATTATCTGTTGCAGGAGGATTTGTAGAACTGCCGCAATCAATTGGTAATATACATCTGTTTTCAAACCTGGTTGACAATACTTTACCTGGAACGGTCACTAGACCTGGAACAACCGGTGAATTTTTATTTCAGGTTCTTTCAGGAATTATAACGCTCTCGGGAATTTATTTCGCATATTTAATTTACCTTAAAAAACCTTCCCTGTCAGAACCTTACAGTCACAGCGGAATAAACAAATTCTTTGAAAAAGGATGGGGCTTCGACAAACTTTATGATATTCTTTTTGTAAAACCGATTGTCTGGTTTTCGCTTATTGATAAAAATGATTTTTTTGACCTATGGAATGTTGGACTTTCGAGTCTGGCACTTTTCTTCAACCGGATTCTCAGTATGACTCAAAACGGTAAAGTGAGATGGTATTTGTTGTCATTGGCTATTGGGATTGCGATGATATTGACTTATATGCTCTTTAAATGATACTTATTTATCTTATAGTCATATTATTAGCTGGGGCCTTTCTTGGATGGGCTGTCGGAAATAAGAAACCTGTCTGGTCCCGAATAATTTCACTCACGGCATTATCCGTTGATCTGATAATTATTATTCTGCTTGTTTTGCCATCAATAGCGTCGGAAAAGAACTGGCTGATTGATATAAAGCTTAACTGGATTCCTGAATTCGGAATAAGCCTGCATTTTGCTCTTGACGGACTTAGTCTTGTTATGCTGATCCTGACCTTCTTTTTGGGTATCGTTTCAGTCGTCATTTCATGGAAGGAGATAGATTCAAGGGTTGGTTTTTTTCATTTTAATCTTCTTCTCATTTTAGCAGGAATTACCGGAGTGTTTTTATCTCTCGATCTGTTCCTTTTCTATTTCTTCTGGGAACTGATGCTGGTACCCATGTATTTTTTGATTGGGATCTGGGGACATGAGAACAGGATAGCCGCTTCAAACAAATTTTTTCTTTATACGCAGGCAAGTGGTCTGCTAATGTTTATTTCTATCATTGCACTCTATTTTATTCATGGCCGTTCAACCGGGTTATATACATTTGATTATTTAGAACTGCTGGGAGCGGTAATGCCCGATTCAACTGCCATCCTGATAATGTCAGGTTTTCTGGCAGCATTTCTTGTAAAACTTCCTGTTGTACCTTTGCATAACTGGCTGCCAGATGCTCATACCGAAGCTCCAACTGCCGGGAGTTTAATTCTGGCTGCTTTACTCTTAAAAACCGGGGCATACGGTCTTTTACGCTTCATCGTTCCATTATTCCCCTCAGCTTCTGTTAATTTCGCACCCGTCGGGATGTTACTGGGTGTCGCAGGTATTTTGTATGGGGCCAAGCTTTCTTTTGCACAAACTGATCTTAAACGTTTGGTTGCTTATACAAGCGTCAGTCATATGGGATTTGTAATTCTTGGTGTATTTTCATTTAACGAATTAGCCTACCAGGGAGTTGTTATTCAGATGGTTGCACATGGAATCAGCACCGGGGCACTCTTTATATTGGTTGGGCAGCTATATGAACGCATTCACACAAGAGATCTGAACAAAATGGGAGGGCTCTGGGAAAACGCCCCGGTTATGGGAGCTGTAGGGCTTATCTTTTCAATGGCTTCACTGGGATTACCGGGGTTAGGGAATTTTGTTGCCGAACTCCTTATTCTGATCGGAGCTTTTAAAGCAAATATTTTGATGTCATGTCTGGCAAGCCTGGGACTTATTGCAGCAACAATTTATTCACTGCGGATTCTTCAAAAGGTCTTTTTCGGGAATAAAAATTCGGTTTGGGAGATAAATGATCTGACTTTGCGTGAAAAGGTGGTTTCCGCATCACTGATCATCGCCATCGTGTGGCTTGGACTGTTTCCGAAACCGATACTGGATACAACCAGACCTGCTGTTTTAAAAACTTTGAATAAACAAAAAGAGATTACATTTCAGAATCCGGGTAATAAAACTAAAGAGGCCTATTTAATTTTACTACCCCCTTCCCAACCTTCCCCCACAGGGGAAGGAGTAATAACGCTAATGTCAAAAATACAAACGAAAATTCAAAAAAATCATAGTCCTTATATGATACAACTGAAAGATGAGAAGTGGTGCATCATTTCCCCCTTGGGGGAAACAGGAAAGGGGGTAAATATCATGATGCCTGACGAAATTTTGTACTAATAAGAAACATATGACCAAAAAAGATTTTTTATGTTTAACACCTTTTCTCATTTTAGCAATAGCTCCGGTTGTGATTATGATTGTAATTTCCATTTTAAGGAATTACAAAGTTGTTTATGGTTTTTCAGTCTTGGCATTATTAGCCGCATTTGGATCAATTTACTTTGTGTTGCCTATTATACCACATACAATAGAACCTTTATTGATATTAGATGTTTACAGTATGTTTTTTCTTGGGATAATAGTCATTTCCGCCCTCCTGGTTACTTTCCTTTCCTATGATTATATTAAACAACTTGAAGGAGTGAAAGAAGAATACTATATAATTATCTTCACTTCAACCCTGGGAGCATCATTGCTGACTGTCGCTAATCATTTCGTGCTCTTTTTCCTCGGTATTGAGACATTGAGTATTTCATTATATATACTTGTAGCATTTCAGAGAACTAAAAGCAATTCAATTGAAGCCGGAATTAAATATCTGATTCTGGCTTCTGTGTCCTCTGCATTTTTATTATTTGGTATGGCCCTGATATACACTGCATTCGGAACTATGCAATTTGGTGCACTAGTTGCAACGCTTGTAACACATGAACCTTTATCTCCTCTGGTTATTTCCGGTTTCGCGATGATGCTGGTTGGAGTCGGTTTTAAGCTGGCATTAGTTCCGTTTCATATGTGGACGCCTGATGTTTACCAGGGGGCGCCAGCCCCGGTTTCCGCATATATTGCCACAGTTTCAAAAGGTGCAGTAATGGCAATTCTGATACGATTCTTTTTTATTCTCCGGGGATACGGTAACCATTATTTATTTGTTATTGTTTCAGGCATCGCAATACTCTCAATGTTCGTAGGAAACATTCTCGCAATCAGACAGAAGAACATAAAAAGGTTATTGGGATATTCATCTATTGCAAATATGGGATATCTGATAATAATATTGTTGACGGGCAGCAACAGAGGAATCCAGGCATCAATCTTTTACCTCATTTCATATTTTTTTACCACAATAGGTGCATTCGGAGTGATTTCTCTTCTTTCAACAAACCAATATGAGGCTGAAAAAGTAGATGATTTTAAGGGACTTTTCTGGAAAAGACCCTGGCTGGCAATTATCTTTACTATCTCATTGTTGTCGCTGGCGGGGATTCCTGTTACGGCAGGGTTTATAGCAAAATTCTATGTCATTCTGGAAGGTATGAATGCCGGGCTTATGGTGTTAATTATTTCTATGATAATCAACAGTGTCATAGGATTATACTATTACCTTAGAGTTATTACCGCGCTATTCTCAGGAGCAAATGATTCAAAGCTGCCGGAACTCTCACTTTTCGGAAATATTACTCTTGCCATAATAGCTGCCGGAATTTTATTTCTGGGAGTTTATCCGGGCTGGTTAATTGATATCATTGTAAGATTTGTCAGACTTTGAAAAGTCAGTCATAATATTCTCTTAACGGAAATAATTTCAGATAATCATTCATCCCGGTATGTTTCCTGACTGACTTTTCATTTTAGTTTTCCCGCAAACTGTCAGGGAATGAACTATATTGGGCCTACGCTGTTAATAATATAACAGTAATAAGATAGTTTATGATCAATATTCCCCGGACAGATAAAAAAAGAATAGTAATTGTCGGATGCGGATTTGCAGGATTAACCCTGGCTAAAAAACTTAAAAACAAGGGTTATCAGGTAGTTATCCTTGATAAACATAATTATCACCAGTTTCCTCCGCTTTTTTACCAGGTTGCATCTGCCGGACTCGAAGAGAGTTCGATTCTTTTCCCTCTCCGAAAAATATTCCAGCACTTTAAAGATTTCCCCCTCAGGAAAGTAGAGGTAATATCGGTGAGTGCTGCGAGAAATACTCTTGTAACATCTTCGGGAGAGATTGAATACGACTATCTTGTTCTGGCTCATGGTGCTACCAATAACTATTTTGGCTCGGCTCAGATGCAGAAATATTCAAGGGGTATGAAAACAATATCAGAAGTTCTTGATCTGAGAAATTCTTTACTGATGAATTTTGAAAACGCGCTTACAGCTCAAAATGCTGAGGAACGTGAGATGCTTATGACAATTGTTATTATTGGCGGAGGACCATCGGGTGTAGAGATTGCCGGTGCGCTGGCAGAGATGAATAAATATGTCCTTTCAAAAGATTATCCCGAATTTAAAGAGATCAGGGCAAAAATATACCTTATTGAGGCTCTCGACAGAGTATTGAGCTCTATGTCAAAACAATCTTCAGATAAAGCCGGGAGTTTTCTTGAAAAGATGGGAGTACAGGTTCTTACAAAAACCAGGGCAACCGGTTGTAATGAAAATACAGTATTTATTGATTCAGGAAAAAGCATCAGTACAGGGATGATTATCTGGACTGCAGGTATTGAAGGGAATAGTGTCGAAGGACTTAATGCTGATAGTTTTTCAAGAAACAGCCGGATCAAAGTTGATAGTTATAACAAAGTATCGGGAAATTCAGACATATTTGCTCTGGGGGATATCTCTCTGCAGACAGAGGAAGCTTATCCTATGGGACATCCTCAGGTTGCACAGGTTGCCATTCAGCAGGCACAGCTATTAGCTGAAAATCTGGGCAGAATGAAGAAAAACAAACTTTTAAAAAAGTTTAAATACAAAGACTTGGGAACTATGGCAACGGTCGGAAGACATCTTGCAGTAGTTGAACTTCCATCCTTGCGTTTTCAGGGTATCTTCGCATGGTTTGTCTGGATGTTTGTACATCTCATGAGTATAATTGGAGTAAAAAACAAGCTGCTCATCTTCATGAACTGGGCCTTTAAATACTTTACGTATGATCAGTCCACAAGATTAATACTGAGGCCAAAAGGTTGTGCAGATATATCATCAAATAGTTACTCGATCCCTGAGTAAAGTTTCATAAACTGAACCCTTTCAATAGCAGCCGGATTTTCGAGGTTAGATTTGCTCAGCTTTCCTCTGAATGAATCGACAGAATTAAAATCATGCTTCTTCATCCAGGTTGAGGCACCTTTGAGGATTTCGGGAATTACATCAAATCCTTCCTTATATAGAGCTGAGGCGATTTGAACAGTCTTTGCACCTGCAAGCAATTGTTTTATAAAGGCTTTATGATCGTGTACTCCTGTAGAAGCTGAAAGGTCGCAACCGGCATGACCGGATAATATTGAAATCCAACGAAGAGTATGCGTAAATTCTTCAGGTGCGCTGAAGATCGGGCCATGACTAAGTCCTATCTTATCAATATCTATGTCAGTGTTATATGGTCTGTTGAACAGAACCAGTCCTTTAATACCGCACTCAGATAACTTCTTGACTGATTGGGCAAGTGATGAAAAATAAAATCCTATTTTCACAGAGATTGGCAGGTTGACATAATTCCTGACTTCCCTGATTATGTCATAGTAGATTTTCTCATTATCTTCCCCGCTTCTTCGCCAGTCTGAGGGAAGAATATAAATATTAAGCTCCAACGCATCAACGCCTGTATCTTCAATTTTTTTTGCAAAGGAGTGCCAGTCCTGATTTGATACACAGTTAATGCTTGCAATTACAGGAATGTCTGTGGATTCTTTTGCCTCATTCAGGAAAGAGAGGTATTTCCCCAGTGTGTTGCGCCTTGCAAAATCATATATATATGAATAAGCTTCATCATAATCATAAATTCTTTTGCTGAATATTGTGTCGGGGGCATGGCTGAATGTACTTACCCCGTCGGTGTCATTTTTTATTACTTTTTCGGCTTCGATATGTATCTGTTCCTCAAAGAGCGATTTGATGACAATTGCCCCTACACCTTTTTTTGTCAGTTCCTTAATATTTGATAGTGAATTTGTAAGTCCGCAACTTCCGGCAATCAGCGGATTCCTGAGTTTTAACCCCAAATAGGTTGTCTCTAAGTTTTCCATAAATGAACATATAAATTATTCAGCCTTTAAGTAAATATTTCAAAGTTAACAATTCGAAATTAATGTAAAAGTAATATTCTGTAACCTCATTTAAATCTTCTTTACCACAAAGGAACACAAAGGCAGTCACTAAGGTTCACAAAGACTTATTGAAAAAATTATTACTTATATTAATTTGAACTTCTAGTCTGTTTTATATTATACTTTTTTCCCTTTGTGTTACTTTGTAATTTACTTTGCAGGAACACAAAGTAAAGCACAATGTTACACAAAATTAAAAATGAACAATTAGCAAAAAAAATTATGAAACACTTATTAATTCTTGTCTTTTCGATAATTTTAAACGCGCAGTCAGCATTTACACAAAATCCACGGACAGTTATAGACCTTAACGGTTCATGGGAATTTGATCAGTCGACAACTGCTTTTCCTCCTGAAAAATTTACGAGGACTATTCCGGTGCCAGGATTAGTTCACCTTGCAGAACCTAAAATAGCCGAATATGATAAATTTTTTAAACGCCCCGATAAGCCTGAATCCAAAGAACAGTTTAATCTCTATAATCTTGACTATACACCTCGCTATAGCTGGTACAGGAAGAAAATATTCATTCCGAAAGAACTCAGTGACAAAGAGGGGATGATTACTATTAAAAAGAGCCAGTATGTAACTCAGGTATATATAAACGGTATTGATCTGGGCACATCAATGGCTTGTTACACACCAGTTGAATTTCCTGTTAATAAGGCGATTAAATTCGGCACCGATAATGAGATCCTGATAAAAGTAGGGGAAAGGATATGGCTGCCCGCAGAAGCAGCAGGCGGAACAGATAAGGAGAAAGAACACTATTTGCCCGGTATATGGGATGATGTATTTCTTTCGTTTACAGGTAACAACAGGATTGACAGATTACTAGTTCTCCCATCAGTTGCAGGTAAGAAACTTACCATAAAAACTCTAATAAGAAGCCTGATTCCCGCTCAGATTTTCTATGGAGATCCTATGCAGGATTCCGTGAACCTTGAAGTGATTATTACTGAAAAGATCTCAGGAAAAAAAATTACATCGGCAGAGAGGGGGTTCTCTTCAAAAAGAGATAATCTGACTGAGATGACCCTCGAAATTCCTATAGCTGAATTTAAATTATGGTCCCCTGATAAACCTTTTCTCTATACAGCCACTGCGAGACTTAAAACAGGCAATGATTTATCTGATGAAGTGAATCGTCAGTTTGGAATGAGGGATTTTACGGCAAAAGGGAAGTTTTTCTATCTTAACGGGGAAAAATATTTTCTGCGTGGAACAAATATTACACTCCAGAGGTTTTTCGAGGATCCTGATTGCGGGAATCTGGTCTGGGATAAAGAATGGGTTAAAAAACTTCTGGTTACCTATCCAAAGCAGCTAAGCTGGAATGCAATGAGGATATGTGTGGGTATTGTACCCGATTTCTGGTACGATATTGCTGATGAAAACGGATTGTTATTACAGAATGAATGGCTATACTGGCAGAATCACGGCTGGGACGATGAGATCAGAAAAGAATATACCGATTGGGTCTGGACCGATGGAAGTCATCCGAGTATTGCTATCTGGGATGCTATAAATGAGAATACCGATATGTTTATCGGAAACACCCTTATCCCGGAACTGAAGAAGCTCGATCCGACAAGGGTATGGGATGCCGGGTACATGAGAGAGGGAATCATGAAATCAGATGAAATGGATGAGCCTCACCCATATGAAGGTCGTATTATCAGTAACGAAAAAGGATCAGAGAAGACATCTTATCCCATTGGTAATCTGGATTATAAGCCACAAGCGCTCAGGATGATAAGGGAGGCCGGAGTCCCTCAGCTTGCAAATGAGTATGGGTGGGTATGGCTTTGGCGCAATGGTCTTCCGAGTAAACTGACTGTCGATGTTTATAACTATTATCTGGGACCTGATTCTCCTCCATCGCAAAACCGGGAATTTCAGGCCTACGATCTCCAACTTGAAACCGAATGGCTTAGAAGCGAGTCCAATCTGACCGGAGTACTGGCTTTCTGTTATCTTACCAATAATTATGGATACACCGGTGACTGGTTTACAGGCAACATAAAAGATCTGAATCCAGCACCGGCATTGCAATGGTTCATAAATGCCTTTGCTCCTTCTTCAGTATTTATAAACCTGACAGATGAACGGTATGTTAAGCAGTCAATTCTGCATAAACCCGGTGAAAAACTGTCATTTAAACTGGTAAAAATCAATGATCTGTCTCAAGACGTACCTGGAAATTTAACATTAAGTTTACTCAATAGTAATGGGAAAACTGTTTTGAAAAAAAATATGACGGTTGTCCTTTCAGCCTTTGACCGTTCATCTTTCCCGGTCGAGATATCATTACCCAAAAAAGAAGGTGGATATTTGCTCCTGGCAGAATTTCTGGCTGATGGCAGAAAAGATCCGGCCATATCAAGGCGCTTTATTAAAGTTGGGATTGTTCCAGAGTACAAATATTTTGAAATTCAACCTGTTAAACTGAAATAACTTATGTCAGGCAACAGGTTATCGCAATAAAATACAAAGTATTTTTCGTAAAGTCTTAAACCAAAACTGAATATTAACAGTTGTGAAAAGATAGTATTGGCAATAACGGGTAAAAAGATTAATATTGCCGTCGGATCGTTCCCTGTTGTCGAATTATATTGAATTACAGAAAATAGAATATGGCATTTTTTCAAACACTCTTCGATTGGTATATGGCCAATCTGAATTATTTCACAATCGCCCTGCTGATGTTAATTGAAAGCACTTTTCTCCCGCTGCCATCGGAGGTAGTGATCCCTTTTGCCGCTTACAAAGCCGGACAGGGGGAACTAAACGTGTTTATTGTAGTTATTACAGGAACACTGGGCGCTCTTTCAGGTTCTTTAATCAATTATACTCTTGCGTATTATCTCGGACGTCCGCTTGTGTACAGGTTTGCGGACTCAAAACTTGGTAAGATGTGTCTTTTGTCGAAGGAAAAGGTCATGCATGCGGAAGAATATTTTATAAGGAACGGGAGAACATCCACATTTATCGGTCGTCTGGTTCCGGGTATCCGTCACCTGATTTCTATTCCGGCAGGATTAGCAAAAATGAGTCTTCGTGATTTTATGATGTTCACATTTATAGGAGCAGGGATCTGGAATATAATACTTGCGATAATAGGTTATTACTTATATGCTGTAAGAGAACAGATCTTCCCATATGTAGGTCATATTCTGCTTGGCGTTGGAGTTATTTTTGTGATTTACCTTATAATTAAAGCGAAGAAAAACAGTAAGAAAATGTGATTCAGGTTCTATTTGGTATTTCTCCCGGATTTAAGATAGGAGAATAATTTTGATTTGAGACCAATCTCCATATTCCAGTGCTCTGCACCTTACAATCTTCATTTTCTGAATTTTGCTACAAATGTTCCGGTGCTACGCACCTTTAAAAATCCAAAATCGTATTGGATTAACAAAGAAAATGAATTTTGAATAATCAGATTTTAGATACTGTAGCAGAGCTTCGAGATCCTTGATAAATCTTCAATCTTCCCGACCGCCGTTATCTGCAAATTGTACGGTTCTTAGCAACTTATTAAAATTCAGCGTACTTGCAAGAGATAAATAATTGAAATTGCAATAATTCTATTCAAAACTGAGCAGCAGAGCTGCGGAAATATTTGTAGGAACGAGTTTAGGGAACGAAGCCGGAGGTGCAGCGCACCGTAATATTAAATTCTATTTATAATAATACCAACATCTTTAACTACTATAACTATTGTTCAAGTGAAAGCGAATATACAGGCTTTCCAAGTCTGGAAGTTGTTATTCCAATAATGATTGTCCTCCCCGGGTTACGGACGATCGCATTTTTGGACATTATAACAATTAGCAGTTCTTAAATGATACTATTTGCTACGAAAATTTTTTGCTGTTTCCAATAACATTCTGTCTTCTTCAGTTTCAGGATTGATCTCGAGAAAATGTGGAACTGGCATAGTATTTTCATCAACGTGAATAAACGTGATAAAACCATCGACCAAAGGTTTTTTCGCTCTGTTATTTTCAACATGAACATAGGTGGTTATACTTGTTCTTCCTGCAAAAACGACCTTGGATGAAAATTTCAGAACGTCACCCGATTTAGCAGGTTTTGTGAAGTACATACCATGAATCTTAAGGCAGACAATGTTTTGCGGGTTTAATAATGATGCTGCTGCAATAAAACCTGATTCGACAAACCATTCAGCAGTACGGCCGGCAAAAAGTGTTCCGTGATGGTTTAAGTCTTCACTTTTAACCAACCTCATTGTCACCATGCAAGATGGACAAATAAACTTAGTTTCCATTTTTGTTTTTTTCAAATGTACTTGTTTTCCGGGTTTGGAATTATGACCTGTATCAGGTAGACCATGAAGATGCATGACTTAATTAGACTTTATTCCAAAGACAGCCACAGACGCCCAAATTGGGCGTCTCTACAAAACTCGTTTGTAGGAGAAACTATGAAAGAATTATCTTCAATAATAATTCAGGTCATTTCTATGAACAATATCCGGAGAAAATGCCGGCAGGCAGACAGCAATATACTCTGCTCCGCCCTCAAAAGGAGTACTGTACTGTATCCATTCGTCTTTTTCAGTCATAATTCCCTGGCCTTCTGAGATCTCGAATTCTTCATTTCTGGTGGTGATCCTGAGTTTTCCTTTAAGTACAATAGTATATTCATTGAATTCAGGCTGCTGGCCTGGTTCTACCCAGCCTTCAGGACTTGTCATACGGGCTATGCTGACTTCAGATGTTGTACTGTTGACACGTCCGAAAAATTCCCTTATGATTTTCTCTTTATTCCCGGCAGCTTTTATAATTGACGGTGATTTAATACATTGTGCCATAATGATATAATTTAAATTTTTTCAATCTTCAAGGTAGCCAAATTTACCATTATTAAAATCTTCATATGCTTGTTTTATTTCATCTTCTGTATTCATAACGAATGGTCCGTATGATACAATTGGTTCATGAATCGGCTCCCCGCTCAAGACAAGCACCACACTCTTCCCGATGGCTTCTACTATTATATCCTCACCCTCATGACCGAAAAAAATAAAATTGTTTTCAGGCGCTGTCCGTGTATTATTGATCTTAACTTCCCCTTCAATTACAAGCATTCCTGTATTATAATTATTATGAAAGCTGAATCCGGCCCTGGCACCAGCAAACAGTTTTGCATTAAAAAGGTTTACCGGTGAGAAAGTAAAAGCAGGCCCTTTCTGCCCTTTATATTCACCGGCAATAAGTTCGACAACGCTCTTCCTGTCATCAAGCAGAACCTTTGTCGTATCTTTATTTTCAATTGTCTGATATTTGGCCGGAGTCATTTTATATTTAGAAGGTAGGTTGACCCATAACTGTACCATCTGAAAGATGCCACCTTTTTTGCTGAACTCCTTTTCATGAAACTCTTTATGAAGAACTCCGGCTCCAGCTGTCATCCACTGAATATCACCCTCCCCAATAACGCCACTGTTCCCTGCACTGTCGTGATGTGCGACCTTCCCGTGATATGCGATTGTGACAGTCTCAAATCCCCGGTGCGGATGAACTCCTACTCCCCTTGGAGTATCAGATGGAGGAACAAGCCATTTAGCTCCATAATCCAGAAGGAAAAAAGGACTCATACCTGTCATTCCTATTTCACGTTGTGAGGGGAAAAAATTATATACCCTGAACCCGTCGCCAACCATATGAAAATGTGGTGGCGGCAGAATAGCTACTACGTTTTTATAATTGTTTTCCATTTTATATTATTTTTAAAGATATTCGAAAATCTTCTCAATGTATTCCAATCCCGCTCTTTTGCTTGAATCAGAATATATTAGATTATTATGCTTGTCAAAAAGACTAATTGTGACCTCTGAATCAATACTCTCTTTAATCCTTCTTGACATATTTCCCGATACCGGAGCTCTTAGCTCCCCGAATGTGCTTTTTTTCACTCTGGCTTTCAGAATGGAATCATGATTCTTCATTACAATGGCAATAGATTCCCCCAGGTGTTCTATTTCAGATATTTCTGATTTATTATATGTACTGAACATATGGAACTTGTCATTATAATAGAGGAAGGCAATAAATCCGATGAAATACTTCCCAAGCCATGGAATCTTAGCAACTGAGAAATGAAATGAACTGTTCCTGTTGTTGAAATTATTAGCCTGAACCCATAACCAGGCTTCAGGAAATGATGTTCCCCAGTCCTTCTCTATATATCCCTTCCCGTTATTAAAATCGATATTGTTCCCATTCACATTTAAACAACCTGAAACATCATGATTAACAGATACGACTCCATGTTTACACTCCATGAATGGAACAAAAGAATACCAACCCATTATTCCGGGAGAAAATAATTTGCCGGGATATTTTATGCAGTCAGAATACTCTACACGTCCTTTGATTTTAAATTTCTCATTCCGGATGTTGAGATCTATATATGTAGATGTAAAAACTGAATTGGCGATTTTCAGATAAAGACTTTTTTTATCCCAGGTAAATTCATCAAGCTTGTAACTTATGTATTCTGAATCACCGGTGATACCATTTATCACCTGAATAAATGAATGAGTATCATCCTTTGTTAATGAAATCCCCGGTATGAATGACCATACATGATCTAAATCCTTAGATACATGTTTGAAATACCATCCCTCAAAATAGCTTTTCTTTTTCAGATTACCCTGGAAGATTTCAGGTTTGTAGACTTTTGGAATCACATTAACATTTTTAATTTTTTATAGAACAATGCAGATATCCTAATGTTCGTCCATGATAAATCAAAAGAATCTTGTATAGTACAATAGATTAAGACATGACATTTTTTTTCTGACCAACTGGGCATGCTGCCACACATATTCCACAGATTCGTGCATCAATTCCAAGTCGTGTTCTTCCAAATTCGGTACATTGATCACGGCATTTCCACGGATCATAAAACTCATCCCTGTCAACAGTTATATCCCACAATTTTCCGTTAGCTGCTTTAGCCGGGCAGATATCAACACAAATATTGCAGCTTCCACACAGGCTTTTGTTTATAGGATCCGATTTTGGTTTCACAGGGATTTTTAAAAGTATCGACACGAGGCGAAGTCTTGGCCCGAATTTTCTGGAGATGAAAAGGTCAGTTTTCCCTATCCATCCAAGGCCGGCTCTCGTAGCAACCACTTTGTGAGAAAGATCTGTCCGGAGTGTTCTGAAATAAATTGAGTCTAGTTCAGATGTTGAAACAGTAGGATCGATGTTTAATGTTTCGATATCGTTTTTATTCAGGTCCTCAGAGATATTCTTCGTCAGCATGGCAAGATATTCATTGATTTGCCTGTAATGTGAATAGTATTCAGGCGTAGGGCCATTAATTATTTTATCAACAACTTTATTATCAAGTTTGTATCCTATGGAAATTCCATAATTAAATCCAACGAATTTATTCAGCAGTAATCCGGTCAGATCAGCAAATCCATATATGTGATTTTCAGCCGGAAGCAAATGGTTCTTTAATATCCCAATGATAGCATCTGTCATAGTTAATCTTAATGCTTATTGAGTGACTTTTTCAGGTAAAAGCATCGGGCTGAGTTTATTCATTTCTTTGTGAGCATCCTCAAAATTACTAAATATGTTCAGTACAACTTTTTTTGTTCCATTCCTGTTAATCAGCAACAGCTCAATATCTGAGACATTCAAATCCAGTCTGACGTTTGCCCGGCTATATGTAGTATATTTTTTGGTCGATTTAATAATGCTAAACCTTGAAAACTCTGATACATCAATCCATTTTCCGGTTCTGAAGATCCCAAATAATGCTGTATAAGGTTTTAGCCTCTTATTTTCAAAATCTATCAATGTTCCATTATAAGTAAATGCCATAAAAAATCCGGGAATTAGCAACGTGAGCGCCAACAGTGAGTAATTTGCGGCAACAATCCCGCAAATGATGAATATGTATCCCATATAACTCGAGGAAGGGCCAAAGAATTTACCTAGATTATTATTCTGAGCCGGCATTGTTTTTAGTTATGAAATCTTACCTGGCGAAACGCTACAATTATTTGTCTTTAAGGACAGATCTAAGCCACTTTTCAGCCAGCAGAGGCCATGTTTCTGCTGCAACTTTCCCGGGTCTGAGACCATATCCATGTCCGCCTGTGGAAAGTAAATGCAGTTCAACGGGAAGTTTTGCATTTCTTAGAGCCTGTGTCATTACAAGAGCGCTGTTACCATATGGATCATCGGCTGTCTGGAATATGAAAATGGGAGGTACATCTTTACCTAACTCCAATTCGGGAGTAAGAGTCAGGTTCTGTCCCTGATCGAGATAAGCGGGATAGATCAGCATAGTAAAGGACGGTCTGCATGATAAACTATCCGATTTATCGACAGGCATATAAGTTTTTTTATTGAAATTGGTACTTGCTCTGGCGCTCAGGCTGCCTCCTGCAGAGAATCCCATTACACCTATCTTCTCCGGATCGATATTCCATTTTTGTGAATTGTTTCTTACAATTCTCATTGCCCGCTGAACATCCTGCAAAGCGCCTTCTTTTTTTCCTGGTATCCTGTACTGAAGAACAAATGCAGTAAATCCCAGTTTGTTAAGCCAACCTGCAATTTCAGTTCCCTCCAGATCATATGCAAGTATCTGGTATCCTCCTCCGGGACAAACTATAACTGCAGAACCGTTTCCTATGACATGATCCGGCAAATAGACCTCAATTGCCGGATTCGTCACTTCAGAAAACCTTACAATATTATCATTGTTTTTGGTATCAATGGATGGCGGTTGTTTCTCTTTCAACTCTCCCGGCACTTTACCCGGCCAGAGATAGATGAGCTCATTTTTTTGAGAATAAGAGCTTATGGATAAGAAAAACAAAATAAAAATTACACAGACATTTTTCATAGGTTAATTGGTTTAGAGTATCAGTTTTAATCTACTATTTCAGCATTATCAAATTTCTGAGACTGAAAATGAACCCTGCTTGTTCTTACTTTATTTGCTCCCTTGCTCCCTAAGAAACCCCAGCCACCGCTGCCCAGAAGGAAACCAAGAGCATACAAACCGCCATTATTATTCTGTGCATACATTGTTATCTTATCATTAAACAGCATTCCGATAAAATCAAATGGAGCGATAAACCCATGCCACAGACCCCCCAAAAAGCCATAAGTATGACCGGAGAGACATTGTTTTACTGCCTCATTATTAGCACATCCGGAAAGTAAGATTATAAGCAGCATGAAAATTATGTAAAGGAAGTTCCTTTGAGTAATGAAAGTTTTCATATTATAAAAGATTTAGTTAAGTAATAATGTATAAAAATAAATCAGAATAAAGAGAGGTCAACTGCTTTTCCCGAATATTTTTTCTCATGATCAAGCAGCCATTTTTTACGCTTCAGTCCGCCGCCATAACCTGTAAGCCCTCCATCGGAACCAATGACTCTGTGACATGGAATTACAATAGATATTCTGTTCATTCCATTTGCATTCGCTACAGCACGTACCGAATCCTCTTTTTTCAGTGCGACTGATTGTTCCTGGTAGGATCTTGTTGTTCCGAAAGGAATATTCTGCAATTCCTTCCATACTGCCCGCTGGAATTCAGTCCCGGGTGCAACAAGTGAAATATCAAATTCTTTCCGACTGCCATTGAAATACTCTTTCAGCTGTTTTTTAAGCGCATTAAGATGTTTGTTTTCCCCAACCGTAAAGGTTGTTCTTAAAAGCCGGGTAAGATCTTTATATTCAGTTGGCAACATTTTTCTGTCGCAAAACTCAAGAAGACAAACACCTTCTTCAGTCGCCGCTGCAACCATCTCTCCAAGAGGAGTATCTATTTTAATGGTAGTGATCACACTTATTTTTATATTGATTACTGATTACTGATTACTGATTGCTTATTGAACCGAGTGAAACGAGCTCGGCGAAGCCAAATCCGAAATCGAAAATCCGCATTACGAAATTATTTATTAAATCTTTCAGACGTTGATTTGATATATTTAATATTTCTGAATCTTAATGCAGACCAATCTTTATCAATTGCAACCATACGGATTCCATAAAGTCCGGAGTCATTAAGTACTTTCCATCCATGGTCACGGTCAATGTCGGAACTATATTTTTTTGAGGTTTTTTTCGGATAACAGAACCATATTACGCCATCGGCCATCAGGTTATGAAGGGTCATTGGTGCAAGCATCTCAACTTCTTTTATCTTCTTAACAAACAGGATTATAAACTGATATGGATAGCGTGGATCGATTTTCTGATCGATAATTACATCTTTAAGTTCAGCAGAGATTGAAAGTATGAATTTTTCTTCTGCATTAATAACTGATATCCTTTTCTGTCCTTTGTAATTAAGTTTATCAAGTAGGTTTTTCATTTCATCTCAGGGATTTGAAGGCTAATTTAACAAAAAATTGATAAATCAGCCAAAAGATATTACCTTTGAGGTATCATCAAATGGGGTGCCTAATAACGACGGGCTGAGATCAAACCCTTAAACCTGATCCGGATAATGCCGGCGGAGGGAATAGAGAGTATCAAACAAATCAGCTGTACATAACTACCTCATTTTCTTGAACCTTAAGATGTATTAACTAATAAGACTATGAGGAAACTGGTATTTTTCATTTTGTTCGTCGGTTTGAATGCTTTTTCATCAGCTATAGTATTTCAAAATAATGTCTCAGTGATAAGGGGTAAAGTGACCGATATCTCCGGAAATCCTTTACCAGGGGCTGGAATAAGCGTTGAAAACACATCGTTTGGAGTACACGCCGGTTCAGAAGGTAACTATACACTGTCAATTCCAAGCAACCGCATTTATACTTTCCATTTCTCTTTTATCGGGTACGGGTCACAGATCCGCGAATTCAGGATAAAAGGAGATACTGTCTTGAATATAGCTCTTGAAATGAAGCCACTGATGACTGAGGAGGTTTTAGTTAGAGCCACAAGGGCAGGAGAGCTTACTCCAATGGCATATTCAACAGTTACTAAAGAAGATATTTCAAAGAATAATGTCGTCCAGGATATACCGTATTTATTAAATTATACTCCTTCTTTAGTCGTTTCATCAGATGCAGGAACCGGTGTAGGCTATACAAACATTAATATCAGAGGTACTGATGTAAAACGTATAAATGTAACAATCGATGGAGTGCCTGTCAACGATGCCGAATCTCATGGAGTGTGGTGGGTTGATCTGCCTGATCTCGCATCATCAGCCGATAACATTCAGATTCAAAGAGGTGTAGGGACATCAACGAACGGAGCAGGCGCATTTGGTGCCACAATAAATTTTCAGACAACTAATCTGAACAGGGAGCCTTATGCAGAAGTAAATTCATCATATGGCTCATTTAATACTTCAAAAAACACAATAAATTTTGGCACAGGATTAATTAATAAGAAGTTTGCCATTGATGCCCGTTTATCAAAAATCTGGTCCGACGGATACATCGACAGAGCTTTCAGCGATTTAAAATCATTCTTTGTCTCCGGAACAATGTACGGGGAAACGAGTATTTTAAAATTAATGATTTTTTCCGGAGTTGAACACACATACCAGGCCTGGGATGGAGTTCCAAAAGATACCCTGGATACGCACAGGACATATAACTCACATACTTATAAAAATGAAACGGATAATTACTGGCAGGATAATTACCAGCTTCATTATTCAAAAGAAATAAGCGGAAGTCTGAGTGCAAATGCTGCATTGCATTATACTCACGGACAGGGATACTATGAGAACCTGGTACAGAATTCTAAATTCAGTTCATTCAATCTGCCGGATGCAATTTTTAATACGGATACAATAGGAAGCTCAGATTTTATCACACAAAGATGGCTGAGAAATGATTTTTATGGTTTTACCTACTCCCTGAATTACAGGAAAAATAAGATCAGCACTGTAATCGGAGGTGGCTGGAATCAATACCGGGGGAATCATTTTGGTGACATAATTTGGGCAAAACTAATAACTTTTAATGGGGACAGCTATCGATGGTATAAAGGTACCGGGGATAAAAAAGACCTGAATTCATTTTTTAAGATCAACTATTCGTTAACAAACAAATTAAACCTTTATGCCGATTTACAATTCAGGTATATTAATTACTCAATTGGAGGATTTAATGAGGACCTGAAGGATGTTACCCAGAATCACAAATATGATTTTTTTAATCCTAAAGCAGGACTGGTATTCAATTTTAATGAGAAACAGAAAATCTACGCTTCATTTGGAGTTTCTCAGAGAGAACCAGATCGTGATGATTTCACTGATGCAAACCCGGGAAAAACACCAATCCCTGAAAAATTGTACGATTATGAAGGAGGTTACGAATTTCACACTTCAAAGTTTACACTTAAGGGAGATTTATTTTATATGTACTATCGGGATCAGTTAATTTTAACCGGAGAAATTAATAATGTTGGAGCCACCATATTAACAAATGTATCAAGAAGTTACAGACAGGGGATTGAGATTGAAACCGGAATAAAGATTCTTGAAAATTTAAACTGGTACGAAAATTTAACGGTTAGCAGAAATATTATTCCTGTTTTTGAAGACCTTACGGACAATTGGGATACTTCATCACAGGAAAGAGAACGATTAATAAATAAAACAATTTCTTTCTCTCCGTCAGTAATTGCAGGTTCGGTAATAGATTATAGTCCTTTTAAAAATTTTCATTTAAGTTTGAATACAAAATATGTCGGAAAACAATACATCGACAACACTCAAAATTCTGAAAGAATGTTAAAAGAGTATTTGGTTCAAAACATTTCATTCCTGTATACAATAAAAAATAAAATATTTAAAGAACTGACATGCCAGCTTGTTCTAAATAACCTGTTTAATAAAATGTACGAGACCAATGCATGGGTATATAAATATATTGAAGGAGGAACACTACATACTATGGATGGGTATTTTCCTCAGGCAGGCACTAATTATATGTTTAAACTGGGAATAAAATTTTGAAAATAAAGTAATCAGATGGTAATTTGTGATTGGATATCAAATAATTTCATAGAAATATTCGGAACGGTTACAGGGATAATATATGTCTTTCTTGAAATACGGCAAACCATCTGGCTGTGGCCAGTCGGGATAATAACATCTGCAGTCTATATATGGGTCTTTTTCACGAGCAAATTTTATGCAGATATGAGCCTTCAGGCATACTATCTGGTCATTAGTATCCTCGGATGGTATTGGTGGGCTAAAGGCACAGGGCACAGGGCACAGAGTTCGGGGCAAGAAGAAGAAGGGATGGGGAGTAGGGGAGATGAGGAGAAAAAAGAACTGCAGGTAACAAGATTAAAACTCAGGACAGGTATCATACTGGCTATAGTGTTTGTTATGTTGTACATAGTGATGTGGTTTGTTCTGACAAGACTTACTGATTCTCCTGTGCCGGTAAGGGACTCGTTTATTACATCATTGTCAATAGTGGCGACATGGATGCTGGCAAGGAAAATATTTGAACACTGGTATTTATGGATTGTTGTAAATTTTGTATCGGCTGTTCTCTTTTTAACAAGAGGATTGTATCCGACAGTGATTCTGTATGTTGTATATGGATTAATGTCGTTTGCCGGACTAGCTGCCTGGAAAAAATCAATAAGCGCAAATTGACATTTTAATGTTAGAAACCTTTGTGCACCATTGTGAAGAGCTTAGTGTACCTTTGTGGTAAAAAGAAAAAGAATTAAACTCAAAGGAACACGAAGGATAACACAAAGTGTCGCGAAGGAAATAAAACAGAATATGAGTTTTTCAAAAAATGAATGATTTTCAATCGGGAGATTACACTGTTATAGTAGCTGACGGAACTTTCCCTCAGCATGAAATTCCTCTGGATTATCTGAAAAGCGCCAAAAGAATAATCTGTTGTGACGGAAGTGCTCAAAATCTTGTTCTTGCCGGAATATTGCCCGATGCTATCGTCGGTGACATGGACTCTTTAAATGATGAATTGATGAACAGTTTTGCAGATCGTATCTACCTTGATGAAAATCAGGATTCTAACGATCTGACAAAAGCCGTCTCATGGTGCATCGATATGGGCTATAAAAACATCGTTATACTTGGAGCTACAGGTAAACGTGAAGATCATACAATTGGAAACATCTCACTTCTTGTGGAGTATATAAAGAATGTGAATGTAATCATGGTAACTGAAACGGGAATTCTGCAACCCTTGCTGAAAAGTTCCTCAATATCGTGTTTCGCCGGTCAGCAGATCTCAATATTTTCAATTGATCCTGAGACCGAAGTTACATCCCATGGATTACGATATCCCCTCAACAGTACCAAAATTTCTAACTGGTGGTTTGCCACATTAAATGAGGCACTTGGAGAAAGTTTTTCACTTGAATTTGACGGCAGACTGATTGTATACCTGAAGTTTCGTAAGTCATTAACTTAATATCTTCAATTCCTTTACCAGATAAATAAGCTGAACACGGCTCTTAACATTGGTTTTAATATAGATCCTGTGAGTATGATCTTTTACGGTTTGCAGGCTGATAAAAAGCTTTTCCGATATTTCCTTATTGCTTAATCCATTGCAAATTTCGCGTACTATGTCTGTCTCCCGGGGCGATACTTCGAATTTTTTGCAGAACTCTTCAAATGAGATATTAATGCCGGTTTCGGAAGTAAAAACAGTGAGAAGAGTTCCATAGCTCATATAGACAGGAAGAAAGGTGTTTCCTGCAAAGAATGTGAATGTAAATATTATTGAAAGATTTGGCTGTGATTCATAGAAAAGCAACGGTAAACATTGTATAACCATCACCAGGAAAATTCCCGGACCAATTCTCATCCTGTCGTAGTCATGGATTATTGACCTTCCTTTTAACATGAAAATAATTAACACCGATGACCACACAGAGTAGATAAAGTGCATTAGAATGAAATAGTATTTTATTAAAGCTGCAGGTCGGAGTACATTTGTCCCGGACATAATAAAACCAACAATCACTATGATTGTGAAATTAATTAGCAGGAAACCGAAGACATACCAGTTATTCATCTTTCGTCCTGAGATCGCGGCCGAGAAACGCAACAGCATCATCCATGCAAAGACAAGGAAGGGCAGTCCGAGAAGCATGGAAATATCAGTGAATCTGACAAGAAGTTCTTCCGAAATATATGGGGTGAGAAAGGCCCTTATCACTACCTGGCCCCAGATTCCATAGAATCCGAAGGTAAAAATAAAGACCTGGTAGTAGAGCAGCAGGGAAAAGATCTCACGGTTATACCTGTTCCTGAGCCTCGAGGAAAGAAGAATCCCGCCTGCAGCTAGTGCGACTGAGATGATAAAGATCAAATAGGCAAGTACGCGGAACATTTTATAAAGATATAAAAATATGTAAAAGCTGTTAACCAAAAATAGCCCCTACCAAAGTATTATCATACATACTAAAGTAGTAAAATTCAAATTCACTACTTTGGTATGCATGCGGGGAAAAAGTCGCTTATTAAATTTGCTTCATAAACATATACAACTTCTTTAACCAAATTTCTTTGATATGGAAACAACAAATAGTAATTCAAACATGGAAGCAAATAATTCTTCCAATACGGTAACGGGCAGGGAGTACAAGCTGGTTCCGGATTTCGGATTTTGCTTTGGAACAGGATGGAGGGTAATGATGGATAATTTCCTGAGGTTATTTCTGGTTATTATTATTCTGGCTATTTTAACAGCACCCTTCAGAATGTTCAATTTTCATTTCAACTGGTCTGATATTTACAATGCTCCATGGCACTGGGGACACAGTTGGGGTCGTGATTGGGGTCATAACCTGTTCAATTTAGGCACATTTGGAATCTTTGCAGCTTTCTTCGGATTGCTTGCAACGCTCTATGCATTTCTGGTAGCTCCTGTATTTGAATATGGAGGCAATATGATATTTGTTCAGGCCGTCAGGAAAATAAAGCCCGATTTTGAATATCTGGTCAAGGGGTTTATGGAGAATTATCTTCATATTATACTTGCTAACCTGCTTGTGTTTGCACTGGTGGTACTCGGATTTTTTGCCCTTATCATTCCCGGAATAATCATCTTGTGCAGGCTCGCGTTTGTCTCATATATAGTAATGGATAAAAAGCTCGATCCTATAGAGGCCGTTGAGTTAAGCTGGAAACTTACACGCGGTTATGGCTGGCAGATCTTTCTAATGGGTTTTGTATCAATCTTTATTGTGATTTTCGGTCTTTGCCTTTTAATAGTGGGGATCTTCCCGGCTATTATGTGGGTATGTAGTTCATTTGCTTCACTTTACGAGTCGGTCCTCCGAGAGAAAGAGAAGCCGGCTGAAACAATCGCTGCATAAATCTGAACACACACTGGCATTCTGAAAATAGATTGATCCTGCCTGATATTTTGATCCGGCAGGATTTTTTTAACAATTTGGATTCTGGTTTGTTATGGTAAATAATTAGGGGTATTTTATTATCACATATAAGTTTTAATGAAAATGAAAACCAGAACTTTATTGTTTGCAGCATTGCTGACTGTGTCACCAGCTGTGTCATACGGTCAGCTTGGAAACCTGTTAAAGAGAAACACTTCAAAAGTGTTGAACACAGCAGGTGAAGAGGCTTCAAAAGATGCGATTAAGCAGGTGGATAAGGTCGTTGAAAAGAAGCTTGAGAAAATGGTCGATAATGCTATTAGCAGTTCTAATGGAAATAGCAAGGACAACCAGAAGCAGGGCATGGGGCTTGGGAAGATGTTTTCAAATAAAGTCGATATTAAGTATAACGAGGATTACAATTTTTCCTCAAGAGTTTATATTGAGACGGAATCCTTTGACAAAAAGGAGACATCGAAAGCGGATCTTTATCTGTATTTTAATTCTGAAAGCCCGACTTTGGGAATAGAAACCATGTCAAATAATTCGGGAAAGGACAATTCCGGTCCTGAGACATCCACAATTTTGATGGACGGTGAGAACAAGTGTTTCCTCTTGCTCCTTGACGAAAATGGTACGAAGATGGGGGTCATTACAGCAATTAATGAAGATAACCCGGTTCATCCGAACCAGCCGCAGCCACAACCACAGCTTCAAACAGAGGACAAGACGGTTCAAAACGCACCCCCTTTAGACTACAAGCCGGTAAGTTTTATCAAAACCGGAAGTACCAGGATAATTGCTGGCTACAGATGTGACGAGTATTCTTATACTGACCCTGATAATAAAACAAAAGGTAATGTCTGGTTCACAAAAGACATGGATTTGAAAATTGACAAACGGGGATGGCAAAAGACTGCTCTCGCACCTTATTATGGATATTCAACCTTTGAAGGAGGTATTATCCTGGCTGCTGAATCATATGATGCTGACGGCAAGCCAACCGGGAAAATTGAGACTAAAGAGATCAGTCAGAATTCACACTATGACATCTCAGTAAAAGGGTATGCGCTAAGACAAATGCAAATTAATCCGAACCTGAGCCAGAAATAATAAAATGTCTCAGACCTTCTTGAGCTTTGCAAACCTGTTGAAGCAGTCATTGTATAATCTAAGTTTTCCACTGTTTTTTAAATATGGCGAGGTTGTATGAAAATGCAACCTCCTTTCTTTTATTTACGCCTGCAAAAATTCTCTGAAAAGTAAAACAGTTGTATAATGTCTATTTTTTAAAGTTACTTTATGTAATATTAGCCTTAGTTTTGTAACTTTATACTCTAACTTATTAATACTCTAAATCATGAAAACAAGATCAATTATTCTAGTACTCGTATTGGTTATGTTATTGCCTTCTGCAACAAATGCTCAGTTTGGAGCTTTGAGAAAGGCTATAAACAAACAGATTGATCATAAAGTTGATTCCGCCGTAAATAAAAGCGCACAGGATAAAGCAAAAGAAAAAGAACAAGCTGATCAGAATAACGGAGGAACAAAAGCGTCAGGTCGCGGATTGTTCGGAGGGAAAATTGACATCAAATATGATGATGAGTATAAATTTACAGGCAGGCTTTATATGCAGATGGAGAGTTATGATAAGAAAGAGGTTAAAAAGTCAGATTTTTATACCTATTTTAACAGCAATACCAGGAATGCAGGGATTGAGGTCAGCACTGCAGATCCTAAAGAAGCAGATAAGACAATGTCGACTGTTTTTCTATATGATAATGAAAACAAATGCTTCATGATGCTTATAGGAAATGCTGATTCCAAGACAGGAATAATCTCAACATTGCCTTCTGATTCAGCAATGGCTGCCATGGGCAAGAATCAGAAAGCATCAACCAAGGAGCAGACTAAAAATCAGGATATGACACCAACCAAGCAGCCAACAATAACAAAGACCGGAAATACACGAATAATTGCCGGATACAAGTGCGACGAGTATAAAGTAGTTGATCCTGACAAAGACGGCTATGGTAATGTCTGGATGACAAAAGACATTAATATAAAAGCTGATAAAAAATACTGGGGTAAAGCCGGAATACCAACATATTATGGGAACCCTGAATTTGAAGGAGCTGTAATGCTTGCGATGGAAGGGTACGATAAAAACAATGACCCTACAATGAAAATGGAAACTAAAGAGATCAATGAAAATTATAATCATTCAATCTCTACGACAGGCTATACATTTATAAAAATGAATTTCGGCCAGGCCGGGAAAAAATAAAAACGAAATCCATTTAACCGCTAAGTACACAAAGAAGTCACAAAGAACACAAAGCAAAGACACTATATTATTGCTCTTTGTAACCTTAGTCCAAATCCTTTGTGACCTTTTTGGTTAATGGATTTAAAGTTTCCGGAGTTTGGCAAATCTCAGTAACAGTTTTTTACTTCCGTCTTTTTCAAAACCAACAGTAGCAGTAGTGTTTGGTGGTTGTCCTTCTATGGATATTATTGTTCCTTTGCCAAATCTCTCATGTTCTACTGTATCACCTTCGGCAAACAGAGATGAATCACTTCCGATAAATGGAACGTCGGATGAAGTAACTGATTCACTTATCTTTTTAAACCTTTCATCCTTTGCATAAGAATGACGTTCCTCCCTGAGAGATGGAGGTTTGCCGGAGGTGTGATTATTATTATGAAAAGGTTTTCCTCCGGTCTGGGGATAATTAAGAAATTTCTGATCAATTTCCCTAAGGAACCTGCTGGGGCTGCATCTCTCGAGATTGCCCCATTTATACCTGTTAAGCGCATAGCTGAAGGTCGCCTGTTTTTCAGCCCGGGTGACTGCCACATAAAACAAACGTCTCTCTTCTTCTAATTCGCGTACACTTCCTGAAGACATCGGTGAAGGGAAAAGAGTATCTTCCATTCCAACTATATAGACATGTTTGAATTCGAGCCCTTTGGCTGAATGCATAGTCATCAGGGTTACCTTATTACGGTCTTCTTCATTTTCAGTATCCTGATCAGTAAGCAGAGCAACGTTGGCCATGTAAGCCTCTAATATTGATGACTCCCCGTTTGTTTCAGCTGCCTCTGTGAAAACTTTTATTGCATTCAATAACTCCTCGAGGTTTTCGTAGCGGCTAACCTCCTCGGGTGATTTTCCTTCTTTTAGTTCTCTCATGATTCCTGAGCCTAAAGCAATTTCCCTTGCTTTTACAAATGCATCTGTGGTATCTGAATTGAGACGAAGATTAATTATTATCTCAACATATGCTGACAGTTTTTTAACAGTTCCTGAGTTGAAATGTTCCGTATATTTTCCTGCTTCATAGATAATACTCCATGGAGTTACATTAAATTTCTCCGCCAGTTCAAAAATCTTCTGAATTGTTGTATCTCCGATACCACGTTTAGGATAGTTAACAGATCTTTTAAGTGCTTCTTCATCTTCAGGATTAATGACCATTCTGAAATATGACAGAATATCTTTTATCTCCTTCCTCTCGTAAAATGACAAACCACCATAAATTTTATATGGTATATTTTTTCGTCTGAGAGTTTCCTCAAAGATCCTTGACTGAGCATTTGTCCTGTACAATATTGCAAAATCCGACCAATTGAGCTGTTGTGATAGTTTCTTATCGAAAATATCAGATGAAACATTAAAACCCTCTTCAGAATCTGTCATTGCCTGCATCACCTGTATCTTTTCACCGGCCTCATTCATTGAATAAACGTTTTTCCGGATCTGACCTTCATTATTGGCAATAATAGTATTTGCAGCATTTACGATTGTCTGAGTTGACCTGTAGTTTTGTTCAAGTTTAAAAAGCTGGTAATCGACGTAGTCGTTTTTAAACTCAAGTATATTCTCAATCCTGGCTCCCCGGAATGAATAGATACTTTGCGCATCGTCACCTACCACGCAGATATTCTGGTGTGAAGCTGCAAGTTTTTTGACAATCAGATATTGTGAATAATTAGTATCCTGATATTCGTCAACCAATACATACTTAAATCTTTCCTGATATTTTAAGAGGACATCGGGAAAATCTCTAAAGAGTATATTTGTATTCAGCAACAGATCATCGAAATCCATTGCATTGGCTTTAAAACACCGGGCTGCATAAGTCCTGTAAACATCTGCAAGTAAAGGCATCCGGCTCGACTTGTCATAATCCTGCAAGGAGGTATCTGCAGCGTACATACTTGATGTGACAAGGTTATTTTTTGCGGTCGATATTCTTGAAGAAATAACCCCTGGTTTGTAAATATTATCATCCAGATTGAGTTCTCTTATTATAGATCTGATTAAACTTTTTGAATCGGAAGAATCATAAATAGTATAATTAGATTTATACCCAAGTCGATCACCTTCCATCCTGAGTATCTTGGCAAAGATAGAGTGAAAAGTTCCCATCCATAGATATCGGGCTATCTCCGGACTTACAATTCTGGTGATACGCTCCTTCATCTCTCTTGCCGCCTTATTTGTAAAGGTCAAAGCAAGGATTTTGCCTGCCGGAACACCTTTATTTAAAAGATGAACTATCCTGTACGTCAGAACTCTTGTTTTTCCGGCACCTGCACCCGCAATTACAAGAGACGGCCCTTCAGTATTAATAACTGCTTGTTTTTGAGACTCATTCAGATCGTTCAGATAATTGGATGTCATGTGTTTGTCAGAATTAAAGCATACAGGCCGGGCAAATTTAACAATTACACTTTCAGGAACACTTTGAACGGATTAATAAAATTAATAAATTTATGAACATTTGTAGAGACGCCCAATTTGGGCGTCTCTACATGATTCCATATAATTTGTTATACTTGTAAATTGAATTAATAAAATCAAATAATAATGAAAAGATTTGGACAAATTATAGGTGTCAGACCGGAGGACTTTGAAAGATATAAAAAGTATCATGCTGCAGTCTGGCCGGAAGTCCTCGATATGATTAAAAAATGTAATATGCAGAATTATTCTATCTTTCATAAGGACAATATGCTTTATGCCTATTTTGAATATACCGGCAATGATTTTGCAGCTGATATGGCTAAAATGGCTGCTGATCCCAAGACCCGGGAATGGTGGGCAATTATGGAGCCGATGCAGGATCCGGTTATTATACGGAATAAAGGTGAATGGTGGGCAAATATGGAGGAGGTATTTCATCTGGATTGATCCGGATTATTGCTCTAATTTTATTATACTTGCATAAGAATATAACAAAAAGGTATTGGAAACCGTTTATGATATTAAGATCTGATTGTCTGTGCGTCATTTTTTATTAATAATAATCTTTTTACTGCCGGCTGTTGCTGAAGCTCAGCTTTCAGCGCCGGGAATGAACGATGTCCGATACACTTCTTATCCTTCAGCTCCGGCTGTAAAAGATCCTGTTTTTATCTTTTGCAATGCATCGGGATCGCAAAAAGGAACATTGAATGCCAGTTGTCCGGCAGGAACAGGGCCGTTTAACTTTACCTGGTATCAGTGGAGCAATATCACAAAAAGTTTCAGCAATTTTCTCAAAACCGATTCTGGAGTTTCGTCCTCAGCTTCAAATAATCTTGAAGAGGGGGGTTACAAAGTTATTATCAGCGGTGGATTTGATACAAGTTTTGTCGGGTGGATTTTTATTGACAGACCTTTTGCATCGGCGGCGCTGCAGAACCGTACCTGTGATTATGTTGCATTAAAAGGACAGGCAGCAGTTGATACTTTCTATTATAATAACATTTCAAACGGACTTTCAGTAAAATTGCCTAACTCTGTTGGTTTTTTATGGTCATCGGATCCCTCTTCAACAATACCTTCTCCCGACTTCTATTTAAACCCTCAGACATTTGATCCGCCCCTGGTTGATGTTACATATAATCTTCAGGTAAGCGACAGTTTTGGATGTATCAGTAATTCGTCATTCTTTTATCAGACCATTCGCGTAAAAGCTGACTTCACAGTTGATCCTTATACAGGAGAAGCTCCTCTGACTGTAACCTTTACAGATAAATCGATAAGGGCAGTAAAATATCTATGGGAGTTTGGAGACACGGCGACCTCAAAACTCAGCAATCCCGATCCTCACATATATTATAAACCGGGAGAATATTGGGCTAAGCTGACTGTCGAGAGTGATCTTCATTGCATTGATTCCTTAACCTCGGATCAAAAAATAATTGTTGATCCTTCTGAGCTTAATATTCCTAATGTTTTTACTCCAAATGGTGATGGTATTAATGACAATTTCCTTGTTGAATCTAAGTCTCTCAGGAATTTAAGTGTTGAAGTTTTCAGTCGCAGTGGTCTGAAAGTTTATTCCTTTTACGGAGAGGGAGAAGTGTTAAAAAACTGGAAAGGATGGGATGGGAATGTAAATTTTTCTTCAATCAAAGCTTCACCCGGGGTCTATTTCTATATCATCAAGGCATTAGGGTGGGATAATGTGGTCTATAATAATAAGGAGTATCGGGGATTCGTCTATCTCTATCGATAAAGGCATGAAAGCGTAGGGGGCTACGGATGATAGGTTATCTAAAATATTGTGTTTTGCCCTTGCGCCTTTAAGCCTTTACGCCTTTAGGACATTGTGCTGTTACGACATTATGCATTTCTACGCCGGCAGGTTTTTCTTAAGGAAACGGATCCAGTTGTCACTCAATATATTCTGGATATCTGATGAAGAATAGCCTATTTCTGATAGTTTTCCGGAGGTTTTCTGAAGGTCAGCTATAGTATCCAGATCATATGGGCATTGTTCTTTTCCAAAAGCTCCATCGAGGTCTGAACCGATTGCTGCATGCAGAGAATTGCCTGTCAGTTGGCAGATATGGTCAATATTGTTTATAATCAGATTTAATGATACACCCATCGCTTCAGGATCTGATTTTCCCCTTACCCAACCTGGAACCAGCATCCATGCGTCGAGTGCTACACCGATCACAGCATCTCTGTTTGTAAGTTCAGTGATCTGTTCATCGGATAATTGCCTGTTATGAGGTACAAATACCCGGCAGTTATTATGACTTGCCCATATTGGTCCATGATATATATCCAATGCCTCTATGAAGCTATCGTCGCACAGGTGAGTAGCATCAAGTATCAGCCCAAGATTTTCCATTTCCTTCAGGAGCTCGCGACCCTTTATCCCTATCCCTCCGGTTGAATCGGTCCCCTGAGCATATATCCCGGGACCATAATGAGCAGGCCCAACAGCGCGTAACCCATACTCATATGCTCTTTCAAGGTGATTTATCGAAACAATTGAGTCTGCACCCTCAAGACTTAAGATGTAGCCTACTGCTGTATTTTTTGTCGGGTTCTCCCATAATTGAAGATGCTTTTCAAGATCTTTTAAACTTTGGATCCGGAACATTTCACCGGCATCTTCCATTGCCCTGTACCAGGCCAACTGGCCCTGCGTCTGAGCCCATGCCTGTTCCGGTGATTTCCATCCTGGCATATTGTTTCCGCGTTTTACATATCTTCCAATCTGAGTGGCAACACAAAAACCAACATGTCCTTCACGCATGGAAGGTAAACTTACTGTACTTTTTCCCCTGTCAGGCTTATCAGTCATGCCTTCTTCACTTTTACGTGTATCCTCAACCGTCCATCTTAAATCACGGTTCCATTCGAGAGCATTCATGGCCAGGTCAAGATGACCATCAAAAATCAAGGGCTTATTCAACATACAGTCAGATTTTGATCATTGGGTAATCATTCTTTTTCTTGCTACAACATTCCATTGACCATTAACCTTATGATTATTAATCACATAAACAGAATCGTGACGGTCAACTGTAGGACAAATGTGCCAGGGGATTCCGAACAGATGATCTCCGGTTTTATATTTATCTGCTTCTGATGTACTGATTACCATGTGTTCTTCGTTGTGACTGACAATCTTGTATTTTTCAATTTCCAGAAGTTTAATACGCGGTTGAGGCATTTCTGATGCAACAGCTTTATGGCCTAGGTCGAGACATAATAAGTCTTTTCCCGGTTTACTGATGATTCTTGTAAGTAATACTGCAGCATGTAAGAAATTCATATCGGTGAAAGAACAGCTGTATCCCCAGTCCCATAATAAAAGTGTTCCCGGACTTGTTTCCACATCTTTTCGCAAAATATGAATCGGGAATGTTGGTGTACCGCCTGCAATAATTTTAACAGGTGAAATACCTTCATTTTTAAGCTCCTCAATCATTTCCGTAACCGGGATAAATGCATCATTGCATTTTTTTTGACGACTTGATATATCCGGATCATGTATATGGCCATCATATACGTGAAGTCCTTCGGCAACGAGCATAGGTGAATCCATGATTCTTTTAAAGAGTCTTTCTGCTTTCTCCCCGGGTATAATTCCTGTACGGTTCATCCCATTGTTTATGTCGAGCCATACATGAGTTTCGAGTCCGGTTTTTCTTGCCATATCAGATAACTGTATAATTACCTCTTCATTATCAGCTATACAGGAAATTTTTAGATTATTGAATTCTTGTTTTAATTTAAAAAGCCGCAGGATATTCGGGCCAACAGGTTGTATGGCAAGTAAGATATCGGGAGCTCCGCATCTTGCAACCATCTCAGTTTCCGAAATAGTGGCACATTTGAATTTATTAATGCCATATTTCATCTGCATTTTGATAACTTCGGCCATTTTATGTGTCTTGACATGAGGCCTGAGTCGATTTACACCTCCTGCAATCTCAATCATTTTTTCGATATTTGCTTCAATACGGTCGGGATAAATAAGAAGTGAAGGCGATGAGGCTTGATCTGTATCTGTGAGACGATACCAATCGTCATTTGAATCAGAAGTATTTTTCATGATATGAGTGTCAGATTTTCTTTTGAGAATAAATCAAAAAAATAATTCTAATAGAGTTCAAACATAGCTTCTACTTCAACGACAATATTCATTGGAAGCATCGCACCAACTGCACTACGTACTCCAACTCCGTTATCTTCACCAAATACCTCGGCCATCAGTTCACTGAATCCGTTGATGACAGAAGGATGGCTCTCGAAATCGGGCGTGCTGTTTACCATACCCAGTACTTTTACTATCCGTTTGATTTTTTTCAGATCCCCAAAATGGGCTTTTATTGTTGAAAGCATTGTAAGTCCCACTTGCCTGGCAGCTTGTTTTCCTGCTTCAATATCGAGGTCAGCGCCAACCTTCCCCTTCATCATAGTCCCGTCAGACCGGATAGGACCTTGTCCTGAGACATAAAGAAATTTATCCACCACCAGTACAGGTTTATAAACTCCAACCGGTTTGGGGGCCGTAGGAAGGATCAGACCTAACTCAATGATTCGCAAATCAGTATCCTGTTTCATAATAATAAGTTTGAAATATGTGAAATATACAAATATTTTATGGTATAACAAGGAATCTATGTTGATCTGCCTTACGTCCCGCTAATAGAATCTGTCCTTGGGAGACAAAACCCCCTCTGCCGCATCACGGCATCTCCCCCAAAGGGGGAGAAAATACTGAAATTTTTAGATGAATTTCAATGATAGTACGAGATTTTTTCCCCCCTATTTGGGGGGAACGCAAAGGGGTTTCTATCTAAGAGTAAAGACCTTCTTGAGGAGAGCCGGGGTCGAACCCAATTAAACAAACATCTCTGCTTTAAAGATAGTTTTAGCCTGTCCCGATATTTCAACTCGGTCGCCGATAAGGGACACTTTTAGAATTCCCTCTCTTTTTGATACCTGGTGGGAAATGAATTCTTTCTTCCCGGTCTTTCTATGCCAGAAAGGAACCAGAGCGCAGTGTGCTGAACCTGTAACAGGATCTTCATCAATTCCAAGAGCCGGGGCAAAGAACCGGAGACAAAAATCATATTTTTTGTCAGACGAAACTGCGGTAACCATCAGATCACCGAATTCAGTCTCCTTCATAGCATTGAAATCAGGCTTAAGTTCCCGGATTATCTTTTCCTCTCTTATCAAAGCAAGAGTTAGTCCGTAGTCACACTTATAGAATTCAAGGGGTTTTACACCAACCACTTTCTCAAATTCAAATGGAACAGGACTCTGATTTATCTGAGAGGAAGGAAAATTCATGGTAATCCAGCTTCCCGTTTTACGTATTTTGAGAATTCCAGCTTTTGCCAATAGTGATATTTCCTCACCGTCCTTTGCCATACTGGTTTCATATAAAATGTGAGAAGCAGAAAGGGTAGCGTGACCACAGAGAGGTACTTCAACTACCGGTGTGAAGTATCTGATTCTCCAACATTCCTGTCCCGGAAAAACAAATGCAGTTTCTGAAAGATTCATCTCCATTGCAATATTCTGCATCCATGCTTCATCCGGCTCATTATCGAGTATGCATACTCCGGCCGGATTACCTCTAAATGCTTCTGTTGTAAATGCATCGACCTGGTAAATAATTTTTTGTGAATTCATATTAATAACATTAATAATAGGTATGATACGAACAAATCCTTTAACCACAAAGGGGCACAAGCGTTAAGAAATATCCCGGTGAGCCTGTCCCGATTCATCGGGAGCTATTTTAGCGCAGTGGCCAGATTGTGAGGGTGGCTATTTCACAAAGGTCGCAAAGAACTTTTATTCGATATTAAGTTTTTGTTTTTTTATTGAACATTTTAAAATATTTATGCTCTTTATTCGTCAACTAAATTAAAAACAGTGAAATATTTATGAAAGAACGATTATAGACCCCATTAGGGGGAAAGAGGGCAAACCTTCTGCATATTGTGCCGTTTTCTCTATTCACCGGTAAAATTATCCGTTTGTCTGTATTTATCCGAAATTTAACAAATAAAACTTTGAAAACTAAAAAAGTTTTTACATTTTTACAAAAATAATATCAAAAACCAGTGAATATAAAAGACCGGATCGTTGAGGCAGCATCAGAATCATTCAGGACTTACGGGATCAGATCAGTGACTATGGATACTCTGGCAGCTCAGCTTGGTATGTCGAAAAGAACTATTTATGAAGTTTTTTCTGATAAAGATGAACTATTGATTGCCGTTTTAACAAGAATGGCCAGGCAACAGAAAGAGCTGGTGAAACGTGTTCTTGATGAATCAGAAAACTCAATTGTTGCAATGTTCAGGATGCTTGAGATCAACAGGGATAGTTTCCAATCCATGAGCCCTGCTTTTCAGTCCGACCTGAAGAAGTATCATCACGATGTACTAATGAAGAATGCAGACAGTATTGAAATGCCGGATTACAGAAATCATTTTCAGGTAATTGAAAAAGGGATTAAAGAAGGACTCTTCAGGAAAGAAATTAATACTGATCTGGTCAATCGATGTCTTTATAACCTTGGCCGATCGATTATGGATAATGATCTGTATCCCTTTGAACAGTTTTCAAGACGGGATGTGATCAGAAATATTTTCTTCAATTACCTCAGGGGGATTTCTACTTCCAAAGGTCTTGATCTTATTAATAAACTTGAAAAAGATTTTTAGAACCCATTAGTTAACTTAAACTCGTATCAGTAATAAATTACTAAAATGAAAAAAAATGAAGTTCTTACGGTTTTACTATTATTCTTATTAACGGGAGGGCTTGTGAAGGCGCAGGATAGCAATGGTAACCTGAATCTTTCTCTAAAAGAGGCACAGGATTATGCGATACAACATAACAAGATGGTAATCACCTCTAAAATGGATGTTCAGGCATCAAAGATAGCTTTGTGGGAGACAATTTCGAATGGACTACCTCAGATCAATGCAACCGGTTCATTTACAGATAATTTAAAATTAATGACTACATTATTGCCGGGTGAATTTTTTGGTCAGCCGGCAGGCACAAAGGTCCCGATTACTTTTGGATCTCAGTATAATTCAGGTGCAACCTTGCAGGCAAGTCTGCTGCTTTTCAATGCCACATATTATATAGGTATTGAGACAACAAAACTTGCACAAAAATTAAGTGAACAGAACCTGTCAAAATCGGAGCTCGATACTAAAGAGTCTGTAAGTTCGGCATATTTCCTGATTCTTGTAGCGGAAAAATCTCTTCAGATACTCGATGCTAATATTGAAAACCTGAATGAAACACTCAAATCGACGAGAGTAATGTTCACAGCCGGCATGGCTGAATCCACTGATGTTGACCAGATGGTTTCAAATGTCACTATGGTTGAAAACTCCCGTAGCTCAATGCAGCGTACAATTGAGATGAATTATAATCTGTTGAGGTTCCAGCTTGGGGTGACTGCTGACACTAGAATTGTTCTGAGTGAAACTCTTGAAGGACTTACATCTCAAATAAATGTTGAAGCTTTGTTGTCACAACAATTCGATCATAAGCAAAACGTAAATTATCTTCTTATTGAGAATCAGGAGAAAATGTCATCGCTTGCTCTTAAATCTCAAAAAGCTTCAGTATTACCCACATTGACTGGTTTTTACAGTTATGGAATTACAGGAATGGGCGATAAAGTAAAGACTCAGCAATGGTTCCAAAACTCAATGACTGGACTTCAGCTTTCCATTCCACTTTTCTCCGGAGGTCAAAAATATAGTCAGGTTAAAAAAGCGCAGATAAACTACGAGAAAGCGAAAACAACTAAAGAAATGGTTACCGAGCAACTGCTTCTTCAGGAAAAGCAGTTAAGATATAACCTGGTAAATGCAAACCTGAATTATAAAAGCCAGAAAGACAATGTAGATGTATCAAAGAGAGTATATGCCAGCATGGAAAACAAATACAAGCAGGGAATGGCTTCAAGCCTCGACCTGACTCAGGCAAATTCATTATATCTGCAAGCTGAGAATAACTATGTATCTTCCTTAATGAACCTGCTTCAGACAAAGCTTGCATTGGATAAATTATTGAATAACATGTAAAAGCAATTGATTTAAATAGAAATAAACTGAAATAAATAGAAACTGAAAAAAACATTTAATAATGAACCCCACATGTTTAAACAATCTAGAACGTAAAACTATATTCAGGAATACATGTGGGCTCCATAATACCTTTAATAAATAATTTATACTCTTATGAAATACTTTAATTCAATTATGACAGTAATGATAACCGGGCTGTTACTTACAGCCTGTTCATCAAAAGATAAAAATAAAGCGTCTGTTGCTCCGGTAGTACCGGTTATCAAAGAAAAAGCCGCTATCCCTGTGAAAGTGATGGCTCTGGCAAAAACAAAAATTTCAAGAACAATTGACTATACCGCAACTATTCTTCCGTTCGAAGAGGTAAATATGGCCCCGTCGGCTCCGGGAAGGATAGAAAAAATTTATGTCGAAGTAGGCGACAAAATAAATAAGGGTGATAAACTCTTTCTTATGGACAGGACACAATTGTATCAGCTAAAACTACAGCTAAGCAACCTGGAGAAGGATCTTAACAGGATTGACACGCTCCTTAGATCCGGCAGCGCCAAGCAGCAGCAATATGACCAGATGAAAACCCAATATGATGTGACAAAAACTAATGTGGAGTTCATGGAGAAGAACACTTTATTAAAAGCTCCTTTTACCGGTATTGTTACCGGAAAATATTTTGAGAATGGCGAAATTTATTCAGGTTCTCCTACCACTCAGTCGGGCAGATCAGCAGTTGTTACAATACAGCAGGTTAACCCGCTTAAGGTAGATGTAAATATCTCAGAGCAATTCTTTCCATTGATTAAAAATGGGATGAAGGCAAGCATTACTGCAGATGTTTACAAAAATGAATCATTTACCGGTTCTGTCTTTCGTATTTATCCGACGATAAATTCAGGAACGCGATCATTTATAACCGAAGTCGAACTACCCAACAAAAACGATCTTCTTAAGACGGGGATGTTTGCAAGGATATCTATGGACCTGGGTGAGGTTGAAACATTTGTTGTACCGGCAAATACTGTTCTGGTGCAGGAAGGTACCAATATCAGATTTGTATTTGTTGCCAGAACAAATACTGCAGAAAGAATTGAAGTCACAATAGGAAAACGATTCGATGACCAGCTTGAAGTAATATCTTCAAATATTAAAGAAGGAGATAGGCTTGTAACTGAAGGACAGGCGAAACTGATCAACGGCGACAAAATTGAAATAACCAAATAATTACCAGAAATTCATATATAATAAAATGAGTATATACAGCGCTTCCGTAAAAAGGCCGGTAACAACCATTCTGATATTTGTCGGACTGATGGTTATGGGGATTTATTCACTGACGCAACTACCAGTGGATCTTTATCCTGAAATGGAATTGCCTTTTGTGGTCATTTATACAAATTATTCAGGAGCCAGTGCGTCCGATATTGAATCGAATGTAACCAGGCCCCTGGAAAATGCCCTTAATTCAGTCAGTAAGTTAAAAGAGATCACATCTACATCCAGTGATGCAACTTCCGTTATCTTCATGAACTTTGAATATGGAACAAACCTTGATGAGGCATCGAATGATATAAGAAGTGCCCTAAGTTTTACGGAGAGAGTATTACCTGAAGACTGCGATAAACCGACAATAATAAAATTCAGCACAAGTTTTATGCCTATTGTCTTCTATGCAATAACCGCAAAGGAGAGTTATGCAGGACTCGAGAAAATCCTTGATGAGAAGGTAGTAAATCCCCTTAACAGGATCGATGGTGTTGGTTCCGTTTCGCTCGCCGGCGTACCGGGGCGAAAAGTATATATCGATGTTGATCCAAGAAAAATGGAGGCATACAACCTGACAATAGAACAGATTGGTAATGTGCTGAGAGCAGAAAACTTGAATATGCCGGCAGGTTATCTTGAAATGGGCAAAACAGACTACCCTTTGCGTATTCAGGGTGAATTTCCTGAAAGTGAAACGGTTAAAAATCTTGTCATCAGCAGTTTCAATGGAAATAGTGTCTATCTTAAGGATATTGCTGAAGTCCGCGATACTATACGTGAATCTAAGCTTGACACTAAAATTAATGGCGCCAGGGGGATGAGCATGTACGTCCAGAAACAATCTGGAGGCAATACAGTTAAAGTTACTAAAGAGGTTGAGAAAACACTTGCAACTCTGAAAAAAGATCTGCCTCCTGACGTAAAAATTGAAAAACTTTTTGATAGTGCATCTTTCATAACAGGATCTATCAGCAACCTTACGGAAACGTTGATGTATGCAGGAATTTTTGTTATTCTGGTAGTGCTCTTTTTCCTTGGAAGATGGAGGGCTACATTTATAATCATTCTTACAATACCTATCTCTTTAATTGTGGCTTTTATTTATCTTTTTGTTACAGGAGCTTCAATAAATATTATCTCGCTCACATCACTTTCAATAGCGATCGGGATGGTGGTTGATGATGCCATCGTGGTTCTTGAGAACATAACAAAGCATATCGAGAGGGGAAGCCGCCCAAGAGAAGCATCAATATATGCAACCAATGAAGTATGGCTGGCCGTCATCGTAACTACTCTTACCGTTGTAGCGGTATTCTTCCCGTTAACATTTATTAAAGGTCTTACAGGTGTGCTTTTCAAGCAGCTTGGTATGATAGTTACAATTACTATTGTCACTTCAGTATTCGCCGCAATTACCCTGACTCCGACTCTGAGCTCACTTATGTTAAAATGGTATCCTATCAGGAGGGATGCTCCCTTCTGGACGTATGATGGAAGTATCAGGAGAGGGCTTAACTGGTTTGATAATTTTTATGAAAGGACGCTTCGCTGGGCTTTGCATCATAAAGCAGTTGTAAGCATTATTGCAATAGTAATTTTTGTTAGCTCAATGAGCCTCTTTGGGATTATTAAAACAGAATTTTTCCCCCAGGCGGATGAGTCGAGAATTTCTGCGACAATTGACCTTCAAACAGGTACGAGAGTTGACGAAACAATTAAAACCGCTGATAAGATAGATGAACTTATCAGAACAAAATATCCGGAAGTTAAAATAATAGCAACCTCGACAGGAGCTGATGATCAGGGTGGATTTGCATCCATATTCAGTGCAGGAGGAACACACAGGATAACTTACAGCCTTTCTCTGACTCCGATTGAGGCTAGAATGAAATCGGTTTTTGAGATTGTTGAGGAGATGAGAACCGATCTTTCAAAAATGTCGGAAATCATCAACTTTTCTTTAAGTACCTCTGATAATATGGGCAGCTTTGGAGGCAATGCAGTTGACGTTGAAGTTTACGGATACAATATCTCTGAAACAAACCTGGTTGCAGAAGAGCTTGCAAAAAAGATTAAAAATATACCGGGTACAAAGGATGTTACAATCAGCAGGGCCAAGTCAAAACCGGAACTTCAGATAATATTTGACCAGAATAAGATGATTGCTAATGGTCTTAACACTGCTATGGTATCGACAGCTGTAAAAAACAGGGTGGACGGTCTTACTGCTACCCGTCTTCGTCAGTTTGGCGATGAGTATGATGTGGTGGTGCGATTCAAGAAAAGTGCCAGGAGCACTCTTTCTGATGTCGAGAACATTGGCATAACAAATCCTATGGGACAGATAATCAGGCTTGGGGAAATCGCACAGATAAAAGAGTACTGGTCACCACCAAGCATTGAGCGGAAACGTAAGGAACGTATTGTAAGAGTATCATTTACACCTTACAAGAGATCGCTGACGGATTTGCAGATCGATGTTCAGAAAGCTATTGATGAAACATCCCTTCCGGGCGGAGTTATGGTTCAAATATCAGGAGCTATCAAAGAACAGATGGATGCATTTAAGGATATTGCCATGCTGATGATGATAAGCCTCATTTTGGTATATCTGATCATGGCATCGCAGTTTGAGTCACTTAAAATGCCTTTTATCATAATGTTCTCTATACCGTTTGCATTTTCAGGTGTTGCAATTGCGTTATTTATTTCTGATACTACTCTGAGTGTAATATCAGGAATAGGGGCTGTGATGCTTATTGGTATTGTGGTTAAAAATGCAATCGTTCTCGTCGATTTCATAAATCTGATGAGAGAAAGAGGCCATGAATTATATGAAGCTATAGCGATTTCAGGACGCTCGCGTCTCAGACCTGTAATTATGACCTCTGCGACAACTATTCTGGGTATGTTACCTCTTGCGATGAGCAAAGGTTCCGGATCGGAACTCTGGAGTCCGATGGGTGTTGCAGTAATCGGAGGGCTTGTTTTCTCCACTATGGTCACTCTGATTCTTGTCCCAGTAGTTTATGCGATATTCTCTAAACGGGGAGAGAGAAATAAAAATCTGGCAGTCTATTCCGAATTTGATTTCATGAATGGCGACAGTGGAAATATAAAACAAATTGAATCCAATAAATAATTGATTATGAAAGCAATAATGATAATATACAATCAGGCCCACACTGAAAAAGTCGAATATCTGCTTGATAAACTTGAAATAAAAGGGTATTCACTCTGGGAAAACGTGCAAGGAAGAGGTTCCAATACAGGTGTCCCGCACCTGGGTACCCATGCCTGGCCTGAGATTAATAAAAGCGTACTTACGATTGTAAATGACGATATAGTTGATACTGTTCTTGATAAGGTAAAAAGAATCGATGCTGTCAATGACGAAGTAGGTATCAGGGCTTTTGTGTGGGATATACTGAAAATGGTGTAAAATTTTTTTCTATTCTTCCTCTTCTTCCTCAGCATATGCTTTGATAACAGCATCCTGCACATCTCCGGGAACCTGTGCATATTCGGCAAACTTCATTGAATACATTGCCCGACCTCCGGTTATGGAACTCAATGCTGTGGAATACTTATTCATTTCTGCGAGAGGTACTTTAGCTTTGATTACCTCAAAACGTTTTTCACTCGACATACCCAGTACCATACCCCGACGGCCCTGAAGATCGCTGATAACATCGCCCATACGATCGGATGGGACCATGATTTCCACATCATATACAGGTTCCAGAATTTTTGGTCCGGCATTCTTAAACGCCTGGCTGAACGCATTTCTTCCGGCCAGGCGAAAAGAAATTTCATTTGAGTCAACAGGGTGCATCTTTCCGTCATATACATAAACCCGAATATCGCGGGCATATGATCCTGTAAGAGGACCGATCTCCATTTTTTCCATTATCCCTTTCAGGATTGCCGGCATGAACCTGGCATCAATAGAACCTCCGACAATACTATTAACATATACCAGTTTTCCGCCCCACGGAAGAACAATCTCCTCTTTGTCGCGGACTGATATTTTTATCTCCTTTCCATTAATCTTTTGCATAGATACTTCCTTCGAGCCCTCTTCATAAGGTTCAATTATCATATGAACTTCACCAAACTGACCTGCACCGCCCGATTGTTTCCTGTGCCTGTAATCAGCCTGTGCTGTCTTTGTTATAGTTTCGCGATAAGGTATTTTCGGAGGATTATAGTTTGTTGGTATCTTATAAATATTATCAAGATGCCATCTCATAATATTCAAATGATATTCTCCCTGACCATGTACAATTATCTGTTTTAATTCTTTTGAGTATTCAACTACAATCGTAGGATCTTCAAGATGAATTTTATTCAATGCTTCACCAAGTTTCTCATCATCGCTTTCGCTCTGGGCCTTTATAGCTGTCCGGTATTTTGGTTCAGGGAACTTAACACCTTCATATTTCCAGTCGTTACCCGGAGCATTAAGAGTATGGCCTGTCTTCGTATTTTTCAGCTTAACAAAAGCACCAATATCTCCGACATGAAGTTCCGGTACTCTTGTTCTGTTCTTGCCGGCGCTTACGTACAACTGTGCAAGTCTTTCCTTTGTTCCATTATTACTGTTTATTACATCGAGGTTTTCAGAAATTTTTCCGGAATAGACCCTGAAATAGTTAATTTCACCAATATGTTCTTCAATTGACGATTTAAATACATAAACAGAAGCAGGTCCGGCAGGGTTTGGTTTCACTTCATTTCCTTTACTGTTAACCGGAGCTGACATCTCTTTGATTGATGGTGCTTCTGTTACAATGAATTCCATTAGCCTGTCTACACCTATATTATATTTTGATGAGAGACATAAAACCGGGAACATTCCACGTGTTCGAATCCCTTTTGCAATTCCTTTTTTAATTTCTTCCTCAGAGAGAGTATCATTTGAAAAGAATAGTTCCATCAGTTCTTCATCGCTTTCTGCCGCTTTCTCAATTAATGCGTTGTGTAATTCAGCAGCTTTTGTTGCCTGATCAGCAGGTATATCAACTATTTCTGCCTTTCCCCCTTCTTTAGAGTAACGGAGCATTTTCATCCTGAGTACATCAATAATTGAGTTGAATCCGGTCCCTTCATTCACAGGATACTGAATCAGTATTACATTGTTGCTTAATCTTTCCTTCAGCATCTCGAGCGATTTCTCAAAGTTGGCTTTTTCGTGATCAAGTCCATTAACAACAATTATAAGAGGCTTATTCTCTTTTTCAGCATGTCTGAAGTGTATTTCGGTTCCCACTTCAACGCCATTCTGAACGTTAATTGTCAATACCGCAGCATCTGAAGCAAATAAAGAGGAAATAACTCCACCACTGAAATCATCCAGTCCGGGCGTATCAAGGATATTTATTTTATTATTCTGAAATTCAGTATACATAACAGTCGAAAAGATTGAGTTCCCATTTTCATGCTCAATCGGACGATAGTCTGAAACTGTATTATTTCCTTCAATTGTACCTCTTCTTTCAATAATGCCGCCATTAAAAAGCATTGCCTCTGCAAGGGTCGTTTTGCCTGAACCCGAGTTACCCAAAAGGGCAATGTTTTTAATCTGGTCCGCCTGGAATGTTTTCATTTTTCGCTGGATATTATATGTTATATTTATTTAATATACTCTTCTTTGGGAGGCACAAAAATAATAATTTTTTAAAAACAGTTTAAGAAAGGAGTGAGAATTACAAATTTTTTATTTCCTTTGCAGCAGTTTTTTGAAATACAGGAGTACCGTTTTTTCTTTCATAGTAAGTTTACAAAACGTTTTTCGCGGGGAAAGATCGGGAAGGAACCTGTTGATAACTTACATTTTTAGTAAAATATTTTGATTTTACACATGCACAATAACCTGAATAATTATTGTTATCAGGCTTTTAATACATATATTTCATATTGTTTCATTAAATAATGCAACTTGAATTTGATTTTTAAAATTTAAACAATACCTTTGCAAACCATTTTTTTAAGTAAAATTTAATGCTAAAATAATTGGAAATATGCCGACAATTCAGCAATTAGTAAGAAAAGGCAGGAAGAAACTG
>JBARBF010000044.1:0-2488 GCA_049792755.1 Bacteroidales bacterium | reverse complement strand
CGTATGAACCACGAATCGAGAGGATAGTACAAAACCGGTTTGTCGGTTCTCCAGCAATGAGGATAGCTGTGTACCTGTTTCTCAATCCTGAATACTTTACCCTGTTGCTTAAGCATAACTGCTATTTCAACATCGATTGTTTCAGCTTCGGGAGGAAGACTGGAATCATACTCATTTTTAACAGGTCTGGCCTCGAATGGAGCATAAGTAATTTTGTTGACATATTGTTTAACAAACATTTCATCAAGATCAGCTACCGGTACCATGTAACCTCTCTTATCCACCATCGGACCGTAAGAACCGTCTTTCCTTTTAACCATCAGCGGAGGTACACCGTTTTCTTTTCCAATCTTGTAGTCGTCAGCTCCAAAAGTAGGTGCAATATGAACTATACCGGTGCCATCTTCAGTTGTGACAAAATCGCCCGTCAGTACCCGGAATGCACCCTCCCCGGGATTCATCCAGTCGATAAGCTGTTCATAGATTATACCCTCCAGTTCAGTTCCGGAGAATTCAGCGGATACTCTGAAAGGGATCTTTTTATCGCCCGGTTTATATTCTGAAAATTCAAGCCCGGCATTTGATGCCGGAAACAATGAATTGAGGAGATCTTTTGCAATTATTACATTTATAGGCTCCCCGGAATAAGGATTGAAACTCCTTACCTTTATATATATGATCTCTTTTCCTACAGCCAGTGCAGTATTAGAAGGAAGAGTCCATGGTGTTGTTGTCCAGGCCATCATATGCACAGCGGAAGTATCAATATCTTTATAAAGAAACTCCGATTTCTTGTTTCTTATAAGCTTAAACAGGGCTATACATGTTGTATCTTTTACATCGCGGTAACAACCGGGGAGGTTAAGCTCATGGGAGCTGAGTCCGGTTCCTGCTGCCGGAGAATATGGCTGAATTGTATAGCCCTTATAAAGATGTCCGTTCTGATAAAGCTGCTGAAGGAGCCACCAGAGTGTTTCGATATACCGGTTATCGTAGGTCACATACGGATGATCCATATTTACCCAGTATCCCATTTTCCGGGTAAGATCTTCCCACAGGTCGGTATATCTCATCACCGCCTTACGGCATTCTTTGTTATAATCTTCAATGGAAATATACTTATCAGAAGTTTTGTTGCCGATATCTTCCTTTGTGATGCCAAGAGCTGTTTCGACTCCAAGTTCAACCGGCAGTCCATGAGTATCCCAGCCCGCCTTACGTTTCACTTCATATCCGCATTGTGTTTTGAAACGGCAGATTGCATCTTTGATTGTACGCGCCATAACATGATGTATACCGGGAATGCCGTTTGCAGAAGGAGGTCCTTCATAAAACACAAACTCACCTTTCCCGTTTACTTCACGGACACTTCTGTTGAAAGTATCATTCTCATCCCATATTCTGAGAATCTCTTTATTTACCTGCGAGAGATCAAGACCTTTATATTCAGGAAACCGTTTCCCCATTGGATCAAATAGTTATTGATAATTGTATTCTAAAAAATTTCGACAAAGATAATAAAATCCATTATAATAAACTGACTTAGAGACTGAGGGACTAAGAGACGAAGAGATAAAAACAAGATTAATAAAATTTTGTAATTTTAGGTTGGAATAATTATTGTCTTACTAAAAATCGCTGAAAAATGAAAATCAGATCTCACAAGGAGTTGGAAGTGTAAATACTTTCATTTGAAACTGCAATGAAGATATTTGAACTAACAAAAAAATTTCCTAAGGAGGAGACATATTCTTTAACTGATCAGATAAGATGATCTTCAAGGTCGGTCTGTGCAAATCTTGCAGAAGCATTCAGAAAAAGAAGATACCCAAAATCTTTTGTTTCAAAACTTTCAGATTCTGAAAGTGAAGCTGCAGAAACCCAAACCTGGCTCGATTTCTCTTTAAATTGTGGATATATTACTAAAAAGAGCACTATGATCTGAACGAATCCTATGACAAAATAATTGGGAAACTAGTAAACATGTCTCTTCATCCAGAGTATTGGAGCTGGTAGTATCTAAGTCCCTTAGTCCCTAAGTCTCTCAGTCTCTTCGTCATTTTAATTAATTAACTTTGTCATATTATTTATTTCAATATAAAATGAAAAAAATTGTAGTCCTCACCGGAGCCGGTATGAGCTCCGAGAGCGGGATAAAAACTTTCAGGGATTCCGGCGGACTCTGGGAAGAATACGATGTAACAGAGGTAGCAACACCCGGGGCATGGGTGAAAAACCGTGACCTGGTGCTGAGATTTTATAATGAAAGGAGAAGACAACTTGAGTCGAGCAGACCAAATGAAGGCCATCTTGGACTGGCCCAGCTTGAAAAATATTTTGATGTACATATAATCACACAAAACATTGATGATCTTCATGAAAGAGCAGGCAGCACAAAGATACTGCATCTGCATGGTGAACTGACAAAGGCAAGGAGCAGTGTTGATCCATCACTAATTTATGAGATTGGTTATAAGGATATTAACCC
>JBARBF010000043.1:0-12139 GCA_049792755.1 Bacteroidales bacterium | reverse complement strand
AGACTTGTCATTTCATGATCGGGAAGATTATTTTCGAAATATTTTTCATAGGCAGAAATATCAAAATGACCATGGCCGCTGAGGTTAAAGAGTATTGTTTTAGAGACGCCTTCCAGGTCGGCTCTTCTGGCTTCATCCAGGGCGCCGGCAATAGCGTATGTCGATTCGGGAGCAGGAAGTATACCTTCCGACCTTGCGAAGAGAACACCAGCTTCAAAACATTCCCTTTGCATCTTTGCCTTTGCTTCAATGAATCCGTCTTTTAGCAGTTGGCTGACCAGAACTCCGGCGCCGTGGTAACGTAATCCTCCTGCGTGTATTTTTGCAGGTATAAAATTATGGCCGAGAGTATACATTGGAAGTAGAGGTGTCATACCTGCCGAATCACCGAAGTCGTACATAAATTTCCCTTTAGTAAGTTTAGGGCATGAGGCTGGTTCAATAGTCAAAAGCCTGATATTCTTTCCGTTAAGCAACTTCTCGCGAAGGAATGGAAATGCAATTCCTGAGAAGTTTGATCCTCCACCAAAGCATCCGATCACAACATCGGGGTAATCACCCGCTTTTTCCATTTGAATAAGTGCTTCCTGACCAATGATGGTCTGATGAAGAATAACATGGTTGAGAACACTGCCCAGCGAGTATTTGGTATATGGATCCTGCACCGCAACTTCCATAGCTTCGGAAATTGCTATACCCAGGCTTCCGGGAGAATCAGGATCCAGTTCAAGAACTTTTCTTCCGGCAACTGTCATAGTGCTGGGAGAAGCGACTACTTTGGCGTTATATGTGTTCATCAAAAGCTTACGGCCAGGTTTCTGGTCATAGCTGACTTTTACCATAAAAACAAGAAGTTCAAGTCCGAAATGATGACAGGCAAAAGCCATTGCGCTTCCCCATTGTCCTGCTCCTGTCTCGGTGGTAATTCTTTTTATACCTTCCATTTTGTTATAATACGCCTGCGCTATTGCTGTGTTTGCTTTATGAGAACCAGAGTAATTACCACCTTCATATTTGTAGTAGATTTTGCTTTTAGTACCAAGTGCTTTTTCAAGGCTGAATGCCCTGAACAGGGGTGAAGGACGGAAAGTTGCGTAGAGGTCAAGTACCTCATCAGGTATGTCAATATACCTTTCGGCTGATACTTCCTGTTTAATAAGCTCCATTGGAAAAACAGCAGCCAGGTCCTCCGGCCCCACTGGTTGTTTTGTAGCCGGATTCAACGGTGGCATTGGTTTGTTAGGCATATCAGCCTGAATATTATACCATTGTCTTGGCATTTCACTTTCGCTTAAGATGATTTTTCTGATCTTTTCCATAGTTGTTTAATATTAATGTTTATTAAAAATTTTGATATAAAAAAAGCACACTGTGAACAGTGTGCCTCTATAAATAAATATTTTATAATTGTTATATAATGGCTTGTTTCACAGCTGACCCGGATAAGCTGTGCCACGACCAGATATAAAACAATTTTGCTTTCATATCAGCAAAAATAATTAAAAATTTAAAATATCACTAAAAAATCAATTTTATTTTAAATATTTCAATAAAATAGCCTCAATTATAACCGGAGCGAATAAAATTCATCCATTCCGGTTATCATTCATGAATAACAGCTCCCAGTTGTCTCAGATCATCAAAGAAGCCGGGATATGATTTAGCTATACATTGTGAGTCCCTGATGGATACTTTTCCTGAAGCTCCAAGTGATGCAACGGCAAGAGCCATTGCGATGCGATGATCATCATGAGATTCAACCCTGGAACCCTGAGGTTTTCCTCCGGTAACATACATCATGTCATCACTAATTTCAATAGTAACATTCAACTTGCCAAACTCTTCCCTGAGAGCTTTGGCCCGGTCACTCTCCTTATATATTAGTCTTGAAACTCCTTTAATAACCGATGTACCGTGACAATAGGAAGCAAGTGCAACTAAAGGGGGAAACAGATCCGGCGATTCAGTAGCATTATATTCAAATGCTTTTAATTCTGATTTGACAATCTCAATTTGACCTTCACTTATTGTAAGATGTGCACCGGCTTTTTGCAGTGCATTAATTATTGACATGTCACTTTGCATGCTGTCATTCCTGAGTCCGCTGACACATAACTGACCATTAATGGCACCGGCGACGAGAAGAAATGCACCTCCGCTCCAGTCACCTTCCACCGTATAGGAGTGAGGTATATATTTTTGATTTCCAGTAATATGGAACAAACTATAATCTGAATTCTCCACATTAATGCCGAATGCCGCCAGAAGTTGGATTGTCATATCAATATATGGTCTGCTTTTCAGGTTATTTACCTTAATTTCAGAATCTTTGGCAGCCAGAGGTAAAGCCATCAGCAATCCGGTCAGCAACTGGCTGCTTATCGATCCGTCAATTTCACATTTGCCGCCGATCAGAGGTCCCTGAATTGTCAGAGGAAGAAACCCACCTGAACTCTTACATTTCACTCCGAGCTGATTTAGCGCTTCTTCTATCATGAACATTGGTCGCTTTTTAAGAGAATTTGCACCAACCATTGTAATTTCAGAAGGATATAAAGCGGCTACAGGAGAAAACATACGGATTGCCAGGCCCGATTCACCGCAATTCAGCTTAGGTTCCTTCAAAATTGCGGAACCATTTATCTTAAGTTCGTTAACCTGGGGCTCTACTCTGGCGCCAAGACCGACAGCAATACTCATTGCTGCCAAGGAATCGTCACAATAGGATGGGTTATGGATTATACTCTGTCCGTCGGCCAATAACGCGGCAGCAATTGCCCGCTGTGTCATGCTTTTTGAAGCAGGCGCTTTTACAGTTCCTTTAATTGCGGACGGTTCCAGATATCTTTCCATAAATTCATTTTAGTTTATTTATTTTCGTCCGAGCTTTTTACACCATTGTTCATGACCTTCATCTGATGATTAATTGACTCCTGATGAATTGCTTTGAAGATTGTATCTATCAACTCCGTACTGAGGCCTTTTGCATGACCTTTTGTAAGTACTTTATTAATAATTTCATCCCATCGGGTTGTTTGCAAGATAGTAATATTATTTTCCTTTTTATAACGGCCGATAGTTTCTGCAACTTTCATTCTCTTCTCCATCAGGTCCAGAAGATGATCATCATATACGTCTATCTGTTGTCTTAACTCACCCAGTACATCAAGTAATTTTGGATCAGAAGTACTCGGATTCCGAAGAATCAATCTGCTTAAAAGCTCTTTCAGGTCGTTGGGAGTAAGCTGTTGGGCAGCATCACTTAAAGCTTTTGAGGGATCGATATGTGATTCAAGCATTAACCCGTCGAAATTGAGATCCATTGCCTTCTGGGAAATCTCGTGGAGGAATTGCCTGGCTCCGCCAATATGGCTTGGATCACAAATTATTGGTAAGTCAGGGATTCGCCGCCTTAATTCAATTGGCAACTGCCAGTTAGGCTGATTGCGATACAAAGTTTTTTCATAGGATGAGAAGCCACGATGAATAGCACCTATCCTGGTAATACCTGCCCTGGCAATTCGTTCTATTGCGCCGATCCACAACTCAAGATCCGGATTGATAGGGTTTTTGACCAGAACCATAACATCTACCCCGCTTAACGCATCTGAGATCTCCTGAACCGTGAAAGGATTAACTGATGTCCTGGCTCCGATCCATAACATGTCAATGCCATATTTCAAAGCTTCATAGACATGTTTTTCATTAGCTACTTCAGTGCCGACCAGGAGACCGGTTTCCTGTTTCACTCTTCTCAACCATTTTAATCCTTCCGTACCCACACCTTCAAAAGAATTCGGGCGGGTCCTGGGCTTCCATATACCTGCGCGAAACAGGCTAACCTCCTTTATATTAGCTAATTGATTAGCTGTTTCCATCACTTGTTCCTCTGTTTCAGCGCTGCATGGGCCGGATATCAGAAAGGGTCTGCCCTTATAGCCTCTCCAGTCTTTAATCAGGGAATTCTTAAGTTGTAATTCCATTATTTAATTTGTTAAATTTTATGTATTCTTTATAATCTATTTTAGTTGAATAATGAAATCCATTGACCACAAAGATCACAAAGGTTTAAAACAAAGATCACAAAGAACTTAGTGCCAGGGTTTTATCTTTGGGTGCTTTGTGCCTCCTTATTGTCCTCTGTGGTTAAAAAGAATCATATTAGTTCAAAATTTTTCTTATTTTGTTTGCCTCTTCCATAAGAGCTTTCAGTCCGTCAATATCATTATCTAAAATCATTTTTCTGAATGAATTCATTTTTTCAATATAGGTATCCATAACCTCAAGGATATATTGTGAATTTTCCAGAAAGATTGGTGCCCAGGTCTCTCCATTGCTTTTTGCGAGCCTTACTGTACTCTCAAATCCGCCACCTGCCAGAGTGAGGATATTTTGTTCTTCCTGTTCCTTTTCAAGGACACTTAATGCCAGTGAAAAAGAAGTAATATGTGAGATGTGCGATATGTAAGCTACATGCACATCATGGTCGCTCGAGTTCATATACACTTTATGCATATTAAGCAAATCGAGCATTTTTTCAACTGTATTAAGCGCATCGGTATCACTGAGTTCCTTGTCACAAATAATTGCTGTCTTATAATCGAATAGTTTACCTATAGCTGCCAGGGGGCCGGAATACTCTGTACCGGCCATAGGATGAACGGCAACATATCTGCCTCTGGCTGAATGGTTTTTTGAAACTCTCGCTATGCTGGCTTTTGTAGAACCCATATCTGTAACTATTTTTGAAGTTCCTGCGATCCTGTCGAGAATAACCGGTAACATTTTGCAATTAGAATTTACGGGTGTGGAAAGTATTATCAAGTCGCTTTTTTCAACGGCATTTTCCAGAGTATCATTTTCATCAACAAGGCCACAAAGAAGGGCAATATTCTGGTGATGCATATTTGTATCGACACCAACTATTTTATCTGCAAATCCGCGTTTCCGGAGATCAACCATCAGCGATCCTCCTATAAGTCCTATACCGATTACAGCAATTGTCATTTCCTGTTTTATTATTAAGTTATTTTTTTAAATGGTGGAAAGTATACTTATTATTCTGCCTTTGGCTTCATTTAGTCTCTCTTCCGTTGCACAGAGGGAGATACGAATATAGCGTTCTCCATTCTTTCCGAAAATGAATCCGGGGGTAATGAATACATAAATCTTCATTAAGATCTCCTCAATATAAGATTCACAGTCCGGTATATCATCGGGGATTCGTCCCCAGACAAACAGGCCAACCTGTGATTTATTGTATCTGCATTTTAGCAAATCCATAATTTCTTCAACAATTTTCCTTCGTTTTATATAAACACCGTTGACCGTGTTGTACCATGATTCATTGTTACTAAGCGCTTCAACAGCAGCCATTTGCATTGCCAGAAACATTCCTGAATCCATATTGCTTTTTACCCTAAGAATAGATTTAATATATTCACTGTGGCCGGCAACCATACCAATTCTCCAACCGGCCATATTGTGTGATTTGCTTAACGAATTCAATTCCAGTGCAGTTTCTTTTGCTCCGGCAACAGAAAGGAGACTAATATATTTGTTGTTTAATATGAAGCTGTATGGATTGTCATTCACCAGTAATATCTTATGTTTGGCGGAAAAGGCAACCAGTTTTTCATACAAATCAATTGATCCTTTTACTCCGGTTGGCATGTGAGGGTAATTGACCCACATCAGTTTTACTCTTCTCAGATCGCTCTGTTCGAGAAATTTCAGATCGGGAAGCCATCCGTTCTCTTCAGTGAGTTCATATTTTCTTACTATACCCCCGACAAGGTTTGTTACCGATGAATATGTAGGGTAACCGGGATCAGGTACAAGAACTTCATCTCCCGGATTAACGAAGGCCATACTTATATGCATTATGCCCTCCTTGCTTCCCATCAGAAGAAGGATCTCATTTTCGGGATTCAGATTAACATGAAAATACTTCTTATACCACTCTGCGAATGCTTTTCTCAGAAGGGGGATACCCGAATAACTCTGGTATCCGTGTGAAGTTGTCTTTTTGGCTTCCTCAATCAGTGCCGATATGGTATTTTCGGAAGGTGGCTGATCAGGACTGCCAATACCAAGGTTAATAACATCGAAGCCGTCTCTGCGCATCCTGTCTATCTGGGCAAGTTTTTGAGAGAAATAATATTCCTGAACATTTTCTGTGCGGTCGGCGGGTTTAACTATCATATAGCATGTCTCCTTTAAAGTAAACACCAAGTATCTCCAGGTTACTGGTATATTTATCCAAAACCCTTTTGATTATATCGGATTTTGTGTTTTTATTCAATTCCAGATCGAGATAGAACATATATTCCCATTCTCCATTCAATCTTGGTACAGATTGAATTTTTGACAAGTTAATCTCCAGTTCTGCAAGCTTAACAAGAACTTTCGCCAACGATCCTGGTTTATGTCCTGTAGAGAAGCAGATTGATACTTTATTGCCTCTGGTGTTTCCTTTCTCCTCATTGCCTAAAACCAGAAATCTGGTGTAATTTTGTTTATATGTTTCAATTCCGTGGGCAAGTATTTCGAGTCTGTATATCTCTGCCGCGTGGGATGGTGCGATAGCAGCCACACCTTTCATATTAGTTTCGCTTATCTGTTTTGCACTACCCGCAGTGTCATCACTCTCAATTAGGATTATGCCGGGAAACTGACTAAGAAATGTCATGCATTGTGCAAGTGCGATTGGGTGGGACCGTATCTCCCGTATGTCGGTTATCTTCTGATCGGGTAATGCCATTAGATTCTGAGTTATACGAAGATTATGTTCTCCCAGGATCTTCATTCCTGATTCCCTCAGTAGAGTATAATTATAGAGAATGCTTCCTGACCTGGCATTTTCAATAGCCATTACTGCAAAGTCTGCCCCCCCGTTACTGAGAGTGCTGAGTTCAAGATCGAATGTTGAACAGGGTACTATTTCGATTTCATCATAATTGAAATACTGCCTTGCGGCGACTTCATGAAAACATCCTGTTTCTCCCTGTATTGCTATCTTCATAATCTGGAAAGTATTAAAACATCAAGGGCCCCTCTGAGGGACCCTTGCTTTCATATAATTAATATTATCTGTATACAAAAATCCCTTTATTTTTTTTAAAATAAAAATAGAAGTAGAAAAAGGAGATAAAATATTTGTATACGATACTCATTTGGTTGCCTTATTAGCTTACAAAAGTAATTGAATTTTTAAAAAAACAAGTAAAAAATCAGAAAAAGTGAGGATTAGGTTAAAAATTAACAGTTTTTGCCTTCGCCTCACCCCAAAGAAATGTCCACGCCATGGCGTGGACCTACGAACGTTTTTTGTCATTGTAGGGTCATGCCATGGCATGACCCAATATATGTTTATACCTACTTCTTATGCCTCGCTTTCAGCACCTCTTCAATACTCTGGAGAGTAACTCCCTTTTTTTTCAACAATATTAAAAGATGATAGAGGAGATCGGCAGCTTCGTTTTTAAACAGATCAATATTATTATCCTTTGCTTCAATAACTAACTCAACGGCTTCTTCTCCAACTTTCTGAGCTACCTTATTTATACCTTTTTTATAAAGCTCATTGGTGTATGAATCTTTGACATCATTTTCAATCCGCTGATTTATAATATATTCCAGTTCGAATATAAATCCTTTTGGCGTCTCATCGCCGAAACATGATGTATTGCCTGTATGACATGTTGGTCCTGCAGGATTGGCTTTAATCAGGATTGAGTCATTATCGCAGTCAGACAAAATTTCTTTTACAAGTAAATAATTCCCGGAGGTATCTCCTTTTGTCCACAGCCTTTTTTTACTCCTGCTGAAGAATGTCACTTTTTTTTCATAACAGGTTTTTTTAAAAGCCTCCTCATTCATATACCCTACCATTAGGACCTGTAGTGTGCTATTATCCTGAATAACAACCGGAACCAGTCCGTTCCCTTTCGCAAAATCAATTTGTTCCATTTTGAATTTTCAGTTAATTGTTCGAGTTTTAAACCTCTGTGTGACTCTGTGCTTCTCTGTGTTTCTCAGTGTAAGTTCTTAATCTTTTGTTACACAGAGGGTCACAAAGGAGACACAGAGTTGCACAGAGACAGGAAATATATTCATCTGATTGCAATACCTTGATGTTTCAGGTACTTTTTCAATTCTCTTATATCTATTTTCCCATAGTGGAAAATGCTGGCGGCAAGTGCAGCGCTGCACCCGGTATTAAAAAAAACCATGCTGAAATGTTCCATTGATCCTGCTCCTCCTGATGCAATGACGGGAATATTTACACTCCTGCTTACTGCAGCAGTAATATCAAGCGAAAATCCTGTTTTCGTTCCATCATTATTCATAGAGGTCAGCAGTATTTCTCCGGCTCCAAGTTCTTCAACAGAGTGAGACCAGTCAATTGTTCTTAATTCAGTAATGGTCCGCCCTCCGTCCACGACCACAATCCATTCATCATCAATAAATTTTGTATCAATGGCTACGACGGTACACTGATTTCCAAACCGCCCTGCAATCTCAGATATAAGTCCGGGTCTTCTTACTGCCGATGAATTTATTGTGACCTTATCAGCTCCGGCTTTAATGAGAGCTGAAACATCATTGACATTATCAATTCCTCCTCCAACTGTAAATGGTATATTTATCTCAGCTGCAATTCTTTCAACCAATCCGGCAAGAGTTTTCCTGTTCTCTATTGTTGCAGTTATATCGAGAAAAACAAGTTCATCCGCACCCTGTTTCACATATGTTTTTGCAAGCTCAACCGGATCACCTGCATCTGTGAGGTTAAGAAAATTCACTCCTTTGACCGTTCTTCCATCTTTAATGTCGAGACAAGGAATAATTCTTTTTTTTAACATATTTTCCCCAATTCGTTTAAAGAAATTTTTCCCTCATATACGGCTTTACCTATAATTACACCCTCGCAACCCGTTTCCTGAATATTTTCAATATCTTTCATTGATGAAATGCCTCCGCTTGCTATAAGATTGATTTTTACAGCCCGCAATATTTCTTTATACAATGCCGTTGACGGTCCCTTAAGCATTCCATCTTTTTTAATATCAGTGCATATTGTATATTTCACACCTTTTGACCTGTAATCAGAAATGTAACTTATTATTTCTTTGTCTGATTTTTCCAGCCATCCATCAGTTACGACTTTTCTGTCGGTACAATCTGCCCCAAGAATCAGCTTTTCCTGCCCAAGTTTTGAAAGCCATTCAAGGAATAAATCCGGATCTTTCATGGCTATGCTTCCTGTTGTGACTTGTCTCGCCCCGGCATTAAAAACTGTTATCAGATCTTCATATGTTCTCAATCCGCCACCAAAGTCAATTTTTAATTTTGTTTTCCATGCAATTTTTTCAAGAACCTTAATATTTTCAATCTTTTTGTTTTTGGCTCCTTCCAGATCGACAAGATGCAAATAGTTTATCCCATTATCTTCGATCTGTAAGGCTACCTCCAGAGGATCCTCGCTGTAGACTTTCTTTGTATTGAAATCTCCTTTTGTCAGTCGGACACATTTCCCTTCTATAATATCAATTGCTATTATGATTCTCATAGTTCGAGAAAATTTTTCAATATTTTTTCACCTGTTTCAGCTGATTTCTCCGGATGAAACTGCGTTGCATAAAAATTTCCTTTTTGCATGGCTGCGCTGAAGGGAATGATATAGTCACAAGTTGCAACGGTGGAAGAAGAAATCTCAGCATAGTAACTGTGAACGTAATAGAGGTTGTCATCAATCGTTATGCCTTTGAAAAGGTCTCCTTTCATAGTCAGGCAATTATTCCAACCCATATGTGGGATTTTGTCAACAGGTGGAAACAACCTTACATCGCTATCAAATATTCCAAGGCATTGCGTTTCTCCTTCTTCAGAAAAACGACACATCAGCTGTAAACCGAGACAAATTCCGAGAACAGGTTGTTTCATTGAAACGATTGTTTTATCCAGTCCTCTTTCCTTCAGATAATGAATTGCAGAACTGGCTTCTCCTACACCCGGAAAAATGACCTTATCTGCGCTTGACAATTCTGATGCATTGTCTGTAATAATACTCTTATGACCTAAACGTGTAAGTGCATTCTGAACAGATTTAATATTACCCGCGCTGTATTTCAATATAGCTATCATAGACTGCCTTTTGTAGTGGGTAAATTAAAGTTATCTGTTTGATTTACAGCCAGTTTTACGGTTTTCGCAAAAGCTTTGAAGATTGCTTCGATCTTGTGATGTTCATTCTCACCTTCGGCGGTTATGTTCAGGTTACATTTGGCATTGTCGCTGAACGACTTAAAGAAATGGAAAAACAATTCAGCCGGAAGCTCTCCTATTTTCTCCCTTCCGAATCTCACATCCCAAACCAGCCAAGGCCTGCCTCCAAAATCCAGAGCAACCCGTGCAAGGCAGTCATCCATCGGTAATACGAAACTATATCTTTCGATACCTTTTTTCCCTCCAAGTGCCTTCAGCATAGCTTCACCAAGTGCAATTGCCACATCCTCAACAGTATGGTGTTCATCAACATAAAGATCACCCTTTGCCTGAATTTCAAGGTCAATGTTGCCATGACGGGCAATCTGTTCAAGCATATGATCGAAAAAACCGATTCCGGTATTAATTGTGTTCTTTCCTGAGCCATCAAGGTTGAGTTCAACGGATATTTCTGTCTCAGAGGTCTTCCGGTTAACCTTTCCAACCCGGGGTATTTTTTTCAGATATTTATAGATATCGTTCCAGTCTCCGGTAGATAATTCAACACCAGGTATGTCTTCATTGCTGATTAAAATGGCTTTACATCCGAGGTTCTTTGCTAACTCAGCATCTGTTATCCTGTCGCCTATAACGTATGATGAGTTGAGATCGATTCCGTTCGCAAGGTAACTGACAAGCATAGCGGTTCCGGGTTTTCTGGTAGGAGCTTTTCTAGACGGGACAGTTCTGTCAATAAAAATTTCAGCGAAAGTAACACCCTCACCTTTAAGTATTTCCAGGACCTTATTCTGAACAGGCCAGAAAGTATTCTCCGGAAACGACTCTGTTCCAAGACCATCCTGGTTTGTAACCATAACAAGTTCAAAATCAGTTTCTTTTGCTATTTTTGATAAACATGTTATCGCTCCGGGGAGAAAAGTCAGTTTTTCAAAACTATCTATTTGCTCATCTTCCGTTTCGGCAATAATGGTACCATCCCGATCAATAAAAAGCACTTTCTTCATATTGAAATGGATTTTAATGCCTTGATTAACTGGTCGTTTTCTGACTTTTTCCCTATAGTAATTCTAAGGCAGTTGTCAATTACAGTACTTCGGTTTCGCACAATTATATTCTTGTCAACCAATATATTATAAATGTAATTAGCTTTTTTAACTTTTACAAGCAGGAAGTTGGCGTCTGAAGGATAGACTTCTTCTATTGTTTTCAAATTTGAAAGTAGTTTCGACAATCTTTCTCTTTCCTTTTTAATTCTTAAAACCTGGCTTTGATATTGGTCAGTTTGACCAAGCTTTAGCAATGCAGCTTTCTGGTTAATGGCACTGATGTTATATGGCGGTTTAAGCTTATTGAAATACTGAATGATGGAAGGACTGGAAAATGCCATCCCAACTCTTACTGATGCAAGTCCGAATGCCTTACTGAATGTTTGCAGGACAATCAGATTGGAATACTTGTTAACAAGCTTAATAAACGAAGGTTTGTCACTGAAATCAATATAAGCTTCATCAATGATAACTATGCCGCTGAATTTATTAATAATGTATTCAACGTCAGGATAATTCATTGAATTTGCAGTAGGGTTATTAGGAGAACAGATGAAGATGAGTTTCAGATTATTATCAGAGAAGAAAAGTTCGGCTTTATTAATATTAATCTGAAAGGTATCGTTCAAAGGAATTTTCACAACGTCAATATCATTAACAGAAGCAGAGACCTGGTACATGCCATATGTAGGAGTGAAAATGAGAGCTTTATCAACACCGGGATTACAGAACACCCTGAAGCAAAGATCTATAATTTCATCGCTGCCGTTACCGAGGAAAATCTTTTCTTCTTCAATCCCTTTTACTTTTGAAATTGCCGATTTAAGCTCCCTTTGGTAAGGATCGGGATAACGGTTCAGGTT